>URNI01000123.1 GCA_900549135.1 uncultured Collinsella sp.
TTGACGACCTGCATACCCAGATCGTCGGAAACCAAACTCGACGTTGCGACCGTGCGCAGTTCTCCCGCGGTCCAAGAGCCGTTTTCCTCATATGAGGTCGCCAACTTCTCGGCAGCAGAATTTGCGATTTCGACGATATTGGAGCGTGTGTAATCCGAAAAGACCGTGCCCCACACAACAGAGACAACGCCCACCAGCACCAATACCGTCATGAGCGATGTCAGAGCAAAAGCAAGTGCCATGCGCGAGGGATAGCTCATCGTTGGCCGTGAATCGGAACGAGGCGTGTTCCAACTAGCCTTGGAACCCGCCTCGCTCTCCTGCTTGTGCTTTTGTCCGATTTCAAAGCGCGCAGGTGTCATATGTGATTTCCCTATTTCTCGTCCGACTTATCGGTCTTGGCCGGAGCCTCGAAGCGATAGCCGACACCATGGACGGTGTAGAGCCACTTGGGCTTCTTGGGATCATCGCCCAGCTTGGCGCGAAGATTCTTCACGTGGCTATCGATGGTGCGCTCATAGCCCTCAAAGTCATACCCGAGCACTTTCTCGACCAGCTCCATGCGGTTATACACACGGCCGGGATGACGAGCAAGCGTGGTGAGCAGCTTGAACTCGGAAGCCGTCAGATCGACTTCCTTGCCCTCGACCAAGATCTTGTGGCCCGAGATATCGATGACCAGATCGCCGAAGTCGAGTACCTCGACGGCGGGCTCGTCGGCCTGATGGGCACGGCGGAACAGAGCGCGAACGCGGGCGACGAGCTCGCGCGGCGAGAACGGCTTAATCAGATAGTCGTCGGCGCCGAGCTCAAGACCGATAATACGGTCCTCGATCTCGCCCTTAGCCGTCAGCATGATGATGGGGACATCCGAGGTATCGCGAATGGTGCGGCAAACGCGCTCGCCAGGGATCTTGGGGAGCATAAGGTCGAGCACGACCAGGTCGAACTGATGCTTCTCGAACTCCTCGATCGCGGACTGGCCGTCGCCGACGCCCACAACCCAGTAGCCTTCGCGCTCGAGATAGGCAGCGACGGCGTCACGGATTGCCTTCTCATCCTCGACCAGCAGAATCTTTTTTGCATCTGAAGCCATAACACGGCCCCCCTGTCTCAATTAGCTAAGAACAAGCCCATTTTAACGCACCTGAGCCCGCCAGATGCCGCTATGACGCGGCAGCTCGGCGGGCGGTACTCACAATTACAACGCGTTTATTCCCCTGTTGGCGCCTTTTTAACCCCTCTAAGCTTAAAGAGAGAATAGGCGTGCAGTGACTGTCTCTGGTATACCCTGGCTGTTGCGCACCGTGGCGTACGTAAGGAATGAGTCCGACTTTCCCGCCGTAGCTGGATAATCGCCATACTCCAAAGCGCGGTCGGGCGACAGCAGCGAGCCATAGGTCTTGGCAGAGGTGTCGATCAGGAAATGCGACGCCTGTACCTTAACAAGGTATTTATTCTTCTTGCCAGCCGCACATGCGAGCGGCTCGCGTGACAGGAAGAGGTACGGCCCTCCCTCGTTACCGATATACGTGCCCATATTGCCCAGGCTGCCCACGCCACTATAGGCCGCCTCGATAGAAAACACGAAGGTATCGCCCATATATACGGCCTCGAAAGGCGAGACTGACGAGGGAAGGACTAGCTGGGCACGTTTGGTGTTGTTGCCGTCGGTCAGATCGATTGCCGTTATGCCGTAGTAGACGCCCTCGTCGTTGCGGACACGCGGCGAGATGGTCAAAATGCCGTCGCTCGCGCGCGGGGCCGATGCAAAGCGGCCCGTCGATTTCCAAATTACCTCGGCCTTGGATTCATCAAGCGAGCGACGATAGCAAAACGAATCGCTACTCGTTTTATTGCCACCTGCCGAGGGCATTTTATACCAGATGACTGATGACCCGAACGCCGTAAACAGCGGCGGATCATAGTCCTTGCCACCTCGATCGAGCTCAACCACGTCGCCAGAGAGCGAAGCGCCCGACAGATTTTGACCGTAGAGCTTCCACGATGAATTGGCAAAGTTCATCTCAACCCACGCGAATACGCTGTCGCCGGCACGGACATCGTAGAATGCATATCCCGTGCCCTCGATAGGATCCTCGATTAATGTGGTAAGCGAGCCATCGCCCAGGTTGAGCACACCGAGTGTGTTGGCGTGCAGTGCCGATGCGGGCGCCATCATCGCCGCGGCGTAATCGCCGTCGCAGTAGTACAGCAGCGTACCCAGAGGCAGCGTCCATGACGCCGCCGGCTCAAGATCGATGTCGACTGCCTCGTACTCATCCGTAATCGAGATGATTTTGGAATCATCCTTGATAACCTGCGGCTCGCCGGCGGCATCATCGCTGGTGCCCGTTTTTTTCGAGCATCCGGCAAGCACCGTGGCAGCGCCCGCGGCAGCCCCACCGAGTACAAAGCCGCGACGCGATATTCCGTTCTTGATGTGATCGGCGATACCCATTAGGCGATCTCGGTGCGAGCGGCCTCGATAGCGCGTGTAAGCTGGTCGGCGCAGGAGGTCTTTTTCATACCGCAGGTATTACCGGCGAGAACCTCGATTACGCGATCGGCAGGAGCGCCCTCGACCAGCTTGGAGATAGCCTTGAGATTGCCGTCGCAGCCGCCGGTAAACTCAACGCCCATCACCTTGTTGCCGTCATCGGAAAGGTCAAGGTGGATATTGCGAGCACACACGCCCTGAGGCTTGTAATCAAACGAAATCATGCGATCCCCTCTCAGAATGTTATTCGAGACGACTATTATCCCCGTCTTTCCCTAAATGCAACGAGGCGCTTTGCCGGCAACACACATTACCAGCAAAGCGCCCTAAAAAGCTAACGTTATGCCCGAACCTACTCGAAGCTCAGCTGCTCCAGACGATCAAAGACCGTGTCGATACGGGTGAGGAAGTCCCACGGATCAAAGATCTCGTCGAGCTTCTCCTGGCTGACGGTGCAGCGCGGGTCGGCCTCGAGACGCTCCTTAAAGGTGGGGCCGGAGACACAATCCTGTACCTCGTGCCAGGTTGCCATAGCGTTCTCCTGCACAATGGCGTACGCGTCCTCGCGGGTGATGCCCGTGTCGACGAGGGCGAGCAGTACCTTGGAAGAGAAGATGAGGCCGCGGGTCTTATTGAGGTTGGCCATCATGCGGGCGGGATACAGCTGCAGGCCGTCGATAACGCGGATGAGGCACTGGAACATGTGGTCGAGGGCGATGAAGCTATCGGCCTGGGCGACGCGCTCGGCAGAGGAGTGCGAAATGTCACGCTCGTGCCACAGGGCGACGTTATCGAAGGCAACCTGGGCGTTGGACTTCACGACGCGCGACAGGCCGCAGACCTTCTCCATGGTGATCGGGTTGCGCTTGTGCGGCATGGCTGAGCTGCCCTTTTGGCCCTTACGGAACGGCTCCTCGGCCTCGAGCGTATCAGTCTTCTGCAGATTGCGGACCTCGGTAGCGATGCGCTCGCAGGTGGCTGCGGTGGTGGCGAGAACGCCGGCGAGATAGGCGTGATGGTCGCGGCTGATAACCTGCGTGGACAGCGGGTCGTGAACCAGGCCCAGGTGCTCGCAGACATACTCCTCGACGAACGGCTCGATGGAGCTGTACGTGCCGACAGCACCCGAGATGGCACCGAAGGCAACATTCTTGCGGGCATCCTCAAGACGGTCCAGATCGCGCTTGAGCTCCCAGGCCCAAGAGCCAAACTTCATGCCGAAGGTCATCGGCTCGGCGTGAATGCCATGAGTGCGGCCGGCGCAGAGCGTGTTGCGCTCCTCGAAGGCACGACGCTTGCAGATCTCGCCGAGTTTCTTGACGTCCTCGATAATCAGATCACAGGCCTGGGTGAGCTGGTAGCACAGAGCTGTATCGCCCAGGTCGGAGCTGGTCATGCCGTAGTGAACCCAACGGCTGGGCTTGGGGTCGCCCTCGGGAACATCGGCATCGATGTATTCCTTCATGTTGGTCAGAAAGGCAATGACGTCGTGGCGCGTGACTTCCTCGATCTCATCGACCTTCGCCTTCTCAAAGTTGGCATGGTCGCGGATCCACTGGGCTTCGTCTTTAGAAATGCCGATCTTGCCGAGCTCCGCCTGGGCCTCGCAAGCCAAGACCTCGATTTCCTGCCAAATGGCGTACTTGTTCTCGAGGGAAAAGATGTGTCCCATCTCCGGGCGGGTATAGCGATCGATCATAGCGGCTCCTTTTTGGTTATTGGCACGTTGGTCGTAACCCAACCATTGTACCGTGCGCAGGTGCAAGTATGGGCAGTAGGCATTAACCTAACATTTTGGAATTGGAGCGGGCATGGGGACGTCCGCGTATTTGCTTCGCAAATCCGCGCCGGCTTCAGTGGCATACCGAGATCCGGGGAAGTGTGGGAGCAAAGCGGGCTGAATCTACCATTCCCGAAATCTTCCTTGCTCCATGGAGCGGGCAACGGGACGTCTGCGTGTTTGCTTCGCAAATACGCACCGGCTGCGGTCGCCTATCGGCGCCCTTGCCTGCTCGCTATAAACGCTTCGCGTTTATTTAACGCTCGCACCCTGTCGGGTTCGAGTCCCGGCACTTTATTGAAAAAGGCACGGTAACGAAACGTTACCGTGCCTGAAATTCGAGTGGAGCGGGCAACGGGACTCGAACCCGCGAGTGTCAGCTTGGGAAGCTGATGCCTTACCACTTGGCGATGCCCGCATATGTGGGGGATAGTATAACGCCGTTGTCTTGTTCGATACAAGGGTGTCGATGCTTGTTTTAGCTGTGGAGAATCGTTTGAAAACCGCGCCAATTGTGGAGATGAGGACCTTTGTCTTTCTTTTCTTACCATCTTCTACCTGCACTTTTATCTGATTGTTGTATTTGAGCTCGATTTGTCAGAAATCGGGCAAGCTTTTGGTCAGGCTCCGGTACTTACCCGCATGAACCTCGGGGGTAGCCTCATCCTACGCGCCGCAGCCTCCCCATGCGGCGCACGAGGGATAAGGAGCAGCCATGTCCAACACACCCACGCACTCTGTCCACAGCGCAATCACAGCAGGATCGCTGCTCCTAGTCCTCTTTTTACTGATCGGCTGCCTGGCACCGGGAACTGCATTTGCCGTCGACGGCTACGATCAGCTCGGCTTCCGCACTATTAGCGATGATTGTGGGCCCTTCTTCATCGGCAAGTATGAAGCTCAAGACGCCTCGATTGCCTACTGCATGAACCAGGAGCGCCCCGGCCCCACCAAGCCGGGCGGCCCATGGCTCAACTTTGATCAAGGCTGGGTGTGGCTCGACGACGAGTTCGCGGCAATCGTTTGTCACGGATATCCTACCGCCACGTCGTTTGGCGGTTACCATCTTTCACCCGATCGCGCCCGCGCCGCCACCCAGCTTGCCGTATGGATGCTCAACGGCACTACCCATGTCGACGG
>URNI01000124.1 GCA_900549135.1 uncultured Collinsella sp.
CTCACGACGGAGGCCACATTAAGTGGCCTCCTGTTCGTGCGGAACTCGCGATAAAGTTCATATGCGGCCGCTGGCGCCCGGGCAGCGCCGGGGACCTTTCTGTATCGATATAGCTTCTGGGCTGGATCGGCGTCGACAACGTCCGGCAAGGTTAGCCAGCTGCGTCGAATTACCGGCGTGCTTTAGCTGAAAGAAAAAGATGGTGTGCGGAGCTTTGCTCCGCATTTGGGATGGGAGTCCCTCGGGAGCGGGCGGGCGTATACAAGGTTTATCGCGAGTTCCGCACGAGCCGGAGAGCACTTAATGTGCTCTCCGTGCGAGCAGGACTGTAGAGCAGGAAACCTTGTATACGCCCGCCCGCTCCCGAGGGACATCTCTCATGCAAAAACTTTTGTCGGGTAAAGTCCGAGGTCAGTGGCGTTTTATACCGAGAAATTCAAAAAAGTTGAAAATTCATTACATATTTGCGTTGACTTTAGGTAACTAAAGTTTCATACTCCTTTTCAACCACTGGGGGATGTGAACACGCACGGATCGTTCGCATCATGATTGAAGAGGATTTCTTAGACATGTTCACGCATCAGCTAAACATTATCAGCGTAGTAATTATCTGATGCGGGTTAGCACATACAGCTAGCCCGTACGATAACGGGCGGCTGATGAAGATGAGGGCCGTCGAGCGCAACCGACGGCCCTCATTTTTTATGTCTGGGAAGTTCTTTTTAGAGGAGGAAATGTAATGAACGGAGTTTTGCTCATGGTTGTGGCCGCGGCGGTGCTCGCCTGCGGCTATCTGGGCTATGGCCGATGGCTGGCCAACAAGTGGGGCGTTGACAAAGAGGCCCTCACGCCGGCCAAGCGCATGAAGGACGGCAACAGCTTTTCGCCCGTCTCCGCCTTCACCGCGTTCTCGCACCAGTTCAGCTCGATCTGCGGTGCTGGCCCTGTTACGGGTACGATCGTCGCCATGGCCTTTGGCTGGCTGCCCGTCGTGCTCTGGGTCCTCGTCGGCGGCATCTTCTTTGGTGCGGTCCACGACTTTGGTGCTCTGTACGCTTCGATGAAGAACAACGGCAAGTCGCTCGCTCAGCTCATCGAGAAGTACATCGGCAAGACCGGCCGTCGCCTGTTCCTGCTGTTCTGCTGGCTGTTCTGCATCATCGTCATCGCCGCTTTCACCGACATGGTCTGCAAGACGTTCATGTTCACCCCGGCCGTTGACGCTTCTGGTGCTGCTACCGGTGCCATCGACTTTACCAAGTCCTATGCCGCCGGCTGCGCTGGTACCATCTCCATCCTGTTCACCTTCGTCGCTATCGCCTTTGGTTGGGCCCAGAAGAAGTTCAACCTCACCGGCGCTGCCGAGTTCGTCACCGGCGTGGTCCTCATGGTTCTCATGTTCGCCGTCGGTATGCAGTTCCCGGTCTACCTGGATAAGTTCCAGTGGTTCGCCGTCGTCATGGTCTACCTGGTCTTCGCTGGCGCTATGCCCATCCAGATGCTCAAGACCCCGCGTGACTACCTCACTTCCATCATGATGATCGTCATGATCGTCTGCGCTGTCCTCGGCATCGTCGTCCTGGGCGTCAACGGTCAGGCCACTATCACCGCTCCGGTCTTCACCGGCTTCTCCACTGCCTCCGGCATGATGTTCCCGGTCCTGTTCGTCTCCGTCGCTTGCGGTGCTCTCTCCGGTTTCCACAGCCTCGTTTCTTCCGGCACCTCTTCTAAGCAGGTCGAGAAGGAGCAGGACGCCGTCAAGGTCGGTTACGGCGCCATGATCGTCGAGTCCTTCGTCGGCATCCTTGCCATCATCGTCGCCGGCATCATGTTCTCCGACATGAACACCGCCGGTACCGGCGCCCTCAACGCCGGTGTCGCTTCCACCCCGTTCCAGATCTTCGCCGCTGGCATCTCCCGCGGTATGCAGGCCTTCGGTGTTGACGGCACGCTTGCTACCGTCTTTATGACCATGAACGTCTCCGCTCTGGCCCTGACCTCGCTCGACGCCGTCGCCCGCATCGCCCGCACTTCGTTCTCCGAGTTCTTTGCCCAGACCAACGATGCCCTGGCCATCGAGTCCAAGGCCGGCTACATGAAGGTCCTCGGCAACCCCTGGTTCGCCACGGTCGTTACCCTGCTTCCTGGCCTCGCCCTCGCCTTTGGTGGCTATGCCAACATCTGGCCGCTCTTTGGTGCTTCCAACCAGCTGCTCGGCGGCATGACCATGATCACCCTCGCCGTGTTCTGCAAGTGCACCGGCCGCAAGGGTTGGATGCTCTACGTGCCCGTCGTCTTCCTGCTCTGCTGCACCTTCACCTCGCTGGTCCAGAGCGCCATGGGCTGCATGACCGCCGTCCAGGCCTACGGCTTCTTCGGCACCATCCCGGCTACCGCCACCACGGCTGCCGTTTCCGTCGCCGCCACCAAGGGTCTGCAGCTCGTCTTCGCCGTCCTGCTGATGGTCCTGGGCCTCATCGTCGCCGTCAACTGCCTCAAGGAGTTCTTCGGCAAGGAGGCTGGCTCCATGCCTGATGAGGAGCCCGAGTGGTCCGATATGGGCAAGGCCGAGTACGGTCGCGCCGCTGCCGCCGAGGCTCCCGCTGACGCCGAGGCCGCCAAGGCCTAGTCAGCTTGATGGACTAACCGTTCCATCCATATGACTCGGAAAGATCGGGTCCGCGACTTCGCGGGCTCGGTCTTTTTTTCATGCGAAAGCGGGTGACGCTCGAGTGTTCTCGCAGATGTTTTGCGTGGATAAGGGCGTGCGTTGTACCATATAGACGTATATGTGTACATATGAAAGGGGCCCCGTGGCCAAGACGGTATATTCCGATAATCAAAACAATGTCGATGCTTTGGCTGAGCGCCTGAGCAGCCAGACGTCGCTTTCTGCTGAGCGCGCCAAGCTGGTTGCCTACGACCTGCTCTGCCGCAAGGCGCTCAAGATTAAGTCGAGTGCGCTGGCGCAGATTTTCCGCTCCGTCGATAAGGAGTGCGACACCAAGGCGATGCGCGATGAGCTTATCGCGGCAAAGATCGTGACCAAGATCGAGGGTAGCGGCATTAACGGGCGCCCGGCGTTCTATACCATCAATGCCGAGATCCGCGATGCCCAGGAGCAGCCTGCCGAGTCCGTCGAGGGTTTTGTCGTCGAGGATTCCGCTGACGTGCCTGCTGTGGAAGAAGCTGCTCCGCGTGAGCATGTCGATACCGATGAGTTGCTCGATGAGAACGTCGTGCGTGCCTTTACGGCCAAGGCAGGACGCGGCGGTTTTGGCGGGGGTGGCAAGCGCGATGCGCAGCGCCGCGCCCAGCAGGAGCGCTTCCGTCGCGCCGTTGCTCAAAAGGGTGAGACGGATGCTGAGGCTGTTGAGACCGAGGTTGCTGCCGAGTCGCAGAAGCCCACGAAGGGGCAAAAGCCCGTGGAGGCCCAAGAGCCCAAGCGCCGTCGCGGTGCTCACTTTAAGGCTGCACAGCAGGATGCCGCGCGTGAGGTTGAAGAGTCTTCTGAGGTTGCAGACGATGTTGAGGAGTCTGCCAAGAAGGCTCCGGGTTCATGCCGTCCCGGACGTGGTTTTGCGGGACGTGCGTATCCCGTAAAGCGTCAGGAGAAGGGCGAGTCGGTTTCGACCACCCAGGACGAGAAGGCCGTTGAGCCGGTGGCTCGCGAGCAAAAGCCTGTTGAGCCGCAGCTTGAGGTTGATGCCGAGGCCAAGGGCCAGCAGCCTACTGATGAGCAGACGGAGCAGGGCGCGTCGAGCAAGCCTCGCCGCCGTCGCCATCGTGGGGGCCGCAGTTTCCATGCCGAGACTGCAACCGAGAAGACCACGCCGCAGAACGAGGATGCGAAGGCCGAGGTTTCTTCGGGGCAGCCTAAGCGCCAGCCGGCGAAGGAGGGCAAGTTCGATCGTCCGCAGAAGCAGGCGTCTATGCCGAAGCACGAGCGTAATTCCCAGGGCGATTCTAAGCGCAAGTCTCAGAAGAAGCCGGAGTCTGCCGCAGCAGATACTGCTGCCCAGCAGCCCAAGTCGTCCGTCCACGGCGAGGTCTCGGCGTTTGCCCTTGCCCGCGTTTTAGGCAGGCAGCTGCTCAAGGTTGTCCCTACGCCTACGGCGCTCTCTATGATCAAGGAGCAGCAGACACAGATCGTAAAGGTCGAGGGCAAGGACGGCAAAAAGGCTCCGCAGCGCACTCAGCACAACGAGATGTCCAACCGCAAGATTGCCGAGGAAATCGCAATCATCAAGGCTTGGATCGAGCAGAACCGAGGTGCCGATACGCCGGTTGCCTCGCGCCGCCAGCGTGCCTACCAGATCTTTAACGACGAGAAGGCTTTTGACGGCAAGCACGGTGAGCGCCTGATCAGGCGTATGACCGAAAAGGGCATTAGCATGCAGGCGATCAAGGTCGCCCCCAATCGCCCCGTGCACTTTACGGGCTTCTTTACCCTGGGCGCCGACAAGCCGTTCATTATGGTCGAGAACCTGGACACCTACGACGAGATCGTCAAGCTGCTGCGTGGCCGCAAGCACGCCAAGCTCTTTGGCATCAAGGTGGGCGGCGTGATTTTTGGCGGCGGATGCAAGGCAAGCGTCTCGCATGCCCTGGACGATTATCTGGCCGAGATTGGCTATCGCTTTAACTACGTCTACTATGTGGGCGATATCGACCGCGAGGGCGCGCGCATCGTCGAGCAGGCTCGCAATGCCAATGTGGTTGAGATTCGCCTGCATGCCGGCATGTACCGCGCCATGCTCGCCGAGCATAGGCGTCGCGTGAAGGCCGGCGGCGCGTGCGAGCCCGCTGCTGCCAACCAGGGCGTGCCGCAGAACCTGGCGGCGACGATTAAGGATCTGCCCATGGTTACGCGCGTGCAGTTCCGCAACGTGCTGCGCGAGGGCGGGCGTATTCCGCAGGAGATCCTGATGACCGCAGACTATCGGGATGGCGACTCGGGAAGCTTCGACCGCATGCTGAACAATTAGCTCCGCCGTTCTACCGAACGGCGGTCTTCTTGACGCTGCGAGGGGCCCTGGCACGGCAATCTGACGTTCAACTTCGGCGGCGCGACCAGAAGGTCAGCGCCGCCTTGTTTCACGTCACCTTGCCATACCAGGGCCCCTCTCGCTGTCACGTCCAAAACATCGAGGTTAAGTGGCCTCCTGTTCGTGCGGAACTCGCGACAAACTTAATGCCCGGCCCGTCGGGGCCACACGCCATTTTGTAGATGACGGCTCGCTTTTCGGAACGGGGCTGATATTTTCTTGATGTTAGGCGCTCTTGGTCCTAATGGGCTTGGGGCGCCTTCGCGTTTCCTCAGCTCCGCACCCTTGCGGGTTCTCGAATCCCTCCGCTTGCCCACAAGAAAGCGCCCTGGGCCGTTATGGGCTCAGGGCGCTCAATTTTAATGGCTG
>URNI01000125.1 GCA_900549135.1 uncultured Collinsella sp.
CCTACGTAGAACGCAGGGCTCGCGTGCAAAAAGAACGGGACGTCAGCACCAATGCCCCGCGCAATGTCGTCGAGCGCTGGGTCGGTGCGATCAATGCCCCAGAGCTCCGCCAAGGCGACAATGACCGCGGCCGCATCCGTCGAAGGGCCGCCCAAGCCGGCGCACAATGGAATGCGCTTCTCAATCGTCACGCAGATGTTTGCCTCGCGAGCATAATGCTCGGCCATAGCAACCGCAGCCCGATACGCCGTATTCTTTTGCATGGGAAAGTCTGATGCCGGAACCGTCTGGACGGTCAGCGCCTGCGCCGGCGTGACCGTCACGGTATCGGAAAGACCGACGGCTGCCATCAGGGAATCGACCCTGTGGTAGCCGCGGTCATCGCGCTCGGTATGAACCCCCAGGTAGAGGTTAATCTTTGCCGGTGCGGAAAGAGTCAGGGACCGATCGGTCACCGTTAATGCTCCTCGAGCTGATTGCCGAGCGGGGTAAAGATGTGCTCGCCGCTCTCGGGGTCGAACAACTCGACCTGGCCGGTGAGGACATCGATATACTGGTAGGACTGACGCGACTTGCGGCCGCGACGCTCGTCGACCTCGACAATGAAGACGGCCGGGTGGACGCTCTTGATGGTGCCCATGCGCTCGACAACGCGGGTGCGGCCCATGTTGGCCTTAACCTTGACGCGATCGCCCACCATATCGGTCAGCTTCTCGTGGATGTCGTCGACGTGATTGACTTCCATCTCTTCCATGAATAGGGCCTCCAGAGGGTGCAATTCAAAAAAGGGATAATACCCCTAAGATAGACAAAACTCTAATACTATAGCACTCTGTTGCGACCATACGCAAGCAGCTAAAAACCCCGTCCCAAATTGACTGCTTACAGATTGTCTGTGTCCAGAACGATGGTGAACGGACCGTCGTTGACCAGGTCGACCTTCATATCGGCGCCAAAGATACCGTGTGCCACGTGATCGACGTCCCGGGCGACGAGCGTCAGAAAGTACTCGTAAAGTTCGTTAGCGACATCGGGCGTGCCGGCATCCGTAAACGACGGACGGCGGCCGTGGCGGCAGTCAGCGAACAGTGTGAACTGCGACACCACGAGCACCTCGCCGTCGATATCGGCAAGCGCCAAGTTGGTCTTGCCGTTCTCGTCCTCGTTGATACGCAGGCCGCGGAGCTTGCCCCACAGCTTGTCGGCCTCGGCGCGCGTGTCGCCGTGGCCCACGCCCAGCAGCACCAGATAGCCGCGTCCAATGCGGCCCACGCACTCGCCGTCGACCGTCACGCCGGCGTTGAGCACGCGCTGCACCACCGCACGCATGGCCTACTCCTCGCCCGTCAGCTTGGCGGACAGATGCTCGAGCGCGTGGAAACGATGGCTGATGGCGTTCTTCTCGTCCGCCGTCAGCTCGGCCATGGTCTTGCCCGGCGTGTCGACCGGCAGGAACAGCGGGTCGTAGCCAAAGCCGTGATCGCCGCGGCCCTCGTGCGCGATAACGCCCTCGCAGGCGCCCTCGCCATAGGTAACCAGACCGTCCGTGTCGATGAGCGCGACGACGCTCATAAAGCGCGCGGTGCGGTCCTCATCTGCCACGCCTTCCAGGTTAACGAGAAGCTTGGCGTTGTTGGCGGCATCGTCGCCGTGCACGCCCGCATAGCGCGCGCTATACACACCGGGCTCACCGTCCAGTGCGTCGACGACCAAGCCCGAATCGTCGGCAATGGCCATAAGGCCCGTCTCCTCAACCGCGGCTTGGGCCTTGATGATGGCGTTCTCCAAAAACGTCGTGCCGTTTTCCTCGGGATCCTCAAAATCGCCCAGCTGGCCGAGCGCCACAAAGCGCACCTCGGGCATGACCTTGCCCAAAATGGCCTCGATCTCGGTGAGCTTATGGGCGTTGCCGGTTGCCACGACGATAGTCGCCGCCGGATCGAGGGTGTCGATGTCAATCTTCTCAAGTGCCATGGCTGGCCTCCTTGTCTATTATAGCAATGCCGTGTTGAGGACGACGAGGACCTCGGCCTCTCCCCTCTCAATCTACGACAGTCTTATACTTCGGCGTTTTCGCAGATAAAACCTGCCAAAATAAACCTGTCCCTTTTTGGCAGGTTAGGCGAGGGCCTGGCGCTGAAGCTCGATGAGCTCGGCGATACCCTTGTCGCCCAGGTCGAGCAGGGCGTTGAGACGCTTGCGATCGAAGGGCGCCTGCTCGCCGGTACCCTGGAGCTCGATCATCTCGCCGGTGTCGGTAGCGACGAGATTCATGTCGACCTCGGCGTGGCTGTCCTCGGAATAATCCAAGTCGAGCAGGGTGTTGCCGTCGACGACGCCCATGGAAATGGCGGCAACCTGGCCCGTGAGCGGGATGCGCTCGAGTTTGCCCGCCTCGACCCACATGGCAAGGGCATCGTGCAGCGCCACCCAGGCGCCGGTAATGCTCGCCGTGCGTGTGCCGCCATCGGCCTGAATCACATCGCAGTCGACGGTAACGGTGTACTCGCCGAGCGCCTTCATGTTGACGACAGTGCGCAGGCTGCGGCCGATGAGCCGCTCGATCTCCATGGAGCGGCCCTTGCGGTTGGCATGCTCGCGCTTGCAGCGTTTACCGGTCGAGGCCGGCAGCATCGCATATTCCGCCGTTACCCAGCCGGCCTTGGCGCCCTTGCGCCAACCCGGCACACCCTCCTCGATGGTGGCGGCGCACAGTACGCGCGTGTCGCCGAACTCGGCCAGGCACGAGCCGTGGGCGTGCTTCATAACGCCGCGGGTGAGCTTAACGGGGCGCAACTCGTTGGCGGCGCGACCGTTAGCGCGGTTGACCTGCATGTACTCCATAGAAATATCCTTTCGGCAAAAGATGTGGCGAAGGCCTTGACGGCTGCCTTACATCTATTTCAGCTCATCGATATCGATATGTTCGATGCTTTTGAGCGGCTGGCCGAAGATAAAGCTACCCGCCACCGCAAACTCGGCAATGTTGTCAGACGTGGTGGCAAAGCGATGCTGCGGCTCGGCTGCGTCGCCCGCCAGCTGCTCGCGGCGCGTGAGAATATCGGTCAGCTCGCGCGTGGTCTCCTCGGCGGAACTCACCACGCGCACTCCGGGACCCAGCGCATGGCGAATAGGCCCCACGAGCAGCGGGAAATGCGTGCAGCCGAGTACCACGGTATCGATGCCACGATCGTGCAGCGGCTCGACTGTGGCGCCAACCAGCGCGCGAACGGCTGGCGTATCAAAAATATCCTCGTTCTCGAGCCACTGCTCCTGCAGATGCGCGCCCGAGGCGAGCTCGTGCTCGACGACCTCGACAAAGCTCGAAGCCGGGCAGCCATACACATCGACACCAGCATCCAAATCCTGGATGGCGCGCGTGTAGGCGCCCGAGCGAATGGTGAGATTGGTGGCGAGCACGCCCACGCGACGCGTACGCGTGCTGTTGATGGCGGCGCGCGCGCCCGGGGCGATCACGCCGATCACGGGAACGTCGAGCACTTGCTGAGCCAAACGCAAGGCCGCGGCGGTCGCCGTGTTGCAGGCGATGACCATGATCTTAACGTCGTGCCTCGATAGCCAGCGGCCCGCCTGCAGCGCAAACGAGCGAACCTCGTCCTCGGTGCGGGTGCCATAAGGGCAGCGCTTAGTGTCACCGAAATAGTAGACGGACTCGTGCGGAAGTGCCGTTGCGATCGCGCGCGCGACCGTCAAGCCGCCCAGGCCCGAGTCGAACACGCCGATCGGACGCGTGTCCCCGGCCATATTATCGATATCGGACATTACCTCACCAGATTCTCTCTCGAAAAATGCGACCAATCGTGATGCGTCGCGCTACGAACGGGCTGCGACCAGCAGCTCGGCCGTTGCCACCCAACCGTCGACAATCTTGCCGCGCGTAATATAGGCATTGTCGCAGGCGTCCAAGAACTCCGGGGCACCGGCGCTCGTCAGACCGTTCTCGACCAGGCAGAACATGCCAACATGGTCGGCCATGTAGAAGTCGGACTCGGAGTCGCCGAGCGCAAGCGTCTCCTCGCGCTCGATCCCCAGGTGCTCGCAGAAGCGCGCAATGGCAACGCCTTTGTTAAGACCCGCCGGATTGATGTTGAAGGCGCGACCGTCCTCGACGCGATCGAGCTCGAGCGTCGTCGGCTTGGACAGGTGCGTCAGATGGCCGTTGCAAGCCCAGATCAGACCGCAGCCGGCCTCGTCCAAGATGGCCTGAACCTCGTCGTCGGGCACATCGCCGCGCATGCCGACGGTGACCTCACGGTACTTGTAGCCGGTCGACATGTCGTTGTGGTACTCGATTTTGTGCGGCCAGCGGGCAAGGATCTTCTCGCACACGCCGGTCTGCTCGATCACCTGGTGCGGAGTAAGGCCGCAGGCGGGGTCGTAAGGCATGTCGCCGGTCAGATACTCCCAATCGTTGGCTTTGAGGTCGTACATGACCAGGCCGCCCATCTCGCCGATGTAGGAGTTGAGGCCGAGCACGCGCGCGTCCTCGTGGATCATGGTACGATTGCGACCCGAGGTGGGGACCACCTGGATGCCGGCACGAGTGAGCGCGACAACCGCCTCGACGAGCTTGGTCGAAGGATTGCCGTCGTTATCGCGCAGCACGCACGAGCCGGGGGCGAGCATCGTGGCGTCCAGATCGGTAAAGATATACTTGACCTTGGCAAGACGCTCGCGCATCTCGCCCGAAAGCTCGGCAACGGTCGGCAGGATGTTGTGGGACATGGTCACTCCGTTTACATAGAAGGGGCTGGTCTTGAGTAGTGAGGCTCGCTTAAGCGAGTCGCACTTGGAACGACGGCGCCCTCAACGCACCGTCGTCAACACAATGTATCAGTCAAACTGGGTAACATCGATCAGGCGATGCGCCAGCGAAAGGTCACTCTCTATGGGCACGAATTCGTCGCCCACATGCATGAGCTCCTCGTCGCCCTTGGCGAGCAACAATACAATCGTGGGCGCATCGGGGTTGATGTACTCCTCGCGTGCCGCCTTAAAGGCCGCGTGCACCGCCGCCTCGCGATCAAGAATAATCTTGCTCGGCGTGTCATCGGGGACATTCTCCGCGAGCTCACGACAGACCTTCATCGGGTCTTCGCGAGCGGGGTCCTCGTTGGTAAAAATCATCAGGTCGGAATACGGTGCGGCCTCGCGCGGTAATTGCTCGCGGCGCTCCTGAGCCTTGCCGCCGGCGGCGCCAAACAGCGCAATGACGGGGCTGGCGGGAAACGCACGTTTGACCGACGAGAACAGCGAACGGAATGAAAGCTGGTTGTGCGCGTAGTCCACGACGCAGACCACACGACCGTCCTTCGACTCCACAAC
>URNI01000126.1 GCA_900549135.1 uncultured Collinsella sp.
AACGAGGACTTTATGCCCGGCTCCAACAATACGGTGATGGTACACATTCGCCACCTGCGCGAAAAGATCGGCGATGACGCACAAAAGCCGCGCTTTATCAAAAACGTCTGGGGCGTCGGCTACATCATCGAATAACGCTTTTCGCTTGTGAGGATCTTGATATGACAAAAGACGATAAGCAAGCGTTCGAGGTGCCCGATCGGCTCTTTGAATACGTGAGGTCGGTCGTCGACAACCGCGCGCTTGCAACGGTGCTGCTCTTTTTGCTGAGCCTGCTGCTGATTGGCATCGACAACATCGTCGGAATCTTGGCGGTGCTGCTTGTCGGCTTTTTGCTGATCGATCGATTTGAGATCGTGCGCCGCTGCGTGGTGATTGGCGGCGCCGCGTGGGCCATGACGTTGGCGATTGGCGCCATGGCGCTCGGCGGCATTGAAGGGCCGGTGCTGTTCGATGCCGGCTTTGTATTCAACATGCTTGGCTTTGTGCTGGCGCTTGCCGCGTGCGTGCTGTTCTTGTGCGGCCGTGCCCTGTACTACCAGGGCTACGAACAGGGCGAGCAGCATGCCGATTGTGTGCTGGCCGCTCGTATTCAAGATCGCCTGATCGATCACCCCGACACCTGGGACAACATCGACGGCGACTTCTTGGAGGTCGAGGGCGCCCTTAACCGCGTGCGTGACCGTGATCGCAAGGTGCAGCAAGCTCTGCGTGACGAGTCGCATCGCAAGGACGATCTGGTTACGTACTTGGCACATGACCTACGCACCCCGCTTGCGAGCGTAGTGGGCTATCTTTCGCTGCTGCAAGAGGCTCCTGAGCTGCCGGTTGAGCAACGTGCGTACTTTACGGGCGTGGCGCTCGACAAGGCGCACCGGCTCGATGCGCTCATCGAAGAGTTCTTCGATATCACGCGCTTTGACTTCCACGATATCGTGCTCACGCGCGGCTATGTTGATCTGGGGTTGCTGCTGGCTCAGGTGGCTGACGAGTTCTATCCCATCCTCAACGAGCAGCATAAGGAAGCCCAAGTTGATATTCGCGAGGACCTGACGGTGCTCGTGGATGGCGACAAAATGGCTCGCGTGTTCAACAACATCATGAAAAACGCTATTGCCTATAGCTATGAGGGCTCGACCATCACGATCGAGGCCAGACGCCAAGACGATGGCGGCGTGCGCGTGCGCTTTATCAATCAGGGCGATCCCATCCCTGAGGCAAAGCTCAAGGTGATCTTTGAGAAGTTCTATCGCCTGGATGCGGCGCGTGCGACCAATCGCGGTGGTGCCGGTCTGGGCCTTGCTATTGCCAAGGAGATCATCGCGGCACACGGCGGTACCGTTGCATGTGAATCGACGCCCGAACACACGATATTCACCATCGAGCTGCCCGCCGCATAGTCAGCGTGCCCTTACAAACACTTGACAATGCGCTCACGTGCATATGAGCCGTGATTTCTACTATCGATACTGCTGAATTGATATCGATGTGGAGGTATGCGGTATGACGGCTGCTGCGGCTGTGGAGCCCACGGAGCTTGAAGAACTCATGAAAGCGCAGGCCGAGGCCGCGCACGAGCGCGAGGTTGGGGATGCGACTCGCCCCACGGCAGAGGATCTTGCCGCCTCGCCGACGCGCATCGATGTCGAGGGCCTCGACCTGTTCTATGGCGACCATCATGCGCTCAAGGACGTGAATATCAAGATTCGCGACAAGCAGATCACCTCGTTTATCGGGCCTTCGGGCTGCGGAAAGTCCACGTTGCTGCGCTGCTTTAACCGCATGAACGACGGCATCAAGGACTGCCGCATCGAGGGCAAGATTGCGCTCGACGGCCAGGATATCCTGGGCGACTACGACATCTGCCGCCTGCGTCAGCGTGTGGGCATGGTGTTTCAGCGCCCTAACCCGTTTCCCATGAGCATCTACGACAACGTCGCCTACGGTCCTCGCGGAATGGGAGTGCGCGACCGCGTCGTGCTCGACGAGCTGGTCGAAGACTCCCTGCGACGCGCCGCTCTGTGGGACGAGGTCAAGGACAAGCTCAAAGAATCGGGTCTGGGTCTTTCGGGCGGCCAGCAGCAGCGTCTGTGCATCGCCCGTGCGCTGGCCGTGCAGCCCGACATTCTGCTGATGGACGAACCGACCTCGGCGCTCGACCCCGTATCGACGCTGGTGGTGGAGCAGCTGGCCTGCGAGCTCAGGGAGACCTGCACGCTGGTGGTCGTTACGCACAACATGCAGCAGGCTGCGCGCATCTCCGACTCGGTCGCGTTCTTTTTGCTGGGCGAGCTGGTGGAGCATGCGCCCACTGCCCAGCTCTTCAAAAACCCGATCGATCCGCGCACGGCGGATTATTTGACGGGCCGTTTTGGCTGATACCATCTAGTACAGGCACCTTTAGGGTTAAGATGCGGTCATATCGGCCGCAAAGGGGTTCAACATGATCTATTACGTCGAGGACGATGACAACATCAGGGATTTGACGGTCTATGCACTGCGCAAGCAGGGAATCGAGGCCGAAGGCTTTTCGTGCGATGGCGAGTTTAAGGCCGCCGTGGCGCGACGGGTACCCGATACCGTCCTGCTCGACATCATGCTGCCCGATACCGACGGTTTGGCAATTATGCGTCGCCTGCGCGCCGACCGCCTGACGGCGACGGTGCCCATCATGATGCTCACTGCCAAGGATACCGAGCTCGATAAGGTAATGGCGCTCGATGGCGGTGCCGACGACTATCTGACCAAGCCGTTTTCGCTCATGGAGCTTGCCAGCCGTTGCCGTGCGCTGCTGCGCCGCGGCGGTATGGTCAAGCAGGCGAGCGATGTGCTCAGCGTGGGCGATATCGTGCTTTCGCCCAGCCATCGCGAGGTGACCGTTGCTGGCGAGCCGCTCAAGCTTACTTTGCGTGAGTTCGATTTGCTCGAATATCTTATGCGCAAGCCCGGCGTGGTCTTTACCCGTGAGTCGCTGCTGCAGAGCGTGTGGGGCTGGGACTTCGACGGCGGCTCGCGTACCGTCGACGTTCACGTACAGACGCTTCGCCAAAAGCTCGGCGAGCGTGCCAGCGCTATCGAGACGGTGCGCGGCGTGGGCTATCGCCTGGCGGAGCCTTCTGCCGACGACGGAAGCGAAGACGCAGATTCCGTAGCTGCCGCATCGGAGGAGTAGCCCGTGGTCTTCGCCCCCCAGGGAAAGCACACGCTTTCCCATCGCGTGTTCGCGACGATTTTCATCTGTGCCATGGCGGTGATTGTTGCCTTTACGGTGTTGGGCGCGTTCTTTGTGCAAAACACTTTGGCAGACGCCACGAGTGCCAACCTTTCGCAAGAAACCGAGCTTATTGCCGCCGCCTTAAATGAGCAGCAGGAGCCCATCGCATTTTTGCGAAGCCTCGATCGCGAGGACCTGCGCATTACGTTGATCAACCAAGACGGCTCGGTTGCCTACGACAACGAGGCATCGCCCTCCATGTTGCCCAACCATGGCGATCGTCCCGAGGTTATTGAGGCCCTTGAGAGCGGTTCGGGCTCCGCGGAGCGCTCGAGCACCACGCTCGACGAGATTATGCTATATCGAGCCGTCGCCCTTGATAACGGTCAGGTCGTTCGTTTGGCACAGGCCCAGCCTGGCGTTGCGGCGATTTTGCTTTCGCTGGTGGCGCCGATGCTGCTTATCGCGGCGGCGGGCGCGGTGCTCTCGTTTTTCCTTGCGCGCCGCGAATCCCGTGCCATCATTGCGCCGCTGCAGGAGGTCGATTTGGACCACCCGCGTCGTAGCTATGAACATGCCTACACCGAGATGGTTCCCATGCTCGAGCGCATTGAGTCGCAGCGCCAGGAGCTTAAACGCCAGATGGCGGTGCTGGCCGATAACGACCGCATGCGTCGTGAGTTCACGGCCAATATCACTCATGAGCTCAAGACCCCGCTTACCGCGATTTCGGGCTATGCCGAGCTTATTGCAAACGGCATGGTCGAGGGCGAGGACGACCTGCGCAACTTTGGCGGCCGCATCTACCGCGAGGCGGGCCGCCTGGCAGCGCTCGTCAACGACATCCTCACGCTTTCCAACTTGGACGAGGCGGAGCGAGCATCCGAGGGCGAGGCGGTGCCCATTGGGTCCACGGAGCCTATCGAGCTCTCTCGCGCCATTTTGACGGTGGAACAGCGTCTTGAGCAGGTTGCCCGGCAGTCGAATGCGACCATTGGGCACGAGACGAAGCCCGTGGTGATCGAAGGCGTGTCGCGCCTGATCGACGAGCTGATCTATAACCTTGCAAGCAACGCCATTCGCTACAACCAACCTGGCGGTACGGTCACGCTGCGCTGCGGAACCAACGATGAGGGCCGTCCGTACCTGTCTGTTGCTGACACGGGTATTGGTATTGCGCCCGAAGAGCAGGGTAAAGTGTTCGAGCGTTTTTACCGTGTGGACAAGAGTCGTTCTAAGGCGCGTGGCGGAACAGGCTTGGGTCTGGCCATCGTTAAGCATGCCGCTCTGTACCATCATGCCGCGATTGACCTGTCGAGTGAACCGGGCGTGGGGACTACCATTACGGTGACGTTTCCCGTGCAACAAGAGGGACCGTTCGCGTAGCTGTGTGGCAAAAACCGAGGATTAGACGATACGCCCGCGCCTCCGCTGCCGCGTAAGTTGTTGTGCAACTTACGAGCGGACACTGTATCTTATGTATAGAGTTCGGGCATGGCAGAAAGATGCGATATCATATGAGCAGTTTTGTCGATACGAACTAGGGAAATGAAAGGCAAGCTGCATGACCCTTCTCGAACTGTTCCAGCTGCTTAAAAAGCACCTCAAGCTGGTCATTGCCCTTCCGGTGGTCTGCGCGATCGCCATGGGCGTCGTCTCCTTCGCTATGATGGACAACACCTACACCGCCACGACGAGCATGTACGTTCTCGCCAAGACCGACGATAGCGGTCAGATGAGCTACAACGATCTTTCGGCGAGCCAGATGCTTTCCAACGATATCGCCACGCTGCTCGATAGCGATAGCGTTAAGGGCGGTGCTGCCAAGGATCTGGGCCTCGCCGATCTGGACGACTACAAGATTTCCGTTTCCTCCGAGACCACGACGCGCGTCATCACGCTTTCGGTGACGGGCACCGATGCCGAGGAGACGGCAGAGGTGGCAAGGGCCATGGCCAGCTCGGTGAGTACGGTCGCTCAGAACGTCGGCGCTGCCCAGAGCATCAACGTTA
>URNI01000127.1 GCA_900549135.1 uncultured Collinsella sp.
GGCGTATCCGCGTTGGCGCGATTGGCGAAAATGCGTTGGTGGAAATGGTGAAAATTATATTGACGCTAACAGAAGCCGGCCTCCCGCGCGAACCGCCACGCCCTCTCCTGCCTGGTCCTCCTGCGGCCCGAGACGGTCACCAGGCACGACATGTTGTCCGTGATGCACTCCTCCGGGACGCCGCCGAGGCGGGTGAAGGTGGCGAGCAGGCAGGACAGCAGGTCGTCGAGCGTGCGGCTCCTGACCGGTATGAAGCGGTGCTTCCGGGAGTAGCCGAGCGTCGCGGTGAACACGCTGAACTCGAAGGCCTCGCCCTCCGAGTCGACGAGCCTCATGCCCTCCTTCCAGTCGAACTGCAGCTGCCTGCCCGGGGGCGTCTCGAACCGCGGGTGCGGCTCGCGGCCGCCCGCGCCCCCGAAGGGCACGTCGTGCGCGCGGCACCACGCGGTGAAGGCGCCGTACCCGGGCAGCCCCTCCCCGCGGCCCTCGCGCAGGAACGCGTAGACGGCCATCTTGGTCATCCCGGGCAGCTGGGCCTTCGAGCGGATCACCTCCTCGAGCGGGTCGAAGGCGCTGCCCCTCGCGGACCTCCCGTCGGCGGCGGACTCGCCCTCCCGCCAGTACTTGGCGACCGTGTGCCGGTCCATGCCGTGCCTCCTCGCGATCTCACTGAAGTTCGGCTTCGCGCCGGACCCCCTGTAGACGTTCAGCTCTCCCATTACGTTTCGCTCCATATCCCGCTCCTCCCGGGTCGGATACCCGATCGGAGCATAGTTCCGTTAGCGCAGTTGGTGAAAGTACGTTAGCGGGGTCGGCGAAAGCGCATTAGCGCATTCGGCGAGATGCGTTTGCGAAAGTGGTCAATTTTAGATTAGCGCTAACAACCGCTCCCGCCGTCGGTGACGACCACGTCGGGCGCCGGGATCGGCGCCATGAGGGCCGACCACGCCCTCGAGTTCTCCGACCTGGCCATGTACCAGGAGACCACCCTCTCGCCGCTGCAGCATATGAGCACCACGAGGTCGCGCGCGACCCAGATCCCGTCGACGTAGAGCACGCGGTGCAGCTCGCCGTCGGGGACGGGCATCGGCCAGACCTCCCAGAACTCGGCCGTCCTGCGCCTGAAGGACCGCCCGCCGCCCGGCATCGCCGCCTGGGAGTCCTTGGAGAGGAGCCACCCGAGGAACTCGTCCAGCCTTGTCGCCGTGTCGTCGTACCTCACCGTCGTCGACGCGCCGCAGGCCGTGCACCTCCAGCGCTGGGACCCCGATGAGGTCCTGCCGTTGCGCTTGGTCCGACCGCCGCAGTAGGGGCAATAAACGGCCTTCATGGGCACCTCTTCCGAAAGGGTATTTAACGGTTCCGGAAAAGGTTATCTACCTGCGGGAACGATAGGCAAACGGACACACATTCTGTCCGAGCGGTTAAAAGCGGGCACGGAATTTAAACGGCTGAAAAAGGGGCATCGACCTGCGCCGATGCCCCCAACGTGGACACACATTTTGTCCTATAAGCCGCAGACTAGATACAGCGGGGAGGGCCAAGTTGGTCCTCCCCGCTTTTGTTACGCCTTCTTGATCACGTACGCCAATCCAATATCGCAGGCACAGCGTACGATTGACGCGAAGAACCACGATGCTGGCAGCGTCATAAGCAGAGGCTTGCTCACGCTCGGCTCCAGCCCCCTTTGGCGCGCCGTATAACCAATCCACATCAGCAGCACAATAGCAGCTCACGCCACGGCTCCGGCCTAAACGTATACCCGGCAAGAACAAAGAACACCGGCATGTGAAAAAGCCCAGACCACCAAGCGGTCTGGGCTTAATAAACGATGGTGCTCCATGGCGGATTCGAACCGTCGACCTTGGGATTAGAAGTCCCCTGCTCTATCCAACTGAGCTAATGGAGCAAATAACCGCACGCCCAAGCAAGCGCAAGCCTGTTAGGCGCAAGTAATTATAACCTAGTTGAACTGCTCGCGATACGCCTTGCAGACCTCATCAACCGGGCCGTCCATGCGAAGGTCACCCTTCTCAATCCAAACGGCACGCTGGCAGATGCGCTCAACCTGCTCCATGGAGTGCGAAACGAACAGAACCGTCACGTCGCCGCTCTGGATAAAGTGCTGGATGCGGGCCTCGCACTTCTGCTGGAAGAACACATCACCGACGGATAACGTCTCGTCAACGATCAGAATATCGGGCTCGGTAATCGTCGCGATTGCAAAGGCGATACGCGCCACCATGCCCGAGGAGAAGTTCTTAAGCGGCATATCGACAAAGTTCTGAAGCTCAGCGAACTCAATAATGCCGTCAAAGTTGGCGTCGATGAACTCCTTGGTATAGCCGAGCAGGGCGCCGTTCAGATAGATGTTCTCGCGGGCGGTCAGCTCGGGGTCAAAGCCGGCACCAAGCTCAATCAGCGGCGCAATGTTACCGTGCACCTTAACGCTGCCCTCGCTAGGCTCAAGAACGCCAGCGATAATCTTGAGCATCGTAGACTTGCCGGAGCCATTGGTGCCGACCAGACCCACAACCTCGCCGCGATGAATATCAAACGAGATGTGCTTAAGCGCCCTAAACTCCTCAAAGAACAGCTCGTGCTTGGCAAGCTTAATGAAGTACTCCTTGAGGTTGGTCAGCGACTCGGACGCCATGTTAAAGATCATGGTGACGTCGTCGACCTCGACAGCCAGAGGCTGCTCGCTGTAATCAACAACAGATTCAGTCATCACAGCACTCCTTAGATGTAGAGGATAAATTTGCGCTCGGACTTATGGAACACGGTATAGCCAATAATAAGCGCAAGAACCGCCCAAGCGACGCACATACCAAACGTCATAAGCGAGGGCGTAGTCTGGAACAGGAAGATATCGCGCATAAACTGCAGGTAGTTGAACATGGGGTTCGCATACATCAAGATACGCACGAGATGCGGCATTTGCGCAATATAGTCAGTCGTCCAGAAGATGGGCGTAATGTAAGTCCACGCCGTAATGACGACGCTCCACAGATGCATAACGTCGCGGAAGAAGACCGTAAGGGCAGAGAGCATCATGCCCAGGCCCATGCAGAAGCACATAAGCAGCAGCAGGCAAACCGGCAACAGAATCAGGTGCCAAGAAGGCATAACGCGGAACCACAGCATGACGATGGCGACGGCGACCAGCGAGAAGGCAAAGTTGACCAGCGAGAAGAGCACCTTCTGCACCGGGAAAACCCAGCGGTGCACCTTAACCTTCTTGAGCAGAGGGGCAGCGCCCACGATCGACGTCAGGGCCTGGTTAGTAGACTCAGACATGACGGCAAAGGTAATGTTACCCACGATCAAGTACAGTGGGTACATCTCGGGCGTCATTGAGCCATTGCGGCCCTGGCCAAAAATCGTCGAGAACACGATGGCCATGACGATCATCATCAGCAGCGGGTTGAGCACCGACCATGCGACGCCCAGAACGCTACGGCGATACTTGATCTTAAAATCCTTGGTAACCAGCTGACGAAGGATAAACGCGTCCTTCTCAAATTCATTCTTAGCAAACGTCGCAGGCAGACTGCGAGTTTCTTGTTGCTTTGTCTGATCCGACACGGATGCAACTCCTTTACTCGTAATCGTTGACAAACGAACAGTATAGACCCGACGGCCATGCAAACGATTCGCGCAACAAAACTGGAGAACTAACCCACATCTTAGGATGCCAGGCCCAAACGGCTATACTTTCTAGGATTGAATGTATAAGGAGCATTAAGTGAATTCTGAATCCATCGCCGTCATCATCCCTTGCTACAACGAAGCGCTCACGATCGGCAAAGTCATCGACGACTTTCACCGCGAGCTTCCGCAAGCGACGGTCTATGTCTATGACAACAACTCGTCGGACGATACCTCACGCATCGCCACCGAGCACGGCGCCACGGTCCGCTTTGAGCCCCGTCAGGGAAAGGGCAACGTATGCCGCCAGATGTTTCGCGACATCGACGCTGATTGCTACCTGATGGTCGACGGCGACGACACCTATCCCGCCGAGGCGGCCAAGGCCCTCTGCGAGCCCATCCTTAACGGTACGGCCGACATGACCGTAGGCGATCGCCTTTCAAACGGCACCTACGCCGAGGAAAACAAGCGCGCCTTCCACGGCTTTGGCAACAATCTGGTCCGCGCCATGATCAAGTGGATCTATGGCTACAGCTTCGATGACGTCATGACCGGCTACCGCGCCATGAGCCGCCCGTTCGTTAAAACCTTCCCAGTGCTTTCCGAGGGCTTTCAGATCGAAACCGAGCTCTCGATCCACGCCGTCGACCACCGCTGGCGCATCAAAGATGTGCCCATCGAGTACCGCGACCGTCCCGAGGGTTCCGAGTCCAAACTCAACACAGTGAGCGACGGCATTAAAGTCGTTGCGATGATCGGCACGCTGTTCAAGGACTACCGCCCGCTGAAGTTCTTCAGCCTCGTTGCGCTTCTGTTCGCGGTATTCGGCCTCGCCCTGGGCATGCCCATCGTTGTCGAATATTTCCAGACCGGCCTCGTCCCGCGCTTCCCCACCGCTATGCTCGCCGCCTCGTTTATGTTCCTGTGCGGCCTGAGCCTTGCGACCGGCTTCATCCTAGATTCTGTAGCAAAGGTCGAAAAAAAGCAGTGGGAGGTCAACGTGTACAGCAAATACGCCTACGATGACCAGCCCGGCAGGTCCGCCACCACGCCAAGCGAGTGAAAGATCTTCCGCAAAATACTATTGGCACCACTGCGCAGATAGCCATCAACAAGAAAAGCCGCCGTTAAAGAACGGCGGCTTTTACTCTCGAAAAGTTGATAGCGGCTAGAGCGTCTTGAGGTACTCCCCAAGCTCTTCCTCCCAGTCGGGCATGTGGAACCCGACCGACTCGAGCCTGGAAAGGTCGAGCGCGGAGTGGACCGGGCGCGGGGCGACGGGTCCCTCGGCGCCGCCGTAGTAGTCGGCGGTGCTGACCGGCACGACCTTGTCCCCGTTGCCGTTGGCGGCCTCGAAGACGGCGCGGGCGATGTCGGCCCAGGACTTCACGGCGCCGGAGCCGGTGCAGTCGTAGGTGCCGTAGGGGGCGTGCGTCCCCAGCACATGGAAGATGGCCCGCGCCATGTCGCGCGTGAAGGTCAGGCGGCCCAGCTGGTCGTCCACGACGGTGACCT
>URNI01000128.1 GCA_900549135.1 uncultured Collinsella sp.
ATTTCGCCCAAAGGCGAAGCAAACGTCGTCGTGACCACCAGCGGCTCCTTTCAAAACTTCGCAAACATAATACCGCGAATTGTGCAGACAACCCCACAGATACGTCTGGGTGGGCTCGCAATTACTTAAACGAGGCTGTTTTCCCCAATCAAGCGAAGAAGACGCGGGGCTTCGACGCCAATGCGGTATCCCTACCAGCTGAGTTCTAATACTTTCCCGAGAAGTGAACGAGTAAAAACGAAGCCCCGGAGCATCCACACCTTTAGGCCGCAAAACCGCAGGATTCGCACAGCAAAACCGCAGGAAATAGCGGTCAAAAAATGCCAATGCTTCGGGGGTCCAAATAAGGTCGTTCACTTCTCGGCAAAGTATTAGACCCCGATTCGCACCAACCCCAAAGTCACCTCAGGCGGCAGACGCAGCGCGCCGCAGCTGCCGTCACGGCCCCAAAGTCACCCCAGGCAGCAGGCGCAGCGCGCCGCAGCTGCCGGCCGCGCTCCGCAGTCCCCCAAGGCGGCAGGCGCAAAGCGCCGAGGCCGCCGCCGGGACCAGGGCCCGCAACAGCCACGTGCTCCCATCAGCCCAGCGGCCCCAACCAACAACGCCCCCATCGCAGGCCGCTCGTAACAGCGTCACCGCAGGCGGGGGCCGGGCTTAGTTTTCAGAACACTCCGCAGACCAGTGTGGCGCCTTGTCCGCGGCTCCGAAGGAGCAGGACAAGGCGCCACACATGGTCGAGGACGTTCTGAAAACTAAGCCCGGCCCCCGCCGGACAGGTCAACCGCTACTCGCAGAGCAGCTTAGCGATCTGGACGGCATTGGTTGCCGCGCCCTTACGGATTTGGTCGCCGCAGCACCAGAAGGTGATGCCACGCGCGGCCTCGGGGTTGGAGATGTCACGACGCACGCGGCCGACCCAAATCAGGTCCTGGTCGGACGTATCCATCGGCATGGGGAAGCGGTCGTGTGCATCCTCGGCAGCCATATCGTCAACCAGCTTGACGCCGGGAGCAGCAGCCAGCGCAGCACGGGCCTCTTCCACCGTAATATCGCGCTCAAACTCGAGCGTAATGCTCTCGGAGTGCGAACGCAGCACGGGCACGCGCACGCAGGTGCAGTTCACGCGCAGCTCGGGCAGGTGCATAATCTTGCGGCCCTCGTTCTGCAGCTTCATCTCCTCGGAGGTAAAGCCCTCCTCCTTGACGCCGCCAATCTGCGGAATCAGGTTGCTCGCCAGCTGGGCGGCAAATGCGCGCGGCTCGGGAATCTCCTCGCCACGGCCCAGGGCAGCAAGCTGGGCCTCGAGCTCGGCCATACCGGGCGCGCCAGCGCCCGAAGCTGCCTGATACGTGGACACGATCATACGCTTCACGCCGGCAAGCTGGTGCAGCGGCCAGGTGGGAACCAGACCGATAATGGTCGCGCAGTTGGGGTTGGCGATCAGGCCGTGATGCCATTTGATATCGTCGGCATTGATCTCGGGCACGACCAGCGGCACCTCGGGATCCATGCGGAAGGCGTGGCTGTTGTCGACCACGACGGCTCCGCGCTTGACGGCCTCGGGCAGCAGCTCCTTCGCGATGTCGTCGCCGGCGGCTCCAAGCACAATGTCACAGCCCTCAAAGGTCTCGGGACAAGCCTCTTCGATCACGATCTGCTCGCCGCGGAACTCGACGGTCTTGCCCGCAGAACGTGCGCTCGCCAGCAGCTTGAGCTTGCCAACCGGGAACTCCTGCTCGTTTAGGCACTCGAGCATCTGGGTGCCCACGGCTCCCGTCGCGCCCAAAATAGCAACCGTGTACTGTTTCATGCTTCCCCCTTTAAAGGTTATGGCTTTTGCCCGCACGCCGAGCAGGCCGATTATTGTTGCCAGTGTATACAAGAACGGGGCGGACACGAAACCCGCCCCGTCGAAACGAAACCGAAATGAAACGCCCCGCCGTAGATTTTTGAGACATGACCCCAAAATCTACCGAGCAGTCGCTACTTTTTGAGCGCAGCCAGAGCGGGATCGACCGGCGCGGGAGCCTCCAGGTCAGAGACCTTCACAATGCCGTTCTCGTCTGAGAAGGCACGATAGATGGTCTGAATCGCCAGGTCGAAGTCTTTCTCCTCAACACCGATAATGATGTTGATCTCGTCGCAGCTCTGCGAAATCATACGCACGCTCACGCCGGCCTGGCCAAGCATGCCAAACAGGTGGCCCGAGATACCCGCGCGGCCGCGCAGGTTACGACCGACGGTAGCGATGAGCGCCAAGCCCTCGACAACCTCGATCTCGAGCGGCTCGACCTCCTGTTGAATGTCGCCCACGAGCGAGTACAGCGAATCGTGAACGTCCTGCTCCTGCACCACGGCGCCAAAGCGGTCGACGCCGGTGGGCATATGCTCGACGGAAACGTCATAGCGCTCGAAGACCGAAAGTGCACGGCGCATAAAGCCAACGCGGGGCTTGGTGCGGTCGCGGGCAACGTTGATGGCGACAAAGCCGCGCTTGCCGGTCACGCCGGTAATGATGGGCTCCGCCTCGCCCTCATCAGCCGTCTCGCTAATGATGGTACCGGGGTCCTGCGGCGCATTGGTGTTCTTGATGACCAGCGGAATACCCGCCTCGCGCACGGGGAACACAGCTTCCTCGTGCAGAACGCTCGCACCCATGTACGAAAGCTCGCGCAGCTCCTCGTAGGTAACGCGCGCAATGGGCTGAGCCTCGGGAACAATACGCGGATCGGCAGAATAGAAACCCGAGACGTCGGTCCAGTTCTCGTACAGGTCGGCGCCTAGGCACTTAGCCAGGATCGAGCCCGAGATATCGCCGCCGCCACGATCGAGCAGCTTGATCTGGCCCTCTCGCGTCGCGCCGTAGAAGCCAGGCATAACAAAGCCGCCCTGCTGGCCGTACTCCTGCACCAGCTCGGAGGTGCGGTTCATGCTGAGCGTACCGTCGTGATGGAATGCCACAACCGTTGCGGCGTCCAGGAACGGCAGGCCCAGGTACTCGGCCATCAGGCGAGCGGTGAAGTACTCGCCGCGGCTCACAAGCTCCTCGGTGGAGTAGCCGCCCGAGCGGGCGCGCTCGGCAAAGGCCGCGAACTCCTCACGGATGGGATAGGTGAGCTCCAGCTCGTCAGCGATATCAAAATAGCGCTGGCCGATGTCCTCGAGCAGCTCCTCGCACGACACGTGGTACTTAACGTGCGCGTTAACCAGATAGAGCAGGTCGGTCACCTTGGTGTCACCCTTAAAACGGCGACCGCAGGCGGAAACCACCACAAAACGGCGAGCCGGATCGGCATCGACGATGGCCTTGATCTTCTTGAAGTGTTCGGCGTCGGCGACCGACGAGCCGCCAAACTTGGCAATCTTAATCATGGGCTGGAGGTTACCTTTCTAAAAAGCCTCTGCGAACCTATTTTGCACGCTCTGATACCATGGTTTCACCGATTGGGACCAAGGCATCCGAGGAGCAGTGTTATATGGGAACTTATCATAGTACACGAGGACGCACTTTATCGTGCTCAAGTAAGGTGGCAATCCGTACCGGCATCGCTCCCGACGGGGGTTTGTTTGTCTCGGACGAGCTCGGCACCCAGCAGGTCGATATCAGCTCGCTTGCAGATAAATCGTACTTTGAAATCGCTCAAGATGTGTTGGGAATGTTACTGAATGATTACACGGCCGAAGAAATTTCGGCGTGTGTCGACGAGGCATACCGCGGCACGTTCGCGAGTGAAGAGGTTACGCCGCTCGTCAAACTCGACGCTGCGCCGGGCGCTGACGCCCCTCAGACCTATGTGATGGAGCTCTTTGGCGGCCCCACGAGCGCCTTCAAGGACGTCGCCTTGCAGATGCTCCCCCGCCTCATGGCCCGCACTTCCGCCAAGGACGGCGGCGCCGAGCGCATCATGATCGTCACCGCTACGTCGGGCGACACGGGCAAGGCAGCACTCGCCGGCTTTGCCGACGCCCCGGGCACGGGCATCACCGTCTTTTATCCCGAGGGCAAGGTCAGCCGCGTCCAGAACCTGCAGATGTCCACTCAGGAGGGCGATAACGTCGCCGTCTGCGGCATCCGCGGCAACTTCGACGACGCCCAGAGCGCCGTCAAGCGCATCTTTGCCGATAAGGAGCTTGCCGAGCGCCTGGAGGCCGCTGGCACGGTGCTTTCGAGTGCCAACTCCATCAACGTTGGCCGCCTGGTGCCGCAGGTCGTCTACTACTTTGCCGCCTATGCACAGCTGCTGCGCGCCGGCGCCATCGAGGCCGGCGACGCCGTGGAGTTCTGCGTACCGACCGGCAACTTTGGCGATATCCTGGCCGGCTACTATGCCAAGCGCATGGGTCTGCCCGTCGCCAAGCTCATCGTCGCGAGCGACAAGAACAACGTGCTGGCTGACTTCCTGACCACCGGCGTCTACGACCGCAACCGTCCGTTCTTCACGACCATCTCGCCGTCGATGGACATCCTCATCAGCTCCAACCTGGAACGCATGCTCTACTTCCTGTCCGATGGCGACTGTGAGCTCGTTGCTGGCCTTATGGAGCAGCTGGCACAGACTGGTCGCTACGAGGTTCCCGCCGACCTGCTGGCAAAGATTCAGAGCGTCTTTGGCTGCGGTTGGGCCAGCGAGGACGAGGTCCGCGCCGCCATCAAGAGCTGCTGGGACGCGAACGGCTACGTGATCGACCCGCACACCGCTTGCGGCTATCACGTCTTCGAAAAGGTCGCCCCCGCCGAGGGCGCCAAGGCCCGCGTGCTGCTTTCGACCGCCAGCCCCTACAAGTTCCCGCGCGCCTGCTGCGACGCCCTGGGCCTCGACGTTCCCGAGGACGACTTTGAGGCCATGCGTGTGCTCGAGCAGGCAACCAACACGGTTGCCCCGGTCCAACTCGCCGAGCTCGAGTCCAAGCCCGTCCGCTTCGAAGACGTCTGCGACGTCGATGAGATGGCCAGCTACGTAGAGCAGGCTGCAAAAAAGATAGCAACCAACTAAACCCCTTATAAGGCGCCGGCGAAAGCCGGCGCACCTTCTTTTATCAGATACCTACCGGGATGATGACGAACGTGCATAGCGTGCCTGGCTGTTTAGTTCGTCGCGAGTTCCGCACGCAAAGGAAAGCACTTAATGTGCTTTCCGTCTTGCGCAGGACTG
>URNI01000129.1 GCA_900549135.1 uncultured Collinsella sp.
CCGCCCGGATTGGTAAACGAGGCAAAGGCAAGCACGGCCATATCGCAGAACTGAGCATAGCCGCGGCCGTTATCGAGGATTGCCTGCGTGGCGGAGGCATCAAGCACGGTGACCTCGGGCAGGACCGGAGCAGCCTCCTCCGCGGGCGCGGACTCAGCCTCGTCGGCCAACTCGGTGGAACCGAGCGCCACCTCAGGCTCGACCGCAGTCTCCACCTCAGCGGCCTCAACCTCGGCAGCCTCAGCAGCCTCCACAGCCTCGGCGGCCTGCTCCTCAGCAGCCGCCGCCTTCTGGGCCTTGGCCTTCATCGCCGCGACAAAGCCGGCAGGCATACCGTCGAATTCGCGCACGCCGGCAAGCGAACGCTCGATGTCCTTGGCGCAGGCCTCGGACACAGCCGCCACATGGCGCTCGGCGGCCTTGGCACGCGTCTCGCGCTTGGGATTGGGCTGACCCGCTCGGTTAGACCTGCGGTTACGGTTCCTGTTGTCGACATCTGCCATACGTGGCCACCTTTCCTGTCGCTGCCGCTATCGGCTTTTCCCATCCATGATACCCCGCCGTGTACAAAAAAGACGGCCCCGAAGGACCGCCTTTCGCATCGATTTACACGTGCGCAAGCACCGCTGCAATTTGGTACTAGTCGCGACGACCAAGGATGTTCAGGATGCGCAGGAACACGTTGATGATGTCCACGAACAGGTTGGATGCCATGAGCACGGCGTTGGGCAGCGTGGGCGGCACCGTCGTGGCCACATAGGTGTCGTAGCCAATAAAGCCGGCGAACACCACGATCACGATCAGGTCGGTGATAGACTGCGAGACGCCCATGAACATCAGCACGATCTCGACCAGAATCGTGGCAAGCAGGATGCCAAAACCAATGCCATACACACGCTGGAAGAACTTGGGGAAGGTTACGCCCAGCGCACCAAAGACAAAGGTGATGGCGGCCGTGACGATAAAGGCAGTGTTGATGGTGGGCAGGTCGTAGTTGGCAAGGCCAAACGACGCGGTCAGGCCAAAGGTACTCGCAAAGATTACGTAGCCCACAAGGGACAGGCCTACGGACTGCTTGCTAGCGGCAGCCGACATCATGACCATGCCGACGATGGTCAAAATAAACGAGCCAAAGACCAGCGGCAAGGCGGCGCCGCTCATCATCATGCGCGCAAACGACATGGTGCTCGTAAAGTAGGCGCCGGCGCCCATGGCGCAAAAGCCCAAGAAGATGAGGGCAGACATGGCAAGATTGTACGCGCGCGGCGACATCTCCTTGGCGCGGCTTGCGCCGCCCTCGACGGGGCCGTTCTGATAGCCCTGGATATCGTTCATAGGTTCGTCCTTTCAAAAAGTGCCGTGAAAGACGGCGCAGCAGATGACAAGATTCCTGTCATTGTACCCGAATGCCGTACGTCCTTACCTACGGCGCTCGCCCTCGAGCGTGCGATCAAAGGCCCAGACCCACCAACGCATCACGTGTGCCTGCGAGCCGTCCGCCCGCTCGCGCGTCTGGTCCTCCAGATACAACTCGGTCGCGTGCCCGCCAAAACGCACCTTATAGGTTGCCGTACGAATGCCGTGGACCGTCAGGCCAAACCCGGTGGTCGAGATAATTTCGTCAATCGTAAAGCAACGACCGTCGACCCAGCAGACGGTGACCGGCACGACCTGTCCGCCCGCGAGGATGCGAGCCACGACGTCCACATACTGCTTGTGTACGCGCCGAGTTTTGCCGTCTGTCTGTCGATATTCCATGCCTCCTATTATCGAACGCATGTTTGCATATTGTAAAGCGAACAGACTGTGGTTTTGGGATGTTGGGGCGCGCACGTGTCCTCATGGCGTGCTAGCAAAAAGAACACCCGCGGTCAACAGGGCAAATATTCAATGTTAGTGCCAAAAAATTCACTTCTCCCATCAGAACTCGGTAAAGAAACCCGCAGGAGGTGATACGATTTATCATGTTTTTGTAACGTGCCTGCAAACTTCGAGAAAGCCCATATATGGACGTAACGTTCTCAGCCTTCCTCGGCCAAATTGTGTCGAACCCAGTCCTTGCCGTCACCGTGATCCTCGCGTTGGGCGCCATCTTCGTCAATGGATGGACCGACGCGCCCAACGCCATCGCGACCTGCGTCACTACGCGTTGCATGCCCGCCCGCGCCGCCATTCTCATGAGCGCCGCATTCAACTTCCTCGGCGTGCTCATCATGACGCACTTTAACGCGAGCGTCGCCAACACCATCTCACATATCGTCGACTTTGGCGGAAACAGCACCATGGCGCTCGCGTGCCTCTGCGCGGCGCTGTTCTCCATCGTCGTCTACGGCGCCACAGCGTCGCGTTTTGGTATCCCCACCTCGCAAAGCCACAGCCTTATCGCCGGCCTGACCGGTGCCGCTATCGCCCTCGGCGGCGCGAGCAGCGTCAACGTCCACGAATGGATGAAGGTCATCTACGGCCTGGCGCTCTCCATCGGTCTGGGTTTTGTCATGGGCTGGATCCTGTGCAAACTCGTCTCGATTCTGTTTGCCGCCGCCAACAGGCGACGTGCCAACGTCTTCTTTAAATACGCTCAGATCGCGAGTGCCGCGGCCATGAGCTTTATGCACGGCGCGCAGGATGGACAGAAGTTCATCGGCGTGCTCTTTTTAGGCGTGGCCTTCGCCAGCGGCCAGACGGGCGTCGGCGATGCCGGCATCCCCATCTGGATTATGCTGCTGTGCTCGGCAACCATGGGCATCGGCACCAGCGTGGGCGGCGAGCGCATCATCAAGTCCGTCGGCCAGAGTATGGTTAAGCTCGAGAAGTATCAGGGCTTCTCTGCCGACCTCGCAGGCGCCGCGAACCTGCTGCTTGCTACCCTTACCGGCATCCCCGTGTCCTCCACGCACATCAAGACCTGCGCCATCATGGGCGTCGGTGCCGTCAAGCGCCTCTCAGCCATCAACTTCGGCGTCGTCAAAGACATGATGTTCACCTGGTTCTTCACCTTCCCCGCCTGCGGACTCATCAGCTTTGTCATGGCCAAGCTGTTCATGATGTTCCTCTAGTCAAACCGAGCGTCCATCCGGACTGCAATGCTTCGCCCACCCGTCTTCGCCTCGAAAGGACCCACCCATGGCAAAGAAACCCGATTCGTTCTACTTTGACAACTACGTCGCTTGCGCTGACCTCGCCGTTCAGGCAGCCGAGCTGCTCACCAAGATTTTTGAGAACTTCGACCCCACGCAAATCCATGACATGCTCGATAAGATGCATGCGATTGAGCATGCGGCAGACAAGAAGCACCACGAGCTCGAAGACGCCTTGCTCACCGCCTTTATCACCCCGCTTGAGCGCGAGGATCTAGACCTGATGAGCTGCTCACTCGACACCGTGCTCGACCGCATCGAGGGCGTCGTGCAGCGCGTCTACTTCACCAACATCCAGAGCATCCATCCCGACGCCATCGTCATCGCCCACAAGGTGACTGACGCCTGCCGCGCCATGAAAGACCTGATGGTCGAGCTGCCCAACTACCGCAAGTCCAAGACCCTGCGCGAACTCGTCATCCAGATCAACACCATCGAGTCCGAAGCCGACGAGCTCTATATCAACGCCATGCGCAACCTGCACGTTAACGGCAAGAACCCGCTCGAGGTCATCGCCTGGCGTGACGTATACGCCTTCCTGGAGTACTGCGCTGACTGCTGTGAGAATGTGGCCGATGTTGTGGATTCGATTGTCATGAAGAACAGTTAATTGGGGATACGTGTCCTGGCGGCGAAGGGCCGGCCACGGTTTACTTTCTCACTCCGGCTGCTTTGCAGAGTCGTTCGAAAGTAAACCGTGGCCGGCCCTTCGCTTTACGTATCACCATTGGAACTTTGGCTGATAGGTTTAGCGCAATGGGGGTTTGGCTGAAGGGACCTTTGGTACCCGTTCGGACACTTTGGCCCTTGATGAGCGTTTGGCTGATTGCTGCTTTGGGTACTCTTTGGGTTACTTTGGGTTTGTTTGATTTTTAATTGTTGGAGGGCTTGTATGTCGTATATGGATTTGGCTCGGTCTCGGTATTCTTGTCGTTTATTTGAGGCTCGGGCTGTGGAGCAGACTGTGGTGGATACCATTGTTGAGGCTGGACGTATTGCTCCTTCTGCTTGTAATAATCATCCAACCCGTGTGATGGTGTTGGATACGCCTGAGCTTCTGGAGAAGGCTGCTGCTTGTCAGCCACGGTTTGCTCGTGATGGATCCATCTTTGGCGCTCCACTCATCTTCCTCATTTGCAGCGTTACCGACGATGCTTGGGTTCGCCCCTATGACCAGATGAACTCCAGCGCTATCGACACCTCGATTGTTTGCGATCAGATGATGATGGAGGCCGAGGAGCAGGGCCTGGGAACGTGCTGGGTGTGCCATTTTAAGCCCGAGTTAGCCCGTGAGCAATTCAACCTGCCCGAGGGCGTTTATCCCTATCACATGCTCGTCTGCGGCTATCCTGCCGACCGCATCGCCGATCCCGAGCACCGCGAGGCCCGTACCATTCCCCTCTCTGACTTCCTCCTCAAGTAGTTTTTTGCTCATGCCCTAAAATCTACCTTTTGCCACGCGCCCTTCGCCGAGCTCTGCCCTATCGCACGCAGAGCTCGGCGTTTTGTTTCCCAACCCGTATGCAACCACAAAAAAGGAGCCCGCAGGTGCGAGCTCTTCTTAAGGGCACTAGATTGTAGCTCTGGAGCTAGTCCAGGTCGTCAGCGGCAAAGTTGTCGATCGGGGCGAAGGGGTCGGCCACGGGGACAACCGGATCAGCGACAGGCAGCGGCTCGGCGGCGGGAACGGTCACTGCAGGAGAAGCCGCAGAACCGACCGGCGTGGAGGCCATAAGGTCGGACGGGAAGGAATTCTGGGCATCGTCCATGAAATGCTGGATGAGCTTGAGGTACTCGGCCTTGAACTCCTCACGGGAAGCCTTCAGACGGTCAATCTCCTCGAGCTCGGCCTGCTTCTCGGTCAGGGCCTGACGAATGACCTCGCGGGCCTTGGCGTCGGCTTCGTTGCGGATGCGCTCAGCGTTCTC
>URNI01000130.1 GCA_900549135.1 uncultured Collinsella sp.
GGTTCTTGGTGGGCTGGCCGTAACCGGGCACATCGATGTTGACGAGCTTGGAGGTAACGGCAAAATCGCCGAACTCGACGGTGTAGGAGTGGTCATCGTCGACTAGGATGTCCTGCTCACCGAGCCACTCGTCGGGGACGGCCTTCTGCTGGTTGTCGACAAAGCGCTGACGGAACAGACCGTAGTGATAGTTGAGGCCCACGCCATCGCCGGTCAAGCCCAGCGTGGCGATGGAATCCAGGAAGCATGCGGCCAAGCGGCCCAGGCCGCCGTTGCCGAGCGACGGCTCGACCTCGAACTCCTCGATCTTGTTGAGGTCGTGGCCTGCGGCGGTGAGCTGGTCCTTAACCTCGTCGTAGATGCCGAGGTCGATCATGTTGTTGATGAGCAGCTTGCCGATCAAAAATTCGGCGGAAATGTAATAGAGCTTTTTCTTGCCGTTGTTGAGCGGGCGGGCGGCGGAGCGCTCCTGCACGAGTTTGACCAGCAGCTTGTAAATGCGACGGTCGTCGAGCTGCTCGAGCGAGGTGCCAAAAGACTGCTCGGCGAGTTCCATGAGGTTAATTTGGGGCATGTTTTCTCCTGTGATGGGTTGTTTCATGTCTGCAATTCATAAGAAGCCCGCGCGAGGGGATTGGGGTGGCCTCGCGCGGGAAAAGCAAGCGCGTCCGCACGGTGGGGAGGGGTCGGGCGCGGTAACTCCTATTGAGGAAGCTCGATTTCGGCTTCCGACGGGATGCGGAAGTAGGTCTCGGTCCAGTCGGTGAGTTTGTGCTCGAGCTCGCGGGTGATGGCGCCGTCGAGCATGCGCCAGGTCCAGTTGCCGCCCAGCGTGGCAGGGGTGTTGATGCGCGCCTCGTTGCCCAAGTTGAGAAGGTCCTGCATGGTGTAGATGCACGTGTCGCTCACGCTGGCGGCGATGGTGCGGTTGAGTGCATCTGCCATGGGTTCGCCGGCCTGCTGATGGGTGTACAGGGCTGCCTGCTCGCGCTGACGCGGGGTGGCCGTTCCCTCAAACCAACCGCGCGCCGTCTCGTTGTCGTGGGTGCCCACATAGGCGACGGTGTTGGCGATGTAGTTATGCGGCAGGTAGTACGAGTTGGTGCCCTCAAAGGCAAACTGCAGGATCTTCATGCCGGGGAAGCCCGAGTTGTCGCGCATGTCGATGACGCCGGGGGTGAGGAAGCCCAGGTCCTCGGCGATGATGGGCAGCGTGCCGAGCTTTTCCTCGAGCGTCTTGAAGAACTTGAGGCCGGGACCCTGCGTCCACGAACCGTAGGACGAATCGGGTGAGGAGAACGGCACCTCCCAATAGGCCTCGAAGCCGCGGAAGTGATCCAGGCGGATGACGTCGTACATGTCGAGGGCGGCGCGAATGCGGCCCTCCCACCAGGAGAAGCCGTCGGACTCCATGGCGTCCCAGTCGTAGATGGGGTTGCCCCAGTACTGGCCGGTGGCCGAGAACTGGTCGGGCGGCGTGCCGGCGACGCTCACCGGATTGCCGGCGGCGTCGATCTTAAAGAGCTCAGGCGTCGCCCACATCTCGACGGAGTCACGCGAGACATAGATGGGCAGGTCGCCGATGATGAGAATGTCGCGCTCGTTGGCATAGGCCTTGAGGCGGCTCCACTGGCGATCGAAGAAGTACTGCGTCATCTGGTGGTAGAGCATACGCGCCGGATGGTCGGCGCAGACCTTGGCGGAAGCCTCGCCGCGGGTGCGAAGCTCCGCGGGCCACTCCCAAAACGCCTTGAGACCGCACTCCTCTTTGACGGTCATGAACTCACAGTAGGGGATGAGCCAGTCCTCGTTGGCCTGGATAAAGTCATCGAAATCGGCCGGCTTGTCGGCAGCAAAGCGCTCAGCGGCGCGGTCGAGAATCTGACGGCGGCCACCAAAGATGGCACCGTAGTCGACATTGCTGGGGTCGGATCCCAGATACACGCCATCGATATCGCGCTGCTCCAGATACCCTGCCTCGATAAGCTCGGCAAAGTCGATAAAGTTGGGGTTGCCTGCGCGGGCCGAGAACGACTGATAGGGCGAATCGCCATAGCTGGTCGTCGTAAGGGGCAGAATCTGCCAGTAATGTTGTTTGCACGAGGCGAGAAAATCGACGAAGTCGTAGGCATTCCAGCCAAAGCCGCCGATTCCGTATGGTCCGGGCAGAGATGAGACGGGCATGAGGACGCCGCTTGCACGCTCCATGAATGCGCTCACCAACCTTCTTGTTGTGGGGTCGGCCTGCCGATGGGTGTGCAGTCCGCCTCCGATGTTCTGATTCGATACGCCTATTGTAAAACATGTTGTTTAAACATGTACAGGCAAGATAAAAAAGTTGGTCGATTTTCGGCGAATGGTTACATGCCATGAAAAAGCCCCGACCTCACAACGTGAGATCGGGGCAAGAGCGGTATGTAGGTTTTTACTACTCGGCGTCGGCGAAGCCGTTGGGGTTGTGGCTCTGCCAGTTCCAGCTATCGCGGCACATGTCCGCGATGTCGTACTGGGCCTTCCAGCCCATCATGCGCTCGGCCTTGGAGGCATCGCACCAGTTGGCAGCGATGTCGCCGGCGCGGCGCTCGCGGATCACGTAGGGCAGCTCCTTGCCACAAGCCTTGGAGAAGGCGGCGACGACCTCGAGCACCGAGGTGCCGGTGCCGGTGCCCAGGTTGAAGATCTCGACGCCGGTCTTGCCGTTCATCCAGTTGAGGGCGGCAACGTGACCCGAGGCCAGGTCGCAAACGTGGATATAGTCGCGCACACCGGTGCCGTCGGGAGTGGGGTAGTCATTGCCAAAGACCTGAACGGCCTCGAGCTTGCCCACGGCAACCTGCGCGACATAGGGCACCAGGTTGTTGGGGATGCCCTTGGGGTCCTCGCCGATCAGACCCGACGGATGGGCGCCGATGGGGTTGAAGTAACGGAGCAGCACGACGTCCCACTCGGGGTCGGCGGTGTGGACGTCCATAAGGATCTGCTCGATCATCCACTTGGTCCAACCATAGGGGTTGGTCGCGGGCTTCTTAGGATCCTCCTCGGTGACGGGCGGGTTGTCCGGGTCGCCGTAGACGGTCGAGGAGCTCGAGAAGATGATGGACTTGCAGCCATGGTTGCGCATGACGTCGATGAGTACCAGGGTGTTCTCGATGTTGTTGTGGTAGTACTCGACGGGCTTGCTCACCGACTCGCCGACGGCCTTAAAGCCGGCAAAGTGGATGACGCGGTCGATCTGATGGGTATCGAAGATCTTGTTCATCGCATCGCGGTCGAGTACGTTGGCCTCGTAGAAGGTGAGGTTCTTGGCAGCCTCTTCGCCCACGATGGTCTTGACGCGGTCGACGGCGACGGCGCTGGAGTTGGAGAGATCATCGACGATGACGACCTGGTAGCCACCCTCGAGCAGCTGAACGACGGTGTGCGAGCCGATAAAGCCGGCGCCACCGGTAACGAGGACGCAGGTGTCTTTGGGGTCGAGTGCTTTGGACATGTAGTCTCCTATCGAATCAGGAACACTTCTTGAGGGGAGTATAGCGCAGGCGGGTGTTCCAAGACCGTACGCGGCAGGAAAAGCAGAGGAATATGTTAACGTACTCATAGGAATGCTTGCGTGGGCATAACCTCGACTTTGCGTTTGCATACGAGCCGCCGACCATACGGTTTCCTGCCGTTCGTGGAAATCGTTGGGACGCGCCATATGTACGCTAATATGTATGAGTTGAGCGACATATAAATAAGCATGTAACGGAGTACATATGTCACCAAACAGCGATTCCATCCTTTCCCAGGAGCTCTCGCGCCGCACTGCCCTCAAGGCCCTGTTCGGCGCCGCTTCTGCGGCAGTTCTTTTTGGCCTGCCCGCTCGCGCCCATGCGGCGGAGGCTTCCAAAGAAACCACCGATAAACTGAATGCCGCCCAGGCCCAGCTCGACGAGGTTCAGGCCCAGCTCGACAGCATCGCAAATGAGTATGCGGCGCTGGCCAACAAGAATGCCCAGACCCTCAACGACATCGAGAATGTCCAGGGCAAGATTGACGACACGCAGGCCCAGATCGATGAAAAGAAGGCCGAGCTCAAGAAGAAGCGCAACGACCTTTCCGATCGCGTGGCCGCCAGCTACAAGTCCGGCGGCACGAACATCCTGTCGCTGCTGCTGGCCTCTGGCTCGTTTGAGGAACTCGTCGCCAACGCGCATTACGTTGAGAAGATCAACAAGAGCGACCGCGACGCCATCGAGGACATTCAGACCATCCAGGAAGAGCTCGATGCGCAAAAGACCGAGCTCGAGTCGCAGAAGGCCGACTTAGAGAAGCTCAAGGACCAGCAGACTGCCCAGATGCAGGACATGCAGGCCAAGCAGCAAGAAGTCCAGACCGTGCTGAACGGTCTTTCCGACGACGTCAAGGAGCTCATGGCTCAGCGCGATTCCGAGATCCTCGCTGCTGCCCAGGCTGAGGAGGCCGCTAGGAAGGCTGCCGCTGCCGCGGCTGCCGCGAACAAGAACAATTCCTACTCGGGTGGTTCGAGCTCGGGTGGTGGATCGTACGCGCCCGGAACTCCGCAGCAGAATGCCGGCTCGGGCAAGCAGCAGGCTGTCGTCAACGCGTGCTACTCCACGCCTTCGCCGGGTCAGAACTGGTGCGCGGCGTGGGTCACCAATGTCTTCCGTAACGCCGGCGTTGGCTACTTTGGAGGCAATGCGTGCGACATGTTTAACGCCTGGTGCTATAGCTCCGACCGCTCGGCGCTGCAGGTGGGCATGATTGTTGCCGACTCCTCGCATAGCGGTACCGGCATGCCGGGTCTGATCTATGGCCACGTGGGCATCTACGTTGGCGGCGGCATCGTTATGAGTAACGAGGGCGCCATCACGTCGAGGTCGCTTGACTCGTTCATTGGGTTCTACGGCACTGGCTCTGGCGTGCGCTGGGGCTGGCTTGGCGGTATTGCGCTGTCGTAACGGCGGTTTGAAGTAAGTTGGTCCGCGGCTGCCCGAAAGGCATTAGGTTGCCTGCTCGGACAGTCCTGCTCGCACGGAGAGCACATTAAGTG
>URNI01000131.1 GCA_900549135.1 uncultured Collinsella sp.
ATCTGTCCGAATCGCTGGCCCCGCAGGGCGCCGACGCCGAGCTGCTACGCGCGGCCCGCGTGGGCATCAAGATCTCGAGTGGCAACCAGGTGCTTGCCACCAACATCTTTGAGCTCGACAGTTCCGACAGCGGTCATCGCGGCGAGCATCCCGCGACCGCGCCTGTGGGCCTGGCGGGCTACACCGAGGGCATGCTCCTGGGTTGGCAAAACGGCCAGCTTGCTTGCGGTACCAACGTAACGCAGGACCCAGCCGCCTTTACGCTGGACACGAGCGAGACGGCCGCGCGTCCGCAAAACACGCTTGCCACGCTTGGGCTTGGCCAGACCTATCGTTTGGATATCTATTACTACATCGAGGGCACCGATCCCGATAGCGCCGACTATCTCTATCAAGATCCGGGCACCTTGCACCTGGCGCTCTTTGCGACCCTGGATGGTGAGGCGTAATGGCACGCATCATGCCCGACGACCGTCGGCCCATCGCCAACGGCGCCCAGACACAAGCCGCCGCGCCCACCGACACCGATCTGCGCCGCAAGCTCACCACAACCGTGGTGTTGGTGCTGTTTGCGCTGGTGGCGATAGCCATGGCAACGTTCGCCTGGTTCTCCATCGCCGATAGCGCCAAGACCCGCATGCTCATGATCGACGCCAACGCCGACGGCTCGCTGCGCTTTGATCTGGACGAGCACGCCGCATTCGACGAATACGTGCACAGCCTGGGCTTCGACCAGATCTCGGCGCGTATCGCCAGCGAAAAGGGCGTGGACATCGATGCGTCCAAGCTCAAGCCCGTCACCACGAGCGACTATCAGACCTTTACCTTCGAAGACGGCTCCACTGCCGATCCCGCCACCGGCGCCTACCTGGAGTTTACGCTGCATTTTATGGGCAGCACGGACCTGCGCGTGCGCCTGACCGGGCAGGATGGCGACGGCGGCGTGTCCGGCACGCGGTTTAGCTCCGACACGCAGGGCATGGCCAGCGCCATGCGCATGAGCTTTACCGCCGACGGTCATACCTGGGTCTACAGCCCCAACGGGGGCGGGGGTTCATCCGGCGCGGCCACCGTCTTTGGGCTCGGCTCGGGCGAGGCGACCGCGGCCAGCGATATGTTCGACCTGATAAAAGATACGGACAAGCCGGTAACCGTTCGTATATGGCTCGAGGGAACGGACCCAAATTGCACTAATATGCTAAAGGGAGCTAACTATTCGGTTTCGATGCGCATCGAGGGCATCGAGGAACAGTGATACGCACGGCGGCCACCGGGCCGCGCACGACCTAGACAGACACGGTAGTAAGGGACATCATGCAATCTGTTAAAAAAGTCGCATCCATCGCGCTGAGCGTCGTCATGTGGATCATCATCCTGGTGGCGGCCCTGTATGCGTTTACCACGCTCGCCACGCGCGAGGACGGCAGCGTCTCTGACATCGCCGGCTTCACCCCGCTCGCCGTGCAGTCCGACTCCATGGCGCCCACGTTTAACAAGGGCGACCTCATCTTCATCAAAAAGTGCGACACCTCCAAGCTCGAGGTGGGCGACATCGTGACGTTCCATACCATCATCGACAACGAGTACGCGCTCAACACGCACCGCATCGCCGCCATCGACGAGGTTAACGGCATGCGCAGCTTTACCACCAAGGGCGATAACAACGACGTGGCCGATACGCACATCATCAGCGACGGCGACATCGTGGGCAAATACCTGTTCGCGTTGCCACAGATGGGCAAGGTCATGGACTTCCTGTCCAGCTCCATGGGCTTCCTCATTGTGATCGTGCTGCCCATGCTGCTGTTCTTTATCTACCAGGTGTATCACCTCATCGTGGTGGGCATGAACCTCAAGCGCGCTATGGCCGAGGAGGACCGCCTGGCCGCCGCGGCTGCCATCGTGGACGCCGAGGGCAAGGGCGACACTACCGTCACGGCCGATAACGCCGCCGAGCAGCTCGCCCAGGCCGAGGCTAAGCTCGAGGAAGCCCGTCGTCTGAAGGCCGAGGCCGAGGCGGCGATGAGCGCGTCCAAGCAGGAGGGTACCGACGGTGAGTGAGTTTCTGGGATTTGCCTGGGAGTTGCTGGCAAAGGTCGTCTACAACGTCGTTGCCGTCGTGAGCTCCATTCTTAACCTGCTGGTGTTTGGCTGGGTTGAGTACTTCAACATCTTTATGACCTACTTCACCACGTTTGACCTGGTGGGCAAGATCGGCGCGGTCATTCTGTTTGCCATGCTCATTGCGGTCCCCGTGCTGATCGTGGCCATTCTGATCCACCACTACCGCATCAACCGCCGCCTGCATCGCGACGACACGTCCAACAAGGCGCTCTATCGCGAGATCGGCCGCCTCAACAAGCAGGTGCTCGACCTCATGGACGAGAAGAACAAGCTGCTGGCGCTCAAGGTCAATGCCATGGGCGGCACCAAGCAGATTCCGTACGTGGGCGCCTCGGCCCTGGCCGACGATCACCTGCCCACGGTGGGCAACGTGGTGGGCGCCGCCGCGGGTGCGCCTGCGGCCGAGGGCGCCACGGCCGCCGTGGTATCGGGCAACGCATCGCTCGCGCTCGATGGCGCGGGCGTTAAGGACGCCGCGGCCGCCATGGCCAAGGCCACCGTCGAGGCCAAGACCCTTGCCGAGGAAAAAGAGATCGCCCAGGCCAACCGCTTCCCCAAGCTGTCCCTTGTGGACCTTAAGTACCGCGACTGGGAATCGCCGGTCTACGACGATGCCATCTCGCTGGAGGACTTTGTCGACAGCTTCCGCGCGTTCGCCTGCAGCCAGATGAAGCTCTACTACACGCCCGAGGTCATCCGCCGCTTTGTGGCCGGCATGGCAGCCTCCAAGCTACTGATCCTGGAGGGTATCTCGGGTACCGGTAAGACCTCGCTGCCCTACAGCTTTAGCCGCTATTTGGACAACCCCGCGACCATCGTGTCGGTGCAGCCGAGTTTTCGCGATCGCACCGAGGTGCTGGGCTACTTCAACGAGTTTTCCAAGCGCTTTAACGAGACCGAGTTCCTCCGCGCCGTGTACGAGGCGGGGCTTCGCCAAGACCCGTCCATGATCGTGCTCGACGAGATGAACCTCGCCCGCGTGGAGTACTACTTTGCCGAGATCCTGTCGGTGCTCGAGATGCCCAGCCACGACGAGTGGGTGCTCGACCTGGTGCCTACCCAGTGGGCGGCAGACCCCAAGGGACTGCACGACGGCAAGCTCACCATCCCCGATAGCCTGTGGTTCATTGGCACGGCCAACAACGACGACTCCACCTTTACCATCACGGACAAGGTATACGACCGCGCGATTCCCATCGAGCTCAACGAGCGCGCCGACGCGTTTGAGTGCGAGCCGCACGAGCGCGTGCACGTGACGGCCGACCACCTGCAGTATCTGTTCCAAAAGGCCAAGGTCGAGTACGTGATCGACGACGAGCTGCTCGAGAAGATGCACAAGCTGGACCAGTACCTGCAGACCCGCTTTAAGCTGGCCTTTGGTAACCGTATCATCAAGCAGATGTACGACTTTATCCCCGTGTACGTGGCATGCGGCGGCACCGAGCTGGGCGGCATGGACTACATCATTGCCCGCAAGGTGCTCAAAAAGTTTGAGTCCATGAACGTGAGCTTTGTGCGCGACGAGATGAAGGGCCTGATCGAGTACATCGAGAAGACCTTTGGCGAGGGCGGCCTGCCCGATTCCGTCATGTACCTGCAGCGGATCCAGAACTTCTACTAATGCCGTAAGAGCGGGGCGTGGGACAAGACAATCAGTAGCGTTTGCCCTACGTGACGTCGCCCCGCCCCTTCCCGATCGATCCAACCTATGGAGTAACCCATGTCCGAGACCATTCAGGACCTCTATACCAGCTTCTCCGAGCAGATGGAGCCCATCCAGGAGGACAGCCGCTACTTCCGCTATCTGTTTGAGATGGCGCAGGCCTCGGGCACCACGATCGAGCAGCAGCGCGAGGAACTCGTCAAGGTGGTGGACGAGGAATGGATCAGTATGATCGAGGACTCGCTCGACGCCATCAACACCATCATCGAAAATCCGCGCCGCTTTATCACCACCGAGGAAGAGGTGGTGCCGGTCTCGCTCGCCAAAAAGATCAGCGCCGACAGCGTCCGCCATCTGAGCCGGAACACGCAGTTCCTGGCGCCGAGCGACGATGGTAGCGTCCACCCCACGCGCATCCTCAACGTCAACACCGTCGAGACGTACGACCTGTACGAGAACCGCTTTATCTACCACCTGATTCAGCGCCTGCTGACGTTTGTGGACAAGCGCACCGATGTGATCTTTTGGTCGACGGGCAACGAGATCCGCAACCGCTTTAAGATGCACAGCAAGATCGACGACGCGTACGAAGAGATCGAGTACAACGTCGAGATGACGGTCAAGAACCGCCAGAGCTTTGCCGAGAACGACGCCGACAACATGGATGTCTTTATGCGCATCGACCGCGTGCGCCGTCTGGTCATGGCGCTGCGCGGTGCGTCGTTCTGCCAGATCATGAACGGCTGCAGCGCGGTCCGCAGCCCCATCCAGCGCACCAACCTCATCATGAAGGACCCCAACTACCGCAAGTGCTACCAGCTGTGGCAGTTTATGGAGCGCTACGACAAGGTGGGCTACAACATCGACGTGCAGCAGCAGGCGCTGGCGTTCGATGACGAGTACATGGTGCAGATGTACACCAACCTCATCAACAACTACACCGTCTTTAAGAGCCTGACCGACGACGAGCGCAACCTTCAGGAGCTCGAGAATGTGCATCCCGAGCCGGTGGCGCCCAAGTTTATTAAGGAGATTAAGGAGGTGCAGGTCGATAGCCCCGACCTGCCCGATGTCGAGATCCGTCGCGTGTTTGTGGAGGAGGTCACGCAGG
>URNI01000132.1 GCA_900549135.1 uncultured Collinsella sp.
CGGGCATCGCCGCATCCTTGCCGTTGGCGTCAAACGTCACGGTATAGCGTTTGGCCCTTTGACCATTGCCCTTAACAGCAAACAGCTTGCCCGAGTCATTGACATAGTAGAGTGAGCCATCGGATCCGACCGAAATAGACGCCATGCAGTACTGCTGGTCGCCCGCCGCGGGCGTATAAAGCAGCTCGGCCTCGTCGTCGCCAATACGGTAGCGATAGATGCCGCCTGGGTTGTTGTTGGACGTAAAGTAGACGTACGTCTCGCCATTCTGGACAGAAACAACCGGCTGCGACTTTACATCACCGCCGCCCGAAGTCCCCTGGCGAATATAGCTACCGTCCGCCTTGCAAATGGAATAGTCCACAGCAAGCGTCTCCGCATCAATCACTGCAAGCTGACCGTAGTGATACGTGTACTTGTCTGGATAACCGCCCATAAAGGACTCGGTCGATGCGCCTCCGACCACAATCTTGCCGTTGACCAGCACCGGCGTCGAAGTCGAGCTGCTACCAAACGTCACCTTGCCAAGCTCGGACAGCGCTCCGTCCGCTCCAACCGAAAGCTTATGCAAAACGCCATCGGCACTCACAACATAGGCAATCGACCCATCGACCAGCACAGTCGTGCGTACGCGATCGGCAATCTTGAGCGATGCAACGGTCTTTCCAGTTTCGGGGTCGACCGTACTCACCGTACCGGAATCATCTGCGATGACGCCATAATTGCCCGAGAACGCCAAGCCGGCCCAGTAGTAGCCCTTGCTGTTCTCGTTCTTGTGCTGCCATATGACTTTGCCATCGGAGATGCGCACGCAGAGCAGATAGCCATCGCTCGAATCAGTCCAGTTGGCCGAAGCAGTACCAAAGTAGGCATAGCCGTCACGAACCGTAATGGACGCAAGAGACTGCTGAGCGCCATCGGGGCCAGCAGGCAACTCATCGGTTACCCAAACCGTCGCCAGAGCATCAACCGTCAGCGCCTGCAGACGACCGCTCGAAAGCGGCACGAGTATCACGCCGCCGGTGTATACCATACGCGAGGTCGAATCGATCTTTGCCGCCAAAGGCGATTCGGCAACGGTCTCACCCGTGTCGACATTTTTCTTGAGCAGCTTGGAACCAACGGCCACGTAGAGGTAGTTACCAACCAGCAACGGGTCGGAAATACCCTTGTTCCATTCGTCCGAGCCCTTGAGCTCGCTCACCCATTTTGCCTCAGCGTCCTTCGTGGGCACAGGAGCGTCGGTTACTTTGTCGGCGCTCGTATAACCAGGCCAATCGCAATCCCAGTTAGGACGTGCGGCACCCGGGTCAACAACAACACTGTCGACGCCGGGCACAGTATCTCCGGGAGCAAAAGCCCAGACGATTTTGTCGCCAGACTTGAGCACATAATCGCTATCGAGCTGAGACCCAGGAACGCCGTTGACAAAGAACGACCATGCACCCGACAGCTCGGTGCCATCAAGCGGAGATACGAGACTAGAGACGCCCCAATAGCCAAATTGGTCGTACATTTTTGACTTTATGCCAAGGGCATCGAAGTAAGCAGCAGAGGCATCCTTAATCGACGTGCCCTTAGCAAACACCTGGGTCGAAGGGCTCGTCCAACGCTGAGCTATCTTGGCCTTTTTGCCAATAATCTCCATCGTGACGGAAACCTGGCTCGAAGGCGTGCCCGTGGGATCCTCGTACACGAGCTCGAGCGTGTCTCCATCGTTCGGATAGTAGCCCGTGGCATAAGAGTTGGCAGCCTGACCATTAATGTCAAAACGCCAGTACTTATAGCCATACGCCGTGCTTTCCATCGCGAGCGTCTGGGACTTATCGGGGTTCGTAACCGAATAGGGAACGCCACCGTCCGTGCTATAGCTATAGCCGGCATCGTCAAGCACCTTGGCAAAGATGTCCCAGGCAGACATTTTTTGGATACTCGACCAGTTAAACGAAGTCGACGGCACCCAGTCCACAAAATCATAGGACTGACCGACATCGTGCTTGCTTACGCCTACAACACTGACGTTAACGGAAAGAGACTTTTCATCGGAAGAGTTAACGAGCCAAGCAGCGCTCTTGACATCGTTGTTGCCGGCGTTTGCCACGACATAGGCATATTTGCCCTCAGCCGAGGGAGGAAGCGTGACTACGCCAGTCGTTTCGTCGGCGCCAAACAGCTCGTGGGCGTTTGTACCCTCAGCGTCATCGGCGAGATACCAGCGGTAATCGACGAGAGAGTCCTCGGGGAGCGCCGTCTCATAATCGCCCCAGTCGCCCGTTGCCATGTAATTGGCGGTAGGGGTAAGCGTTCCCCCGACCTGTGCGAGGTTGCCGCTCGAGGCGACATTAACCGACGTCAGGGTATATGCCTTGGCATCTTCGCCCTTAACAATGGCATTACGCGTAGAGGCATAGTCGGTGTTGTAGCCACCGTCGACGATGCACTTGAGGTACTTGCCGACGTATTTTTGCGAAATAACGAACGACGGCCTGTGCGCGTTCTCATCCGCCAGCGTCGTGAACGGGCCCTGAGCGTTATCGGCAATCTGCCACGTATAAGTCAGCTGATCGGATGCAAGCTCGGCGCCCTTTGTTCCCGCAGCCGTCTTCTCGAATGCGGTAACGCCGATCTTCTCGCCGCTCTTATAGACAAAGCGAGCGTCATCGCTCTGATTGCCGACGACCCTCTTGAGATACGTCAGGAACAGCTCATGCGAACCCGCGGCCTTAACAGCCACGGCAGTAGTCGCCTCTACAGTGTTATCACCCGCAGTGGCCGACACACTCACCCAGCGCTTGGCGTAGTCATCGGGAATCGTAAAGCTGCCGTCGGTCTTGCCCTCGACCACATGCCAGTCGTTCTTCGCATCAAAGGCAGAGGAGGATGGGTCGACGAACGACCAACGCCACGTATAGGCAACGCCCTCGGTAACCGGCTCAGTCGAGTAATCAGCCGCCTTGTAGGCACACGCCTCAATCGTAGAACCAGTGTCCTTAGCGCCCTTGCTCGCATTGGTAAATACAACCGAGTCTAGCGTTGTCGCGCCCTTGGGCAGGATGCGGCCCGCCTTGGTTTCACAGCCATCGGAGCCGGGGATACCCTTCTTGGCTTTGGCAACCACCTTGAGGTAACGGTTCGCGCACTCCTTGGCAACCGTGTAGGTGTCACCAGTTGCAACCTGCTCGAACGAGCCGTCAGCAGAATCGGCCACCCACCACGAAAAATCGACCTTGTCGGAACCATAGAGGTCAGGCGGCGTGTCGTAGTTGAGATAGTAGGCAGCAGCTTTAATCGTGTCACCGACGTTAGCGTTGGGGACGCTCTCGTAATCGTCGCCAAATTCGGCGCCGTTATAGGCGAGAACAATATGACCCAACGCAATCTGGTCGCTCGCGGCAACAGGACCCGGCGTATTGTAGCCAACAGACGAGGGCGTGTTAAAAGAGCCACTCGGACCGTACAGCTCCTGACCGTCGCCGACAACCTTAACGCGAATGTACTTGCCTGCAAGTTGCGAAGCGAGTTCGTCCGTGATCGTTAGCGACTGGGCGGTCTGTTCGGGAATCGCCTGGTAGGCAGAATCCTCGGCATCGCGCGAATCAGATGCAAGCCACTGATAGGTCCAGACAGCCTGTGCCGCAATACGTTTATTGGGGACTGCTTCGCCGTCGTAGGCATTCGCCCAAAGCGTGGTGCCGGGACGCAAGATCTGAGCCTTAGCAGACGAGAACGAACTCGTTTCGTCCGCAGAAGACTGAATCAGGATATAGGACTTTGCATCCAAAGCCGTCTTGGTAGGCACGGGCGCCTTGATAGCATTTGTGGCCGTCAGTGTCTGGCTGTTGGCGCGTTTCGTCGGTCCATAAACGACGTTACCACTTGCATCGGTAATGCGTACGCGCAGGCACTTGCCGTTAAGTTGAGTGCGCAGGGCATCGTCCAAGACGATCGATGCGCCCGTCTGGCCCTCAACAGGAACAAAGGCGGAGCTGTCCGCATCAAACCTATTGCTTATGTCGGCAGCGAGCCACTGATAAGTAGCTCCCGAAACATCGGCCCGCTTGCTGGAGGCGGACCAGACATTGGCATAGAGCGTCGTCGTCTGCTGGATAAAGCCGATCAGGTTGGAGCCGGCCCAGCGAGCAGGTGCCGGGCTCATCCCGACGCTAACGCCGTTCTTTGAGGACAGCTGTGGGACTGCGCGCTCTTCATTCGCATTTTCGGCAACCTTGCCGGAAGCGTCCCCAGACCTGGTGTCACCGGACACCTCGTCCGGTTTTGCAGCGACCTGACTACTGTCCGCGGCATCGGCACTTACGACAGCAGCGTCACTGGTACCCGTGCCGTCCTCCACGGCAGCACCGTTCGCACCGGTATCGGCAGCAGCAGCGCCATCGTCGGCCGCCGCGCCCTCGCCAGCCGTCGCAGCCTGAGCCACGGCCTCGGCAATGCCCTCGGCGCCCTCGGCCCACAGCTGAGCCGGTGTGGCGCCAAAGGCCATCGCGAAGGCCAGGAATGCCACCAGGCCGCGCTTGGCTACGCCACGGGCAATCGCTCCATGACGACGCCACGAGGCGCGCTCGCGCTCGTCCTCAAACATATCCATTTGTCTCCTACTGTCTGCACTTGGAGCATTGCCCAGCGGCTGCCCCACATCATCGCGCACATTGCGCTCGAGTACCCCCATCGGGGTCCCCCTTCCCTCCAGAGCCCAACGCGTACCGGCGGCATGCGCCGCGGTCACGTACAAGATGGGAGGCGATCCGACTTAACCTTACCGACCCGGGCACGCCGTTCGATCTGCGACGCGAACATCCCGAGCCAAGAGGAATTACGGTTACTGGTACAGCC
>URNI01000133.1 GCA_900549135.1 uncultured Collinsella sp.
GCCCCAAATGCGCGCATCCTGACGATTGACCAGGAACAGATCGCGGCCCAGAATCTGCTCGGGCTCAACGTCCAGCTCGTCGGCGATCAGAGCATCAAAGTCGCCCTGCTTAAGATCACCGGCGCTGATGAGCGGGCACAGGTCGACGGCGCGGTTGGGCGCAAAGCCCTCGTTAACGTCACGATTCATATGGATGGCAAGGCTCGGAATGATAGCGACCTCGCGCTCGGTGGCAAGCAGGCGGCTCTCAATACGGCCGCCCTCGCGCACCAACACGCGGCCCGCGAGCGCCAGCGGGCGATCGAACCAGGTGTAGTCAATCATGCCGCCGTAGGCCTCGGTGTTCAGGCGCAGCGTCTCGCCCGCGCCGTCGAGCTCGGGCACGGCCTTAACCTTAAACGTCGGCGAGTCGCTGTGCGACGCCGTCAGCTGAAAATGATAGTCGCCGGCAACGCCGTCCTCGCCCCACGTCGCGGCCAGGTCCTCGCCCACCTTAAAGGCGATGACACTCGAGGTATTGCGCTGCGTGTAATAACGCCCGCCCGGCTCGATATCCCATGCCGCGTTCTCGGGCAGGTAGGTAAAGCCCGCCTCGTCGAGCTCGGCCATAATGGTCGCCGCCGTATGGAACATGCTGGGGCATGCCTCGATAAAGTCGATGAGGTCGTTGGCGGCCTCGATATCGTCGGCAGTCACGTGCACGCGCTCGGGCGTTTCCTGATCCGTCATGCTCTCCCCTTTCGCTGGGTTGATGGTCCCCTCCAGCATACCCCGCCGCGCCAGCGCCGCGCCTTTCATTCCATGTTTAATCCCACGCCGCTCGCCAAGTTGAGCCATCATGCCCGTGCACCTTTTGCGACAATTACGCTAACAGGACGAGAGGAGCCGTCATGAAGCCACGTAACATTGCCATCGCCTGCGGTGTTGCAGGAACCGCCGTCGGCATCGCCATTGCCGCCGGTATCGTTTATCACAAACAAATCAAGTCCGCCGCGTCGCTCAAACGCTTGACCGGCTACGCGGATGGCTATGACCTGTACGCAATCGACATCGCCTATGACTACGATCTTGATCGCATCATCTCCGCTGGCGTGCGCGACGACCAGACCTATATCGATGCCGTGGTGGCCCAGGTGCTGCCCGGTGTGCCGGCACATGTCCAGGCGCCCCAGTTTGCCTGCAGCGCTTTTGTCGCCATAGATGCCGAAGGCCGCGTGCGTACCGGTCGCAATTACGACTTTAAGGACGACACCTCGGCGCTGCTGGTGCGTAATCACCCGCGCGACGGCTATGCCTCCATCGGCTTTGCGGCTCTCAATAACCTGGGCGATAACACTCCGCTTGACTCCGTCGCCGGACGTGCCGCCGCACTCATGGGCCCGTTTGCCCAGCTCGACGGTGTTAACGAATGCGGCCTGTCCATTGCCGTACTCACCCTGGATTCCAAGCCCTGTGACCAGGACACGCAACGCCCCGTCATCAACACTTCGCTCGCCATCCGTCTGGTGCTCGACCGCGCGGCTACCACGCAAGAGGCCGTCGACCTACTTTCCGCCCACGACATGCACGCCATGGCCGGACGCGATTGCCACTTCTTTATCAACGACGCCGCCGGTGACGCACGGGTGGTGGAGTGGGATCCGCGCGATCCCGACCGCGCATGCAAGGCGACGCCCGTGCGCCAGGTCACGAACTTCTACGCCTGCTATGGTGACGAAGTGCTGCCCAACCAAAAGAATGGCGAGCTGGGCCATGGTAAAGAGCGCGCCGTCGCAATCGCCGATGTCCTCGACGCCCATGCCGGCGCCCAGGACGAAACGATTGCCTGGGAAGCCCTGCGTGCCGCAGCGCAAGAGCCCAATCCGGAAGATATCACCAGCAACACGCAATGGTCGGTCGTCTTTGACAATACCGAGCCCGCTGCCGCCATCACGCTGCGCCGCCACTGGGGCGACGTCGACGCCTTCGCACTGTAAGGAGCCAGGCCCGTCGATCTTACGCTCGCCTGACGTTGTTTACATTTCCATAAGCTTGAGCTAACACGTTTTACCCCCGTATCAACAGTGTGCGGGGGTAAACTTATGCGCATGTTATAACTTGCCCGGAAGGATTCATCATGCTTAGGATCGGTCTTCTTACCAGTGGCGGCGACTGTCAGGCGCTCAACGCCACCATGCGCGGCATCGTCAAAACGCTTATGACCAATAGCGAAGAACCTATCGAGATCTATGGTTTTGAGGACGGCTACCAGGGCCTTATCTACAGCAGGTTCCGCGTCATGTCGCCCGCCGATTTTAGCGGCATCCTCACCCGCGGCGGCACCATCCTGGGCACGAGCCGCACGCCGTTCAAGCGCCTGGATATCCCCGAGGCCGATGGCGTCGAGAAGGTGCCGGCGATGGTCCACACCTATCATAAGCTGCAGCTCGACTGCCTGTTTATGCTGGGCGGCAACGGCTCCACCAAGACCGCCAACCGCCTGCGCGAAGAGGGCCTCAACGTTATCGCCCTGCCCAAGACCATCGATAACGACACCTGGGGCACCGAGCTGACATTTGGCTTTACGAGCGCCATCGACGTCGCCACCAAGTGCATCGACGACATCCACACCACCGCGTCGAGTCACGGGCGCGTGTTCGTTATCGAGATCATGGGCCACAAGGTTGGCTGGATCCCGCTGTACGCCGGCGTCGCAGGCGGTGCGGATGTCATCTTGATTCCCGAGATCCCCTACGACATGGATAACGTCATCAAGACCATCGAGCATCGCATGGAGACCGGCAGCCGCTTTACGATTGTAGCCGTCGCCGAGGGCGCTATCTCCAAGGAGGACGCGGCGCTGTCCAAGAAGGAGTACAAGAAGAAGCTCGCCGAGCGTACGAGCCCCTCGATTGTCTACGACATCGCCAAGGAGATCGAAGCCAAGACTGGTCGCGAGACCCGCGTCGCCATCCCCGGCCACACGCAACGCGGCGGCCAGCCCGACGCCCAGGACCGCATCTTTGCGACCCAGTGCGGCGTCGAGGCGGCACTGGGCTGCCTGCGTGGCGAGTTTGGCTACATGATCGCCCTGCGTGACGGCAAGATGTGCCACATGCCGCTCGAGGAGGTCGTCGGCAAGCTCAAGTATGTCGACCCCCAGAGCGATCTGATACGCGAGGCCAAGGCGCTGGGCATCAGCTTCGGCGACGAATAGCCTCGGCCGAAATCTATCTCATCGGGCCCTCCGACCCCGCCCGACGTATTTCGATTTGGCTCCTCCCTTGACTCCGTCAAAGGTCGCCAATCGAAATCGTCGGGCGGGGTCGGAAGGCCCTGCGTTTACATACTCGCCGAGGTTATTCGTCTTCTTGCTGCGGGTGCCTGGCCTGAAATTCAGTTGCGGTGAAATAGTTCCTGCTTAGCCCGCAAATGGCTGAATCTAGGAACTATTCCACCGCAACTTACGTATGATCGGAGCGGCTACAGCACAAGCATCGGCGTTCGTTTGATGGTCCGCCACGAAATGGGGCCATCTACTACGTTTAACTCGATGGGGCCAACCATGACCGCCTTTTCGAAAATCGACAGGCCTTCTACCTGCGGTTTTATTTTTCGTTTTCCCGGCATGGTTGAGGGTATCCAATTAAACGTAGTAGATAGGCCCGTTTTGTGGCATACAACCCTTTCAAGCCCAATCTCGAAGGCTAAAGAGCGCCTCTCATCCACGCCTGCGAGCGAAAAGCAAATAGAATGAAAGGCAAATGAAAAGCCCATTTGACGAGCGGAGGACATATGCGCGACGTAGCCGAAAGCGACTGGAAGCTGTTTAAGAAAATGCTTCCTCAATGGCAAGAACGTTATATGGAAAAGCTCATCGGCCAGTACGTTGAGATACTGAATGGCGGCAGCGAAGCGTCCAGTAGATTTTGGGCACTAGAAGAGAGCCTCAATAGAAACAAGCTGTCCTCAGGCGTAATTGCAAACAACATTCGCCGCAGCACAATGCACCGCGAGATAGCCAATTTGCTTATCGACAGCGTGATCACCCTTGACGACCTTGACGGTTTTACCGAGGACATTAAGAGCTATGCGCAACACTGGATTGGCCAGTAAGAGCACCGAACGACAAACATCCCCAGCAAAACGGGGCAAACGCCGGGCCACCTAATGGTTGTCCGGCGTTTGCCCAGATAAAACCTGCCAAAATAAACCTGTCCCTTTTTGGCAGGCTACTCGGCGCTCTTGAGGGCGCCAACCATGTCGATCTTATTGAGAGTTCGGTTGGTGGCGAGGTTGACGATAAACGTAAAGCCGAAGGACAGCACCACGGCAAGCACATAGCTCAGCGGCTCGACTTCAACGTCAAAGTACAGCGACGGCATCTGCAGGATGTACGTAAAGCTCTCGGCCAACGCACCACCCAGTGGAACGCCCAGCGCGGCACCAATCGCCGTCAAAATCAACGTCTCCTTGTTGACGTAGTGGTGTACCTCGCCGCGACGGAAACCAAGCACCTTGATGGTCGCCAGCTCGCGTTCGCGCTCCGAAATATTCGTATTAGACAGCGTAAACACCACCACAAACGATAGGCACGCCGCCATAAAGGTCACGAGCACCACGACGGAATTGATAATAGTGAAGTTCGCCTCAAAGTTCTCCCAATGCTCGGCCGTGCTCGAAATCGAAAGCCAGCCGTCACTCTTAAGCTTCTTGCTAAACGCAATCTGGTCGGCCGACAAACCCTTAAGCAACGCAAAGATGCCATTGAGGCGAACGCTTCGACCGAACGCGCGCTCATAGGTGCCCTGCGTCATGTAAAGCGTGTTGC
>URNI01000134.1 GCA_900549135.1 uncultured Collinsella sp.
GCGCCTATCTGCTCCACGAGGGCACGCTCATCCGCGTGACCCGCGACCACTCCTACGTTGAGGAGCTCGTGGACGCCGGCGAGATCACGGCAGACGAGGCTCGCGTCCACCCCAACCGTTCGGTCATCACCCGCGCACTGGGCTCGGACCCCGCCATGTATGCCGACCACTTCACTCTGCATATCGAGGAAGGCGACCGCCTGATCCTGTGCTCCGACGGCCTTTCGAGCATGATTCCCGATAGCGATATCGAGAACATCGCCACGCAGTCCTCAACCGCGCAAATCTGCGTCGACAACCTAGTGGACGCGGCGCTTGCCGCCGGCGGCCACGACAACGTGACCGTAGTAGTCGTTGACCTGGTTGACGATGGCGTCATGCGCGAGGCGCAACGCGTGCGTCGCCGCAACGTTACTATCGCCGCCATCCTGGCCCTCGTCTTTGTGCTGGCAGCTGGCATCTGGGCCTACACGGGTGTCACCGGCTCGTACTACCTGGGTACCTACCAGGGCAATGTCGCCGTCTGGCGCGGCCTGCCCGGCAAGCCACTCGGACTCAAGCTCCACTGGCTCGAAAGCGAAACCAGCATCAAGCTGTCCGACCTGCCCGAAGACACGCAAAACCGCCTCAAGGCGGGCATTCCGCAAACAAGTGTCGACGATGCGCAGGACACGATATCCAAGTACCGCCACCAGATCGACGAGGAGCAAACCCGCCAGGTGATCGACGCGCAAACGATTCGCGACAACACCAATCAGGGATCGACCTCCGAATCAGATTCCGAGAAAACCGCCGAACAGTCCGCCGAGGCCGAAGCCTCCGATAAGAATTAGAAAGGGAGTGCCGCTTATGAGTCGCCGCAACACCGAGCTGCTCTTGCTCATCGCCTCGGCGTTCCCCGTCATCCTGCTGTATGCGATGTACGTCCTCACCGCGGGCGCTGCCATCTCCTTTGAGACGCTCGCCGTACCGATCGGCCTCTTTGCCGCCTTCGCCGCGGCACATATCGCCGTGCGCATCTTGGCGCCCGGCGCCGACCCCGCCATCCTACCCATCGTATTTATACTTTCGGGCATCGGCATCACGTTCGTGACGCGTCTCGCCCCCGCTCTCGCCATCTCACAGCTCATCATCCTGTTTGTCTCGGTGGCGCTCATGGTGGGAACGCTCGCACTGGTCAAAAACCTCGACGTGGTCATGCGCTACAAGTACACCTTTGGCATTATCGGCATCATCCTGCTGATGCTGCCCATCTTTATCGGCACCACGATCTCGGGCTCCAAGCTCTGGATTCGCATCGCGGGCTTTACCATCCAGCCTGGCGAGTTCGCCAAGATCTTTATCGTCCTGTTCCTGGCCGGCTACCTAGCCGAGAACCGCGAGCTGCTCTCCATCTCCAACCGCAAGATCCTGGGCTTTAAGATCCCTCGTCTGCGACTGCTGCTGCCGCTGTTTGCCGTGTGGGGTGTGTGCCTGCTCGTCGTCGTCTTCGAACGCGACCTGGGTTCGGCCGTGCTGTTCTACACCATCTTCTTGCTGATGCTCTACGTTGCCACGGGGCGCTTTTCGTATGTCGTTATCGGCCTTGCGCTCTTAGCCGTTGGAGCCGTGGGCGCCTACAAGTTCCTGTCGCACGTTCAGGTGCGTTTCCAGGTTTGGGTCGATCCGTTTAAGGACGCCCAGGGCCAGGGCTACCAGATTGTCCAGTCGCTCTTCTCGCTTGCCGACGGCGGTCTGGTCGGCGTTGGCATCGGCAACGGGATGGCCAACAACATCCCCGTCGTCGAGTCCGACTTTATCTTCTCGGCCATCGGCGAGGAGATGGGTCTTTTGGGCGGCGGCGCCGTGCTCATCCTGTTTATGCTCTTTGCCGTGCGTGGCCTCACCACAGCTGCCCGCGCTAAATCCGACCTCGCCGCCTTTAGCGCCACCGGTCTTACGGCAGCCATCAGCTTCCAGGCCTTTTTGATCGTGGGCGGCGTCACCCGCCTGATCCCGCTGACCGGCGTCACTCTGCCCTTTATGAGCCAGGGCGGCTCCTCGCTGCTGGCGAGCTTTATCATCGTCGCGCTCCTGCTGCGCGCCGGTGACGAGGCTACCGGACGCGAGGCCGAGCTTACCGGCACCGGCACCATGGCCGCCATCACCGATGATCAGGTCGCATCTGCCGCCGCCCCGACGGGCACGCGCTTTGCCACCTCGTCTTCCTACGGCAGCGGCAGCCATTCCGTCGGCTCGCGCATGCGACGTCGCCTGCTCGACACGCCTGAATCCGGTGTGCTCGGCCGCGTTGCGCTCGCCAACCGTCTAACCCGCGCGGTGCTCGCCTTTACGGCGCTGTTCGCCATCCTTATCGGCAACCTCACCTATGTCCAGGTCATTAAGGCCAAGGACTATCAGGACATGCCGACCAACAACCACACCATCGCCCGCTCCAAGTACATCCAGCGCGGCTCCATCATCACGTCCGACGGCGTGACGCTGGCCGAGTCGCTGCAGCAGGAGGACGGCACCTACGTACGCTCCTACCCCAACGGTAACCTGGCAGCGCACGTGGTTGGCTACGTGAGCCAGCAGTATGGCACCACCGCCATCGAGAGCGTCATGAACGATACGCTCACCGGTTCTAAGGACTACTCCAGCTGGAACAATGCCATCGCGTCGCTCGCGGGCCAGACCCAGCCGGGCAACACCGCCAAGCTCACCATCGACTCGCGCATCCAGACGGCGGCCGAGCAGGCACTCAAGGGCTTTAAGGGCGCTGTAGTGGTCATCGACCCGCGTACCGGCGCGGTGCTCGCATGTGCCAGCTCGCCCACCTACGACAACACCAACATCGATGCCCTGCTGCAGACGGGCGGCGGCGAGGACGGCTCCATGTACAATCGCGCCATGGACGCGCTGTACACGCCGGGCTCCACGTTTAAGGTCGTTACGCTTTCCGCGGCACTCGAGACCGGTACCGCCAGCCTGACCAGCACCTACCAGGCGCCCGGCTCCATGGATATCGGCAACGCACCGGTCACCAACTATGCCAACGAGAGCTACGGCACCATCAGCCTGCAGCAGGCCTTTGCCGTGTCCTCCAACGTCGTCTTTGGCCAGGTGGCAAACGAAGTTGGCGCAAACACGCTCGTACAGTTTGCCAACGCCTTTGGCTACGGCCAAAAGCTCGGCCAGGACCTGACCTCCGCGGCCTCCATCATGGCCGACCCGTCGCTCATGACCGAGTGGGAGACCGCCTGGGCAGGTGCCGGCCAGCCCGTCGGCATGGACCACACACCAGGTCCGCAGACCACCGTCATGCAAAACTGCGTGATAGCGGCGGCCATCGCCAACAGCGGCGTGGTCATGGACCCGTTCTTCGTGGCCCAGGTGCTCGCCCCGGATGGAACCGTGGTCAAGACCACGCAGTCCCGCTCGCTGGGGCAGGCCGTCAGCTCCGCCACGGCCGACCAGGTCAAGCAGGCCATGCTTGCCGTCGTCCAGTCCGGCACCGGCACCGATGCCCAGATCCCCGGCGTCAAGGTCGCCGGCAAGACCGGATCGGCCGAGACCGGCGGCACCAACGTCAACTCGATGTTCGTCGGCTTCGCACCTTACGATTCACCCACGGTCGCCATCTCGGTGGCCCTGGAGGATTACGACAAACACGACGTCAAGGCGGCCAAGATCGCCGGCATCGTCCTGACCGCGGCACTTGCCGCCCAAGGAGCGTGATGCCCGTGATCGAAGCACGAGCATGTGGCGCACCGCAGTTAACAAGCTAGCGGCAAGGCGCCACGCGGCCCCAGCGGCCATAGATTTGGTACTACACACATCGTTGAGCGAATAGTTATGTTAGGAGCAGGAATGGAACAGAGGGTCCTCGGGGGAAGATACCTCCTCAAGGATAAGGTGGGGACGGGCGGCATGGCGACCGTCTTCCGTGCGCAAGATCAGGTCCTCGACCGCACGGTTGCCGTCAAAATTATGCTGCCGCAATACGCCGGCGACGCCACCTTTGCCGCACGCTTTAAGCAGGAGGCCCAGGCAGCAGCCGGTCTCTCCTCCCCCTATATCGTGGGTGTCTACGATTGGGGCAAGGACGGCGATACCTATTACATCGTCATGGAGTACCTGCGCGGTACCGACCTTAAGAGCGGCATCAAGAGCCACGGCGCCCTCGATCCCAAGAAGGTCGCGCAGATCGGCTCGCAAATCAGCTCCGCGCTTTCGGTCGCCCACAAGCACGAGATCATCCACCGCGACATTAAGCCGCAGAACATCATGGTGCTGCCCGACGGCAACATCAAGGTGATGGACTTTGGCATCGCGCGCGCCAAGAACAGCCACCTCACGCAAGACAACAACGTGCTGGGAACCGCCCACTACGTCAGCCCCGAGCAGACCCGCGGTCAGGACCTCGGCCCCACCTCGGATATCTACTCGCTGGGCATCGTGATGTACGAGTGCGCCACCGGTCGCGTCCCCTTTGACGGCGACGACGCCATCTCGGTTGCGCTCAAGCAGGTAAACGAGCTGCCGGTTCCGCCGAGCCAGATCAACTCCGGCGTCGATGCCGATCTGGAGCGCATTATCCTCAAGTGCATGGAGAAGGACCCGGCGAACCGCTTCCAGACGGCAGACGAGCTGCGCCAGGTGCTCAACAACTACCTGTCCGGCCGCGCCGTCAACGTCTCCGAGCCCACGCGCATCATTGGCGCCGCCGGCGACCTGGGCGCCACCAAGACCCGTGAGCTGTCCGATCAG
>URNI01000135.1 GCA_900549135.1 uncultured Collinsella sp.
GAAACCACGCCGGCTTCGGTTTCGGCAGGGCTCGATCTGGTGTCGTGCTCGGGCGATAAACTGCTCGGTGCCGCACAGGCGGGCATTATCATGGGCCGCCGCGATCTGGTCCAGGCCTGTGGGTCACATCCGCTTATGCGCGCCCTGCGCCCGGGTAAGTTGGCGCTCACGGCGCTCGAGGCCACGCTGCGTATCTACATGGACGGCGCTGATGTTGCCCATCGCGAGGTGCCGGTGCTCAACATGCTCACGCTTCCGCAGGCTCATCTGGAGCGTCGCGCACGTAAGTTGCGCGATCGTATGGTCGCCGGGCTCGATAAGGCCGGTTGCCCGTGCGCCGTTGAGTTGGAGATTGTCGAGGAATCGTCGACGCCCGGTGGCGGTTCGCTGCCTACCGTTGAGCTGCCCACGATGTGCGTTGCCGTGCGTCTTGTTGACGAGCGTCTGACGGTCGACGCGTTCAAGCGTTCGCTTGTCCAGGACTTCGACACGCCGGTCGTCACGCGAACCTCGCACGATCGCATTTTGTTTGACGTCCGTACGCTTGTGGGCGACCGCGATATCGAGACGGCGGCGTCGACGCTTGCCGCATGCGTTGAGAAGGCGATTGCTCGATGAGCGAGGTTCAGGCGCTGGTGGAGTGTCCCGTTATCGTTGGCACGGCGGGCCACGTCGACCACGGTAAGTCGGCGCTGATCGAGGCGCTGACCGGCAAGAATCCCGACCGCCTGGAGGTCGAGCGTCGTCGCGGCATGACGGTGGAGTTGGGTTTTGGCGAGTTGGCGCTGCCGAGTGGCAAGATCGTTGGCCTGGTCGACGTGCCGGGGCATGCTCATTACCTGCGCGCCATGGTGCAGGGTGCGACAGGCATCGACGTTGCCGTGCTGGTGGTCTCTGCCGTTGAGGGCGTAATGCCGCAGACCCGCGAGCACGTGCACGTGCTGGAGCTTTTGGGCGTTACGCATATGGTGGTGGCGCTGACGATGTGTGATCTGGCCGATGCCGAGATGACCGAGCTTGCCGAGCTTGATGTCGATGACTTTTTGTCGGGTACTGTGTTTGCGGACGCGCCGATCGTGCCTGTGTCGTCCAAGACAGGCGAGGGGATCGAAAGGCTGCTCGCCGTGCTCGACGAGCAGGTTGCCGCTTGCTTGGATGCCTGCCGCGACCGTTCCGATCGGAGCGATGCCGCGCCGCGCCTGCCGATTGACCGCTGCTTTACGATCAAGGGCGTCGGCACTGTCGTGACGGGAACGCTGCACGATGCGCCCGTTGCGGTGGGTGACGAGCTGATGGCTTTACCGTCGCGTACGGTCTGCCGTGTGCGCGGGATTCAGGTGCATGGCGATACGCCGCGCGCGCTGCCTGGGCAACGCGTGGCGCTCAACCTGGTAGGTGACGGTGTCGCGGCACTTGACCGTGGCGAGATGCTCGGCGTGGCGGACCGCTTTGGTCAGACGTTGCGCTTTATGATGACGTTCACCTACCTGGGTCGCGAGGGCGCCAAGCCTCGCGTGCTCGAGTCGGGCGCGCGCGTGCATGTGATGGCCGGCACGGCCGAGGTTGTCGGCCGCATCATGCTTTTGGAGGGCGAGGTCCCCATGGCGGTGGGCGAGACCCGTACCGTACAGGTGCGCTTGGAGGAGCCGCTGCCGCTGCGCGCTGGAGACCATGCCGTGGTGCTGTCGTATTCGCCCGTTATGCTCATTGGCGGCGGGCGCGTGCTGCTTTCGCGCTGCCGTCGCTCGCGCGAGCTTGTTGAAGGGGAGCGTGCACTGTATGTGGCGCTCGAGTCCGGCGATATCGCGGGCGGTGTGGGCGCTTGGCTGGCGTTGCAGACGCTGCCGGTTACGGCGATTGATGTTGCCGAGGCTTTGGATCTTGGTGTCGGCGAGGTCGATGCCGCACTGCGCAGGTTGGTGGCGCAGGGTTCCGTTTGCAAGCTTGCCGTGGGTGATGCGGACCTCTTGGCGGACGCCGTGGTGCTCGACGCCGCGATGGATGCACTGGCGGCGACCCTGTCCGCCATGCACGCGGCTGCCCCCAAGGAGACGGGCTTTACGCCCGGCGCCGTTGCCCATGCTGCGTGGCCTGCCGCTGATGATGGCGTTGCCGCGGCTCTGATTGCCGAGGGCTGCTCGCGTGGCGTGTGCGCCGCCGAGGGCGCCGAGGTATTCGATCCGCATTCGGCCGCCGCTGCCGCACGCGTGGTGCATGAGGCATGCGAGCGCATTTTGGCGTTGCTTGACGAGGCTGGCCTCGATGCACCGGCGCTTCCCGAGGTAGGCGAACAGCTGCAGCTCGGCCGCGACACCATGACGCGTGCCCTGCGCGAGCTCTCGCTCAACCGCTCCATCGTGAAGGTCGAGCGCGACGTTGCCCTGTCCGCTGCCGCCGAGGCTCATGCGTGCGAGCTTGTTGCTGCCGCTATCGAGGCTGCCGGCGGCGCTGCCACCACGAGCGTGCTGCGCGAAGCCCTGGGCGTGTCGCGCAAGCGCGCCATCAGCATCTTGGAGCACCTAGATGCCGTGCACTTTACGGTGCTCGACAAGGAAGCCGGCGGTCTGCGCTCCCTGCGCTAGGCCGGTCACCCGCTCCCGCCTCCTCAGTTGCGGTGAAATAGTTCCTATTTGGAGGCTTTGGCATCAAATACAGGAACTATTCCACCGCAACTTCTTGCTCGTCTTTTTGGGATGGAGCCGTTTCGGTTTGGTAAAATACCTCCGCACTTGGGAACGGATGGGCTCCGGTGGGCTCCGCGGTCCTCAAAACCGTTGCGAGGCGTGCAAAACGTCTAGGATGTGTTCGATTCACATACGTTCCCGCCATACGCTACCAGCGCTTTTGTGCTCGCGGTCTTGCTGCGTGCCGCAAAGGCGCTGTTTTGTTTTTGCATGAGCTTTTCGTAGCGCCGCTATTTCGGCGGCGGTATTTAGCTTCGTGCACCGGGTTTCGAGCATACCGATGGGGGTGGTTTGCCGTATGACTACCGTAAGACGAGCCGATCTTTCTTGCGTCGTCCAGGCGGGCGGCCTGTCGTCGCGCATGGGTTGCGACAAGGCACGCATGGCGTTTTGCGGCGAGCCGCTCATCGAGCGCGTGCTGGGTCGGCTGGCGCCAGTTGCCGGCGAGTTAGTCGTGACGACTTCGCGTCCCAGCGAGCTTGCCTACCTTGAGGAGCGCGCGTTTGGCGGCCTGGTACCGCGAATAGTGTCGGACCTTGAGGGGCCGGCGGGCGCCATGCGCGGCATCGCGAGTTCGCTGGCCGCGGCTCGATTGCCGCTCGTGGCGATCGTCGCCTGCGATATGCCGTTTGTCTCGCCGGAACTCATCGGCGCGCTCGCCGATCGTGTTGAGGCCGAGGCGCTCGACGTGTGCGTGCCGTGCGAGGAGCGGGGGATTGAGCCGCTTTGCGCCGTCTGGCGCCGTGACGCGTGTGCGCCGGTTGCCCATGAGCTGCTCGCCTGCGACCGCCAGCGCATTCGCTGCCTGATCAATTGCGTTCAGGCTGGTTATATGGATGAACCGCAGATCGTTAAGGCCGCGGGCTCGACGCTCTGCTTCGAAAACGTCAATACGCCCGAGGAGTTTGCGGCGGCCGAGTTACTCGCCTAGACGATTGGAGTTGCCATGTCTCACGATATTTGTCCCGACACGGGAGAGCCCTGCACTTGCGATGGTTCCGAGCCCTGTACCTGCGGCTGCGGTGGCTGTGGACATACTGCGGAAGAGGAAGCGGCTGCCGCGGCATATCGCGAGGCACATCGCGAAGGCCCGTCCGGTGATGCCTTCGACCACGAGCGCAAGATTATCGTTTCGTTCGACAGCACCTTCGATGTGATGGAGTGCGAACAGCTGTGTCTTGCCGCCGGTGTGCCCGGGCGCATCATGCCACTGCCCGGCTCCATTACCGCAGGCTGCGGGCTGTGCTGGGCCATGCCATTCTCGGGCGATGCGCTCGCCGCCTTCCGCGCCGCCACCGAGGGCCGCATAGCCCCTGCCGACTACCATCAGCTCGTCCTCTAGCCACCACACCACCACAAAGGTGCCTGTCCCCAATGTGGTGGTTTGGAACATGTGGACGAAACAGCTTCGAAACACGCGATTTGCACGTCAGGCACTCAAAAACGCCTCTACCTGCATCGTAATCAAAACGAAACATCTGCTCGTCGGCTTATGCGTAACTTTGCTGCAACAGTGCGATATTATCCATACTCGATAAAGCTCGCGGCGCATGGGGCGCCTCGAACGATACTTTTCTTTTCCATCAATTGGAGGAAGCATGAGCTACACGCAGAAAGTTCTCGACGAGCTCAAGGCCCGCTATCCCGAGCAGCCTGAGTTCATCCAGGCCGCGACCGAGATTCTCGGCACCATCCAGCCGGCGCTCGACGCCCATCCCGAGTACGAGGAGGCCGCCCTGCTTGAGCGCCTCGTCGAGCCCGAGCGCATCGTCATGTTCCGTGTTCCCTGGGTCGACGACCAGGGCAAGGTTCAGGTCAACCGCGGTTACCGCGTCGAGTTCAACTCTGCCATTGGACCCTACAAGGGCGGCCTGCGCTTTAACCCGACGGTCACCCTGGGTATGCTCAAGTTCCTGGGTCTGGAGCAGATCCTCAAGAACAGCCTGACCACCCTTCCCATGGGCGGCGGCAAGGGCGGCTCCGACTTTGACCCCAAGGGCAAGTCCAACAACGAGATCATGCACTTCTGCCAGTCCTTCATGACCGAGCTCT
>URNI01000136.1 GCA_900549135.1 uncultured Collinsella sp.
ATGCTTGGCAAACGTCGACTTGCCCGACCCATTGCCACCGAGGATGCAGAAAAACTCCCCGTCCTTAATGCTCAGATCGATGCCGTCAAGTGCCTGAGCGGCACCGTCATAGCTAAAGGAAACGCCCCGACACTCAATCATGCGCGGCCTTTGACCTGGTCCTTTTTAGGCGTGATGAGGTTGGAAACTGCTTTATACACCGCCAGCGTCAACACCGAGTTGAGCACGGTCTTGATGAGGTTGAACGGCAGCACGGCGGGAATCATGAGCGGGGCGATCACATCGACCGAGCCATACCAGAACCAAACGCCGATGGTTAGGTTCGCGACCATGGACAGCGCCGTAGCGGCAATGACGCCGAGCACCAGGCCAATCACGGCACCCTTGTAGGTGTTCATCTTCTGGTAGACGATAGCCGCGGGCAGAATGTAGCCCAGCGTGGCAACCAGGTTCATAAGCGCGCCGACCCAGTCACCCGTGGTGAGCGCATGGATAACGATCGCCATAGCGGCAACAGCGGTGCCGGCACCAGGGCCATACGCAAATCCACACACCATCGCCGGCACCAGCGACGGGTCATACGTCAAAAACGGCGCCGAAGGAAGGATAGGCAGCTGCACGTACATAAACAGGGCGCCCAAGGCACACATCAGCGCCATGGTAACGAGCTGTTTGGTGCTCCACCTATTCGTGTTCTCAAAATGGATATGCTGCGACTGTTCAGACATAAGATCACCTGCCTCTTTCATCCGGACTCTAACCGTTGGTACTGGGATCTCACCAGTTCAGCCGGCATGCGAACCAACACACACACGGGTCGCGGACTCATCGGCTCGGTCGCAGGCATCTCGCCTGCGCCACGGCGTCCCTTTGACACCGCCCGATTTACCGCCAGTGGGGAATTTCGCCCCGCCCTGAAACAGCAATTGCAAGTGTAGCACCAGCAGGCTTTTGCGCAAGTATGCCAAGGGTAATTTATGGTGGGGATCAGTTGCCGCAACAACCACGTTCCCCACCCATCCCAAAGTGATGCGCCTTTCGCGCAAAGCGCGAAACAGCAACCGGGATACGTATCCCTATCAGCCACGATCTCCGCCCACGCCGACCTCAAGGCCGTAAACGCAGGGAATCCGGGGGCGGGACGGGGACTTCTCTCCGGAATATTCCGCAGGACGCAAAGAGGCTCCGCAGCGCGAAGCGCGATGCGGAGCCTCTTTGCATGTCCGAGGACGTTCCGGAGAGAAACCCCCGTCACGCCCCCGGATTCCCGGTGGGAGTTCTAGACCTTGTCGGCCTTAGTACATACCGCCGCCCTGCTGACCAGCGGTAGCAGCAGCGATTGCGTCCTCAAGCTGAGTGTTCTTGGGCACATCGGAGACGGTGGCCTCGGTGATGAGGATCAGGCTGGCAACAGAAGCAGCGTTCTGCAGGGTGACGCGGCTGACCTTGACGGGGTCGAGGACGCCCATCTCGATCATGTCGCCCCACTCGCCGTTGGCAGAGTTGAGACCCTGGCCAGCAGGCAGCTCGGCAACCTTGTCGACCACGACAGCACCCTCAAAGCCAGCGTTCTTGGCGATGGTGGCGACCGGAGCGGTCAGAGCCTTCTTGACGATATCGACGCCAATCTTCTCCTCGGGGTCGTCGATTTCAACAGCGTCGAGCGCAGGAGCAGCGTCCATGAAGGCGACGCCGCCGCCAGCGACAATGCCCTCCTCGACAGCAGCGCGGGTAGCCTGCAGGGCGTCCTCGACGCGATGCTTGATCTCCTTGAGCTCGGACTCGGTAGCAGCGCCGACCTTGATGACGGCAACGCCGCCGGAGAGCTTGGCCAGGCGCTCCTGGAGCTTCTCGCGGTCGAAGTCAGAAGTGGTGTTCTCCATCTCGCCCTTGATCTGAGCGATGCGGGCGTCGATGGCCTCCTTAGAGCCAGCGCCGCCGACGACGACGGTGTTGTCCTTGGAGATGGTGACGGACTTAGCGGTACCGAGCATATCGGCGGTGATGTCAGCGACCTTCACGCCCAGCTCGTCCAGAGCGGCCTGGCCACCGGTGAGGACGGCGATGTCCTCGAGAATGCGCTTGCGGCGATCGCCGTAGCCCGGGGCCTTGACGGCGCAGACGTTGAGGGCGCCACGGATCTTGTTGAGGACCAGGGTAGGCAGAGCTTCGCCGTCGATGTCCTCAGCGATGATGAGCAGGCCACGGCCAGCGCGCTGGACAGCCTCGAGAACGGGCATGATGTCCTGAACGCTGGAGATCTTCTGGTCGGTGATGAGGATGTACGGATCCTTCATCACGGCCTCCATGCGGTCGTTATCCGTGACGAAGTAAGCGGAGACATAGCCCTTGTCGAACTGCATGCCCTCGACGGTGTCGATGGTGATGTCGAACGTCTGGGAATCCTCGACGGTGATGACGCCGTCCTTGCCCACGACCTCCATGGCCTCGGCGATCTTCTCGCCAACCTCGGGGTCACCGGCAGAGATGGTGCCGACGGAAGCGATCTGCTCCTTGGTCTCGACCGGCTTGGCCTGCTTCTTCATCTCGGCGACGGCGGCGTTGACGGCCTTGTCGATGCCACGACGGATGGCCAGCGGGTTGGCGCCAGCGGCGACGTTGCGCAGACCGTCGTTGACGATGGCCTGAGCGAGCAGAGTTGCGGTGGTGGTGCCGTCACCCACGGTGTCGTTGGTCTTGGTGGCAACCTCCTTCACCAGCTGAGCGCCCATGTTCTCGATGTTGTCCTCGAGCTCAATCTCCTTAGCGACGGAAACGCCATCGTTGGTGATGGTCGGGGCACCGAACGTGCGTTGCAGAGCGACGTAACGGCCCTTGGGGCCCATGGTGACGGTAACGGCGTCGGCCAGAGTGTTGACGCCCTTGGCGAGCTTGGCGCGGGCATCGGTGTTGAACGTAATGTTCTTTGCCATGGTAGGTAATCCTCCAAAAGAAATGTGACTCGCGTCGCCGCTTCCGAGTCCTATGCGGCGGACGCGTTCAAAGACGAATCAGAGATTCTGACGAGACTAGGCCTCGACGACGGCGTAGATGTCGTCGGCGCGCATCAGCAGATACTTCTCGCCGTCGACCTTGACCTCGTTGCCACCGAACTTACCGTAGATGACAACGTCGCCGACCTGAACGTCCATGGGGATACGCTCGCCCTTGTCGTTGACCTTACCGGCGCCAACGGCAACGATGGTGCCGCGCTGCGGCTTCTCCTGAGCGTTGCTGGCGATATACAGACCAGAAGCGGTCTTCTGCTCGGCCTCGTCGGGCTTGACCAGAACACGATCTGCAAGCGGCTTCAAAGACGACATGCTTGTCTCCTCCTTTTTGGGCCGCGTGGTTATGCCACGCGAATTAACCCTTTTTTTGCGTACGCGTTGAATGGTACCCACGAATGGCGGGTTATACAACACAGAGTCAAAAAATCTTATTTTTTGGAACTTAGATTTTCTGAATGCCGGGGGATAACTTGGCAGTGGCTCCCGTGTGGCGCCCGAGGGGCGGGATATAAGGTTTCCTGCTCGGGCAGTCCTGCTCGCACGAAGGCCACATTAAGTGGCCTTCGGCTCGTGCGGAACTCGCGATAAACCTTATATCCCGCCCCTCGGGCGCCACACGGGAGCTGAGCCAACGTTATCGGGCCCGGCATTCAGAAAAGTCAGTGCAGCAAAATGGCGATGCGGATAGCGACATGGGCATGGTTTTCGTCGCGCGCACGGGTCCCCCAGGGAGCACCGTGCATTTTTGGGAGTATTCTGCAGACCAGGGTAAATGCATACGCGCCGGACATACTTTTTTGGTCCCAAGGATGCTTTCAGCGGGCGGTTTTGGTCGGTGGGCAGACCCCGTTGGAACAAATGGGCATACTTCGCGCCGTACCAGACCACAAAATGTCATCGAGCTCCGCGATGCTACCCGACTGCAGCGGCGCCGGCGGGGCTTGTGTTGCTGAATACTCCGTTTTTTGCACGGCCCAGGCGGGGGTACATCAGGACCAGAAAGAACATCCCAGCCTTTTTATGCAATCTGTAATGGGAAGTATGCAAAACACCAAGAGACAGCATTGCTGATGTCCAAATTGAGCGCACGAGGCAGCAGCACCTCAACCCCGCGCCCAAATCCAGTAGAGCGGGGACGCTCCTAACGAACCCCCATCGGCAAACAAATCCGGCTCGAGCGCCATCCCAAAATAGACTGCCCGAGCCGCGTTTAACGGTGCGGTATGAACGTCAGCGCTCGTAAATCAAGTTACCTGCCAGGTAGGTGGCCTGAACCTTGGTGGCCTGGAGCTCTTGGGGGTCGATGGTGAGCGGGTTTTGGTCCAGGACTACCAGGTCGGCATACTTGCCGGGCTCCAAGCTGCCGAGGTTTTGCTCGTCGCCCGCTGCATAGGCGCTACCCAGGGTGTAGTTGCGCAGAGCCGTTGCTGCATCGATGCGCTCGCTCGGCAACCAGCCGCCCTCGGGCCAGTGGCTTTTGGGGTCCTGGCGCGTGATAGCCGTGTAGAGCACGTTCATGCTGGTAACGGGCGTGATAGGGCTGTCGGTACCGAAGGCTTGGCGAATGCCGCGCTGCTTATAGGTTGCGAACGGCCACATGATGCGGCTGCGCTCCAGGCCCAGATCGCGCTCCGGTCCACCCGGATCGAGCGTAATATGGCAGGGCTGGCTCGAGGCGACCACGTTGAGCTTGCGCAGGCG
>URNI01000137.1 GCA_900549135.1 uncultured Collinsella sp.
CGCCGCCGTTGGCAAGCAGACCCGCCAGCGCGCCGTGACCGGTGCCGCCGGTGCCCACGACCTGCTCGTTGAGCACCTTGCCGTCCTCAATGTCGTAGATCTTGAATTGCTCGCTGCGGCCAAAGTGCATAAAGATGTTGCCGTTGTCGTACGTGGTTGCCACCCTCATGGTGTCGACCTCCTTTGCTGGCCATGCGGCCATTGTCGTGGTGATGGGGGAGTACGCGATGTTTCCGCCTTCGATGACGATCGCCCGTCCATTGACCAGCGCGTTTGCCACCTTGCGATGCGCGCGGCTGCAGATTGCCGCCACCGTGGCGCGGGCAATGCCCATGCACTGGGCGACTTCCTCCTGATTGAGGCCTTCCAGGTCGCATAGGCGCAGGACCTCGAGCTCGTCGACTGTCATATCGATAGCGTCTCCGCTCGCCAGGCCATCGGGGGTAAAACTGCGATATTCGGGGATGATCCCAACACGGCGCAATTTTTCGCGTCTTCCTGCCATGCGCACTCCTTATCTGATATATGTCAACAATAGAATATCGAACGTGCGGATTTGCGCAAGGAATTTCTGTCATATGTCAGAAAATGAGGGCTTATGTTTGCGCTGTGGGGCCGCGTGCGCCTGGGCTACAATGAATCTCGCTTGTAGGCGACTGACAGGAGGGTCAATGAGCAAAGCTGATCAACAGTTTGTAACCATGTGCCGCGATATCTTGGACCATGGCACCACGACCGAGGGCCAAAAGGTCCGCCCGGTGTGGGAGGACGGCACCCCTGCCTATACCATTAAAAACTTTGGCGTCACGGCGCGCTACGACCTTCGCGAAGAGTTCCCTGCGCTTACGCTGCGCCGCACGGCTCTTAAGTCTGCGATGGACGAGATCCTGTGGATCTATCAAAAGAAGTCCAATAACGTCCATGACCTCAACAGCCATATTTGGGATGAGTGGGCCGACGAGACCGGCTCCATCGGCAAGGCCTACGGGTACCAGATTGGCCAGAAGAGCCATTACGCCGAGGGCGATTTCGATCAGATGGACCGTGTGCTGTACGATCTTAAGCACACGCCGTACAGCCGCCGTATCATGACGAACACCTATGTGTTTAACGATCTGTCCGAGATGCACCTGTATCCATGCGCCTACAGCGTGACCTATAACGTCACGCAGCGCCCGCAGGACGATAAACCCACACTCAACATGATTCTCAACCAGCGCAGCCAGGACATTTTGGCCGCGAATAACTGGAACGTGTGCCAGTACGCCATTCTGCTCATGATGGTCGCGCAGTCGGTCAATATGATTCCCGGCGAGCTGCTGCATGTGATTGCCGATGCCCACATTTACGACCGTCATGTCGATATTGTCCGTGAACTTATCGAGCGTCCGCAGTTTGCGGCGCCCAAGGTAACGCTTAACCCCGACGTGCACGATTTCTATGCGTTTACGACCGATGACCTGATCGTGGAGGGCTACGAGCACGGTCCACAGGTCAAGAACATTCCCATTGCGGTGTAGGTGGCACTCATGACGTGTAAGCTTTCTGCCATTGTCGCCGTGTGTGACGACTGGGGCATTGGGTGCGAGGGCGACATGGTAGTGTCCAATCGCGCCGACATGCGCCATTTTGTTGCGTGCACTAAAGGTTGCCCGGTTATTATGGGGCGTAAGACCCTGCTGAGTTTTCCCGGCGGGCGTCCTCTCAAGAACCGCCGCAATATCGTGCTTACGCGCGATATGGGCTTTGCCCGCGAGGGCGTCGACGTGGTGCATAGCATCGACGAGGCGCTCGCCGCGGTTGCCGATGAGCCCGTTGCCTGGGTGATCGGTGGCGGCGATGTCTATCGGCAGTTTTTGCCGTATTGCGTCGAGGCCGAGGTCACGCATAACCATTGCGTCCATGTTGTGGATACGTACTTTCCCGATTTGGAAGCCGATCCTGCGTGGAAGATTGCGCAGCGTAGCGGGGTCGCGACGATTGCCGCCGGTGAGGGTGACGAGGGCGTCGATTATGAGTTCGTGACGTATCGTCGCGTTGAGGCGTAAATCGTCTGGTGTGAACGGTATCATCGGGTTGATTGAATGCATGGGGCGGCGCTTAGCGTCGCCTCGTTTGGTATAGATGTGCTGTAAAGAAAGGTGCGGGCTGGCTGCTATGACTGATGCCGTTGAGGTTCTGCGAATTGATTCGCTCGAGGACGAGCGGCTCGATGCCTACGTGCGACTGACCGAGCGCGAGCTGCGCTGCGTGCTGGAGCCGCAAAAGGGCATCTTTATCGCCGAGAGCGCAAAGGTTATCGAGCGCGCGGTGCGTGCCGGATACGAGCCGGTGAGCTTTCTTTTGGGTGAACGCTGGCTCGACCAGATGATGCCGCTGTTTGAGCGCCTGGTCGTGCGCGAGGGCGCCGGCCCGGTTCCTGTGTTCGTGGCCTCCATGGAGCTCATGGAGCAGCTGACGGGCTTCAATGTGACGCGCGGTGCGCTCGCGGCTTTCCGTCGACCGCGCCAGATTCCGGTTGATGAGTTCTTGGGTGGCGTCGTCGAGGCGGCGGGGGAGCGCCCGGTGCGCGTGTGCGTGCTCGAGGGTATTGTCGACCACACGAACGTGGGTGCGATTTTCCGCTCGGCCGCCGCGCTCAATGTCGACGGTATTTTGGTCAGTCCGACGTGCTGCGACCCGCTGTACCGTCGCTCGGCCCGCGTGAGCATGGGCACGGTGTTTCAGGTGCCGTGGACGCGTATTGGCAGCGAGGCTCGTGTGTGGCCGCACGATGGCCTGGCGGCACTGCACGAAGCCGGTTTTTCGTGCGCTGCGATGGCGCTGACGGACGACTCCGTTTCGCTGGACGATCCTGCGCTGCAGGAGGTTGATCGCCTGGCGATCTTTATGGGCACCGAGGGTGCCGGCCTGGGCGCCAAGACTATCGCGGGCTGCGACCGAGCCGTGCGCATTCCGATGGCGCACGGGGTCGATTCGCTCAACGTGGCCGCGGCGAGTGCCGTTGCCTTTTGGCAGCTGTGTCCGCACGTGAGCAATGAGTATCACTACCAGCCGGGGCTGTATCACTAGGCAGATAGTTTGCACCGGGCTCTGACTCGGGGTGTTTCGGTCGACGTCGGTCGGTGCTAAGCTGCTATTAGCTTAGGTCTTTAATTACTGTTTTGTCGGTTGACGTACGCTTTTGGGGAGGGCGTGTGGCTAAGAAATCTACGGCTATCGATGTAACGCAAGGTGTTATTTGGCAGCAATTGCTGTCGCTGTGCGTTCCCATCTTCTTTAGCTCGTTTTTTCAGCAGGCCTACACGCTTATCGGTACCTATATCGTCGGTCAGTTTGGCGGCAAGCTCGCGCTAGGTGGCATTCAAGCTACGATGGTGCTCACCGAGCTCTGCATTGGCTTTTGCGTTGGCGTCGGCGCCGGCTGCGCGGTCATTACCGGTCAGTATTTTGGTCAGCACGATGATGAGCGACTGAGCCGTTCGGTCCATACGGCCATGACGCTCGCGCTGGTGGGCGGTATCGTTTTCTCGATTCTTGGCATAGTGTTCGTTGAGCCCATGCTGGTGCTTATGAACACGCCGCATGAACTATTGGCCGAGGGCGTGGCCTATGCTCGTTGCTATTTTGCCGCCATGGTTGCGGCGCTGCTACTCAATATGGGAACGGCACTGCTGCGCGCCGTGGGCGACACGCGCGGGCCTGCTGTGATCATCGCTTCCGGCTGCCTTGTTAATGCGGTGCTGGATGTCATCTTCGTTGCTGTGCTTCATATGGAGGCTCTGGGCTGCGGCATCGCGGTGGCGCTGACTATTTGCTCCAATGCCACGATGATCGTGATTCGTATGATGCACGCACCGGGTGCGTGGCGGCTTTCACTGTCCAAACTCGGCATTGATCCTGGCATTTGTAAGAGCATGATCTTGTGTGGTCTGCCGCTTGGTTTTCAGTCTGCTGCGTATTCGATTTCCAACGTTTTGATTCAGGTGTCGGTCAACTCGTTTGGCGCCGATGTCACCACGGCGTGGGGTCTTTCGGGCCGCTTAGATGGCATTGTCTGGATGGTTACCGAGGCGCTCGGCGTGTCGATCACCACGTTCTCGGCGCAGAACTTTGGCGCGCGCAATTACGAGCGCATGCGCAAGGGCTACCATACGTCGCTCGTGCTGTCGTTTATGCTCATTGGTGGCCTGTCTGCCGTACTCCTGGTGTTCTCGGGTCCTCTGTCGCGTTTGTTTGTCGACGATGCTTCGATTTCGGCGTACACCACGACGATTCTTCATTTCATCGCGCCGTTCTACGCGATCTTCTCGATTATCGAGAACGCCTCGGGCTCCATTCGCGGCGCTGGCGTGAGCTTGCAGCCTATGATGCTCACCATCTTTGGCACCGTTGTCTTGAGGGTGATCTGGGTGTTTGCGATTATGCCGTTCGATCCGTCTCTTGAGCACCTGCTGTTGGTTTACCCCGTAACCTGGCTTATCACGGCTACGATGTTCACCATCTACCACCACAGCGGCAACTGGCTCGGCCGCGCCACTGCCAAATGATCCCTTGGGACGGAGGAAAACGGATCATTTATCTCCGTCGTGATGTCGATGATCCGTTTCCTCCGTCCCCTTTGGATCAATTAGTATTCGATGCCTTGGCGGGCCAGGAGGCCTTCGTCGAAGTAGTGTTTGAC
>URNI01000138.1 GCA_900549135.1 uncultured Collinsella sp.
ACCGAGGCTTTGGCCCGCATTGGTTACAAGCCAAAATACCAGCTGATCGACTGGGAAAAGAAGAAAGAGCTGCTGGCGAGCGGCGAGCTCGATTGTGTCATGGGCAGCTTTAGCATGACGGGTCGCGAAAACGAGTATCGTTGGGCCGGCCCGTACCTCGCGAGCCGCCAGGTGGTCGCGGTCGATCCCCAGAGCGATATCTACACGCTTGCCGATCTTGAGGATAAGATCGTGGCGGTTCAGTCCACCACCAAGCCCGAGGACATTTTGCTCAATCGCACAAATGAAAACGTTCCGCAGATCAAGGAGCTCTACAGCTTTTCGGACGGTTCATATCTGAACCCGGCGCTCGTCGAGGGCCTGGTCGACGCTATCGCCGCGCATGAGTCCTCGTTCCTCGCCTACGAAAAAGACTATGGTGTGACATATCGCATTTTGGATGAGCCGCTGCTAAAGGTTGGTTTGGGCACCGCTTTCGATATCAACGATACGCGCGGCATCGACGTCAAGCTCACTCATGCCTACCAAGAAATGCTTGCCGATGGCACCATGGAACGCCTAGTGTCAAAGTACTTTGATGACCCTTCGCCATTTTTGAATGTGGAGGGCCTGTCATGATCGATGCGCCTGACCACGCCGTAGAGGAGCGGGGCAATCGTTCGGCAGGGGCATGGCTCCTTGTCGCTCTGCTGGGGATAGTGCTCTCGGTTGTTGCCGGCATGATGAGCTACGGTTACATGACGGCCCAAGCCGAGCAGCGCTTTGCCGACGTTGTCGATTACGTGGCGACGCAGAGCCTTTCCTACGATGCATTCAATAGCGCCTATACGACCAAAAACCTGATACGCGTTATGGAGATTGCCGGAGAGGCAGCGCGCGATATGGAGCGCGACGGTTCGGTGGATAACACAAGGCTGGAGCTATATGCCGACCAGTTCAACGTGAGCGCGCTGATTGTGACGGACGCATCGGGCAATTTGGTGTCCGAGTCCTCGACGGGCGATGTGGGCTACGAGCCTCTCGCTACGTATCTCAAGGAAGCGCCCGTGCTGGAGGTGGCAACCCATCCACTTAAGTCCTATACCGCCCGCATTACGCTTTCGGATGATTCGGTCGCAGACATTGGCTGCGTGTCTCGGCGGGATGGCGAGGGCGTCGTTATCGCGGTAAGGCATCAGGGCGCGAAGGCGGTCGCGAGTAATACGCTCAAACTGCAGAGCCTGCTCGATGGTTATGAAACCATCGATAACGGCAATATCGTGATCGAAAGCGACGGCAAGGTCGTTGCGACCAATGCCGTTGAACCCACCGTATTAAGCGTGTTCGATCTGCCTGCGACGGACGTCTTTATTGTCGATGGTATTAAGGATCGATGCCTGGCCGGTAAGGTCAAATTGGTTAACGCCGACGGCGAGTGGTATTTGGGCACATTTGGAAAAGCGCACAAATTCTATGTGTACACCTATGCCCCGGCGCGGCGTTACTTTGAGGTTGTCGCGGCTGTTGCTGCCGGCGTGCTGGCGCTCTACAGCGGTGTTATAGCCGTTGTTGTGATGGTGCGTCGCCGCGCTGATCGTCGACGTTTGACGGACTTGCTGCAGCAGGAGCGCGACTATGGCGACAAGCTGGCAAAGGCGGCGCGTGAGGCCTCGTCCGCCAACTCGGCAAAGACGGAGTTTTTGCGCCGCATGAGCCACGATCTGCGCACGCCTATCAACGGCATTCGCGGCATGGTCGAGGTTGGCGATGCCAATGCGGACGATCTGCAAAAGCAGACTGAGTGCCGCTCAAAAATCTGGACGGCATCGGGACTGCTGCTCGACCTTGCCAACGAGGCACTCGATATGAGTCGCCTGGAGAGCGGGCAGGTCGACCTGAACCTCGTACCCACAAATTTGGTGGCACTCAACTGTGAAGTGCGCGATATTCTGGAGCGCCAGGCCGAGGAGCGTCTGGTGACAATTATCTGCGACCAGCAGACGCTTGATCATCCCTATGCACGGGTGAGCGTGACGCACCTCAAGCGCCTGTTGCTCAATATTGCCGGCAATGCCGTCAAGTACAACCGCCAGGGCGGCTATGTTCGCCTGGTGTGCCGCGAGGTGGGGCCTGTAGATGGCGTCCCTGTCTATGAATACACGATCGCCGACAACGGTATTGGCATGAGCGAGGAGTTCCAACAGCACCTTTACGATCCGTTTTGCCGCGAGGAGCAACAGGTGGAAGGCGCCTCATCGGGAACTGGCCTGGGCGCGCCTATCGCAAAACAGTTAGTCGAGCTTATGGGCGGAACCATGAGTTTTACGAGCGTCTTGGGGCAGGGGACGACGTTTACCATCCGCCTGCCGTTCGAGAAATGCAAGCGCTCCGAGATTCCTCAGGCAGTTCGCGCGGATGCGGGCGATGGCGATGCGCTCCAGGGCTTGCGCGTTTTGCTCGTAGAGGATAACGATCTGAATGCCGAGATCGCGCAGTTTACACTCAGCCGTGCCGGTGCCGTCGTGACGCATGCTAAGGATGGCGAGTCTGCCGTTGAGGCGTTTGCCGCGAGCGCACCGCACGAGTACGACGTGGTATTGATGGACATCATGATGCCTGGCATCGATGGCCTTGAGGCCACGCGTCGGATTCGAGCACTCGATCGCGAGGATGCCGCGACCACGCCGATTATCGCCGTGAGTGCCAACGCCTTTGCCGACGACCGCAGACTTTCGCGCGAGGCGGGCATGGACGCGCACCTGAGTAAACCCGTGAGCTCGCAAGAGCTCGTCGAGGCGCTTGCGCACATAGCTGCCGACGCTTCATAAGCATATGGCCCGGTTCCAAGGTGGGTTGGAACCGGGCCATATTGCTATTTGTGAGTTTTGCTTTTGAGGCTTACTTTTCTTGAATCTGCTTGCCGCAGAGATGCTCAATCGTAATCTCGTAGAGCTGGACGCCCTTAATGTCCTTGGCGATTTCCTCTTCGACCTCCTCGGCAGAAGGGTAGTACTTAAGCGCGAGCTGGCGGACTTTATCCTCGATAAACGCGGGGGTGTCATTCGCCAGGCGACAGCGGCCAAAGACCACGGTACTCATAACGTAGGGAGCCCAGTCACCGTCCTTGTACCACTCGTTGCCGTAAACGGTAAAGCAGACCTTGTCATCGCGCTTGAGTGCGTCGACCTTGTGGCCGGCCTTGGCGCCATGGAAATAAATCTTGTCGTGCTCGGCGTCAAAGAAGTAGTTGACGGGAATGGCGTACGGGTAGCCATCGTCGCCGTTGACGGCAAAGACGCCGCGCTTGCAGGTAGCGAGCAGTTCGCGCGCTTCCTCGTCGGTGATGGCGCGTTTCTTTCGACGTAAGGGCCTAAACATCGTTGGCGTCCTTTCTACTGCGTATGGTTGTTGAGCACAAACTATAGCGAAACAGCTCCGTTTTTCTTGATGCGGGCGAGTATGTTTTTGAGCTTGTTAAAGTCGAGCGGTTTGGACAGATGGGCGTTCATGCCGGCTTCGTGTGCCGCCTTGGCGTCCTCGGCAAAGGCATTGGCGGTGAGCGCGATGATGGGGATATCGGCTGCATCGACCTTCTCGCTCAGACGAATCGCGCGGGTCGCCTCGTAACCGTCCATGTCCGGCATCATAATGTCCATCAGGATCGCATCGAAGCTGCCGGCGGGACGGCCAACGTATAGGTCGACCGCTTCGTTGCCATCGGCGGCGCGAGTTACGACAATGCCTTCGCTTTCGAGCGGCGCCTGGGCAATCTCGGCATTGAGCTCGTTATCTTCTGCCAAAAGAACGTTCATGCCGGCAAGCGAGCAGCTGTCTGCTTGCTCGTCCGCGCGTTCTCTTGCCTGAGGGTCTTTGTCGATATCGAGCGGAATCTGGACGTTGAACGTACTCCCCACGCCAACCTCACTCGAAATCTCAATCGTGCCGCCCATCAGCTCAATAAGCGACTTGACGATTGGCATGCCCATGCCGGTTCCTTGGAACTTGCTGCGCGCATCGTCACCTTCTTGGGCAAACGGCTCATAGATATGCTTTAAAAACTCGGGAGCCATGCCAATGCCGGTATCCGAAACGCTAAAGCAAAAGAGCGCGCGCCCGTTATCGAGTGGCTTGGTCTTTGAACTAAAGGTGACGGAGCCGCCGTGCTTGTTGTACTTAATGCTGTTGTCTAACAGGTTGATCATGATCTGTCGGATATGGGTGGGACTGCCGATCATGTATGGCCCCGTGGCGTACGGCAGACTATTGTCCTGCATTGTGATGCCGTTACTGGACGCGCGGAGCTTGCACAGCACCAGTGTATCGTCACAGAGCTCTTTGAGGTTAAAAGGCGCATGCTCCAGTGTCAGCTTGCGGTCTTCGATTTTGCCCATCTCGAGGATGTCGTTGATCAGCGAGAGCAGGTGATTGGCGGCAACGCGCGCCTTGGCACGGCTCTCGCGGGCGACTTGCATGTCGCCTTCCTTCAATTCCTCGATCTCGATAAGGCCCAGGATACCGTTGAGCGGCGTACGGATGTCGTGGCTCATGCGCGTGAGGAATGCCGTCTTAGCGGCGTTGGC
>URNI01000139.1 GCA_900549135.1 uncultured Collinsella sp.
CCGATATTTTCTTGGAGTCGGCTTGCTTTAATCCCACATGGGTGCGTAAGACAGCTCGCCGTCAAGGATTGAATACCGATTCGTCTTTCCGCTTCGAGCGTGGTGTCGATCCCAATGATACTCTATATGCTTTGAAACGGGCGGCTCTATTGGTGAAAGAATTGGCCGGAGGTGAGATTTGCGGTGAAGTTGTGGATATATATCCCAATCCGGTAGCTCCGTTCCCTGTAACCCTTACGTATGAAAAAATCGATACTCTCATCGGGAAACATATTCCGGCCGATACGGTCAAGGGCATATTGAACAGCCTTGAAATAAAGATCGTTTCTGAAACAGAAAAGGAACTTTCGTTGCAAGTTCCTACATATAGGGTCGATGTGCAGCGAGATGTCGATGTGATAGAAGATTTACTTCGTATCTATGGATATAATCATGTCGAAATATCCGACCGGGTACATTCCAGCCTTTCTTATAAGACCGTTACCGACCAAAGTCACCAGTTTCAAAATTTAGTTTCGGAACAGCTCACGGGGTGCGGGTTTAATGAAATCATGAACAATTCATTAACCTGTGGCGCTTATTACGACGACTTGCAAGGTTGGCCTCGTGCGCATTGCGTGGCTTTGCTTAATCCGTTGAGCAATGACTTGAATGTAATGCGCCAAACCCTTTTATTCGGTGGATTGGAAAGTATTTCACACAATATAAATCGTCGTCGGGCCAACTTGCGTTTTTACGAATGTGGTAATTGTTATTACTTTGACCCGGAGGCTCATAATGAAGAGAGAGTTTTATCGGGCTATTCCGAAGAAAAACATTTCGCTTTGTGGCAGACCGGTAATCGGGTGGAAGGAAGCTGGGCGCATGCCGATGAGAAATCTTCGGTTTACGAAATGAAGGCTTATGTGGAGAATATTTTTGCCCGTCTTGGAATCGCCGGTGATATTATTGCGACACAGACAAACGACGAGATTTACTCGGTAGCCTTGACTTATAGCAACCGGGGAGGGAAGATACTTGGAAAGATGGGGCTTGTCTCGCATAAAGTACTCAAACATTTCGATATCGATGTCGAGGTTTCTTTTGCCGAGTTGAATTGGGATTCGCTAATGAAAATGGCTGCGAAACATACGGTATTGTACAGTGAATTGCCTAAATTTCAAGCGGTGAAACGGGATTTGGCTTTGTTGGTCGATCAGGCGGTTTCTCCATTGATGTCCGCACGACATGGGACACTTACCCTGCCGCCCTGCTCCGCCGCGGTGGCATGTGCCTGAACAACGACCCTCTAAGGAGTTCGATACCAATGAGCGATAACACCAAGCATCTCGCAAGGAAGTGCGTCAAGGACGCGGGGCCGTGCCTCGCGTTGTGCCTTGCCGGCGCAGCGGTCGCGCTGCTGGCTGTTCTGGGGCCATTCGACGTGCTCCGAAGTGCCAGTTCTCTGCACGTTTGCATGGCCCTTGCCGGCGCCATGATGACCGGCGGCGTGCTCGATCTGGTTTTTTGGGTGCTTGACCCGTTTGGATGGAAGAACGAGGGGTAAGCCCTAAGGGATGGGAGGGCTGGAACGGTTAGCTCGGTGATCGTGCAAAATGTGGGCTAGCGACTTGCAAGGAAGTGGTGATCAGATGACGGTCTATGTGACGGGCGACATTCACGGCGGCCTCGACATGCAAAAGCTGCGCGACCGGGAGCTTGGGGATAGTCTGACGGGCGACGACTATCTGATTGTCGCGGGCGACTTTGGCTTTCCGTGGGATTTTTCTGCCGAGGAGTGCGCCGATATCGCTTGGCTGGAGTCGCGCCCCTATACCGTGCTGTTTGTCGACGGTAACCACGAGCGCTTCGACCATTGGGCGGAGCGACCCATGGAGCTGTGGCATGGTGGGCTGACGCAGCGCCTGTCGGATACCTCTCCCATACGGCGCCTGACGCGTGGCGAGTTTTTTGAGCTTGACGGCTCAACGATCTTTACCATGGGCGGCGCCACGAGCGTTGACAAAGAGTACCGCATTCCCTATTCCAGCTGGTGGCCGCAGGAGCTGCCGGACGAGCGCAACTTTGAGGAGGCGCGGGCAAAGCTCGACAGCGTGGGCTGGACGGTCGACTACGTGATCACTCACACCTGCTCTACGCGCATGCTTTCGTCCACGCTTTATCCAGCGTCCGGCTGGAATTGCCCCTCCGTTGATCGGCTTACGGCATTTTTCGATGAGCTGGAAGACCGCTTGGACTACAAGCGCTGGTACTACGGGCATTTTCATCGGGATACCAACCCGGCCGAGCGTCACACCGTGCTCTACGACTGCATCGTTCGCTTGGGCGACGAACTCCAGCCCTGGGATGTTGCGTAGAGGCGGGGTGGCTGGCTACTCGACCGTTACAGTGATGTTCTCCCGATGTGCGCGGATGACGTCCCAGGTAAAGTGCTCGACCAGCTGCTCGGCAGAGCGCGGTGTGGTGTCCGGTGCGATGCCCGTTTGCCCAGCGAGCCAGCCCAGCAGTGCCTCGGGTGTGCCAAAGCGGGCGCGGAGCTCGCCCAGGTCCAGATCGCGATCGCGCTTGGAAAGGCGGCGGCCGTCCGGCGACATGAGCAGCGGAATATGCGCGTAGTGCGGCGTGGGAAGTCCCAGCAGATGCTGCAGGTAGATTTGGCGCGGCGTGGAGCCCAGCAGGTCGCATCCGCGCACGACCTCGGTAACACCCATGGCGGCGTCGTCGACCACCACGGCCAGCTGGTAGGCAAACACGCCGTCGCTGCGGCGCACCAAAAAGTCGCCGCATTCGGTGGCGAGTGCTTCGCATTGAGCACCATACGTGCGGTCCACGAATTCGATCACATCGTCTGCGAGGTCGTCGACGGCGGGCACGCGCAGGCGCGTGGCCGGGGCGCGCAGAGCGCTGCGGCGGGCGATTTCTTCGGCAGAAAGGCCTCTGCAGGCGCCGCGGTAGATGGGCGTGCCGTCGCTGGCGTGCGGCGCGCTCGCGGCGTGGAGCTCGGCGCGCGTGCAAAAGCAGGGGTAGGTGAGGCCGGCGTCTTGCAGCCGGCGCAGGGCGCTCTCGTACAGGTCCAGGCGATCGTGCTGGTAGTAGGGGCCTTCGTCCCACTCGAGCCCCAGCCAGGTCAGATCGTCAATCAGTTGAGCGGCAAGTTCCGGGCGCTTGCAGCGATCGTCCAGGTCCTCGATGCGCAGCACGATGCTGCCGCTCTGGCTGCGGGCCGAAAGCCACGAGCACAGGCAGCTGAACACGTTGCCCAGGTGCATGCGGCCCGAGGGCGACGGGGCGAAACGGCCCACGACGGGCGCGGGGGCGGAGGTGGGTGGCGTCGCTGGCGCGTCCGCGGCGGGCGTTGCTATGTTGCGTGTTTTGATATCCATGCGGACGAGTATAGCGCGGGGCTTGGCAGGGAAGGCGTTGCCGCGCTCACAAGTTGGCGGCGGTGCGCATTGCGCACGGTGGGTTTGCGGCTCAAGGTCTCGATCGCTGCGTACCGACTTAGCCTCACAAACGACAGAAACCCCGGCAGCTCTTCGCAACTGCCGGGGTTTCCGCGGAAAAGGGGGACATGATCCTCGAGCGAACGGCAAAGGGGCAAACCGTTTTCGCTCAACTGCTTTATGCCCCTCGGCTGGCGGCTCAATCAGCGCGTGCCGCGCCCACACAAAGCCGCTACACCTGTGACGGAGCTGTGAAGCGGTATCTATCGTTGACGCAGGCCGTGCCAAAGAGTGTCCCAAACGACAAATTTGTTGCAGTCCGTCGGCTCAGCCCAATGATCCGTTTTCCTCCGTCCCCAATAGATCATTTTCCAAGTGTCGGGGTGCGGGCGTGACTTTCATCCCGTTTGGCACTCCGGTCGCCTAGATGTTCGTCATGTGTGCCCGCAAACGTGGGACAATGGCGCTGTTGGTTTTACAGACAAAGGATGTGCCTATGAACACCCTCGCCGCCAAAGTCAGCCGGCAGCGCCACCTGTTTGCGCGATTCGCTTCCGTCTGCGTGCTCGTCGCGCTTGCGTTGTTGCTGCTGCCTGTCGCCGCGCACGCCGACGGCTACTCCATGACCCAGACCTATATCAGTGCCACGGTCGAGGCCGATGGATCGCTGACCGTTGTCGAGGGACGCCAGTTTGATTTCGACGACGACATCAACGGCGTGTTTTGGGAGATCAATACGGGCTCCAACCAGCAGGGCGGCACGGCGGGCGTCGACGTGCTGAGTGTCGAGGAAGAGGACACCGCGTTTAACAAAGTCGATAGCGCGAACAAGGGCGACTCTGGCGTCTACACGGTCGAGCAGACCGGTGACGGCGTAAGGATTAAGGTGTTCAGCCCCCACGAGAGCGGCGACAGCGCGATCTATTACGTGAGCTACACCATGACCGGTGCGGTTGTGAACTGGGCCGATACCGCCGAGCTCTACTGGAAGTTCGTGGGCGACGGCTGGTCTGCGGATTCCGACGATGTCGAGATGGAAGTGCGCTTCGCAAATGCCGCTGCCGGGACGGCGGCCGTCAGGGGCGATAACTTCCGCGCA
>URNI01000140.1 GCA_900549135.1 uncultured Collinsella sp.
TCGACGCTGCCCAGCAGGCTATTTCCAGCCCGCTGCTCGAGAGCTCCATCGATGGTGCCACGCGCGTGCTGCTTTCCATCGCCGGTTCCAAGGACCTGGGCATCCAGGAGATCAGCGACGCCGCCGACGTTGTCGCCAACGCCGTCGACCCCGAGGCCAACATCATCTTCGGTACCGTTGTCGACGAGTCCCTGGGCGATCAGGTGCGTATCACCGTCATCGCTACGGGCTTCTCCGACTCCAACGTCAACCGTCAGGACGAGCTCTTTGCTGCTCAGCAGTCTCAGAGCAAGGCAGCTGCCTCCGCTGAGCCGCAGCGCACCGCTCCGGCCACCAGTCCGGCTCAGGCCGCTCCGACCCGCAACGTCGGTGGCACCGAGCTTCCTAACTTCGGCAACGATCAGTTCGAGCTTCCCGACTTCCTGAAGCGCGGCAGCTTCTAGTTCGTTTTTCTCAACGACTTGCAAGGGGGTGCGTCCGATTGGGCGCGCCCCTTTTTTTGTTGTGTTTCGCCTTTGTAAACGAAAGCCTCCAATCTCCTTACGTTCCCTTTACGTTTACTCCTTACCGCTGCGGGTATCCTTTTTGATGAAGTGTGCAGCCGTATGGCACGGACTGCTGCGGCGTCGCCGCAATACTGGTGTTATTAGGAGGCTTTAGTATGGCAGCACGTGCGGACAACGTTTCGCGTGTCGACCATGATGGAGTTACGTTGGTGGAGGGCGCGACATCCGATGTTCGCTTTGCCTTCACCGAACGCGCCGGTGGTGTTTCCGAAGATGCGTACTCCTCACTCAACTTGGGCTCGCATGTTGGCGATGACCCCTTTGCTGTTCAAGAAAATCGTCGTCGTGCGCTCGAGGCTATGGGTGCCGCCGAGTGCGAGCACAACCTGCTTGTTCCCAATCAAGTACACGGTGACCATGTCGTGACGGTGACCTCGAACGGTGCCGATGATCTCGAGAACATTCGCGAGCAGATTGCCGAGGGCTGCGATGCCATCGTCTGCACGATCCGTGAGGTGCCCGTGATGCTCTGCTTTGCCGATTGCGTTCCCGTGGTGCTGGTGGCTCCCGGCGGCTTTGCCGTGGTGCACTCTGGCTGGAAGGGCACGATTGCGCGCATTTCCGCCAAGGCGTGCCAAGCGCTCTGCGAGGCGGCTGGCTGCAAGCCGGACGACATCTCTGCCTATATTGGGCCCCATATCCTGGGCGACGAGTACGAGGTGTCCCAAGAACTTATGGACCGCTTTGCCTCCGAGTTCGCGTGCATCGATGCCGCCACTTCTCGTATGCTCGATCTTTCCGCCGCCATTCGCGAGGCGCTGATGGACGCCGGCGTCGAGGCGAGCGGCATTGTGGACACCAAGCTTTCCACCGTTCGTCAGAACGACCGCTTTTATTCCTACCGCAACGAGGGCGGCACCTGCGGGCGCCATGCGGCGATCGGCGTGATGCTATGAGAAAGATTGCATCGGTCCTGAGCGCGGCAGTGCTCACGCTCACGCTGTGTGCCTGCTCCTCGGGATCTTCTACGTCTTCTATCACCGTGGCTGGCTCGACCACGTGCCTTCCCATTGCCGAGATTGCAGCCGAGGGCTTTAAGGAAGAGACCGGCATTGACGTGCTCGTCTCCGGCCTTGGCTCCTCTGCGGGTATCGAGGCCGTCAGCAACGGCACGGCCGACATCGCCAGCTCCTCTCGTGGCCTCAATGCCGACGAGCAGGATTTGGGCCTGACCCCGATCGCAATCGCGCACGACGGCATCGCAGTCATCGTGAACGACGACAACCCGGTCGACAACCTCTCGACCGAGCAGCTCCGCGATATTTACGCTGGCAAGATCACCAACTGGAAAGAAGTCGGTGGCGAGGATCTGAGGATTCAGGTCATCAACCGAGATGAGGCGTCCGGCACGCGTGAGGCCTTTCGCACCATCGTGATGGACGGCACCCCGTTCGATCGCCGCTCGGCCGTTCTTTCGGGCACGGGTCAGGTGCGCGACGTGGTATCTCGTTCGCGCGGTGCCATTGGCTACATTTCGCTGGGCTTCGTCGATAGCCTCAACGCCAAGACCTCGGTCAAGGCCGTCTCGGTCAATCATGTTGAGGCGTCCGAGAAGACGGTCGCGAGCGGCGGCTATCCCATCTCACGCGACCTTTACTTCTTTGTGAAGGGTGCGCCTTCGCAGCAGGCGCAGGATTACATCGACTACGTGACGTCCGAAAAGATGGACAAGCAGATTCGTGAGGCGGGCTTTATCCCCGTCACCAACGACGAGAAGGGGAGTGAGTAGCATGGAAGCACAGGAAAACTCCCAGACTGAGCAGAATGTTCAGACGCCCAAGAAGCGCGAGCTGGCGCTCGTATCGCGCAGTACCTATATCAAGGAGAAGGCGCTGCAGTGGATCTTCTTTGCCTGCGCGTTCTTGGCGGTCGTCACCGTCATCCTGATTTTTGTCTTTACCACGTACTCGGCGCTGCCCGTCTTTACCGACATCGGTCTGGCGGACTTCTTTAGCTTTACGTGGGCGCCCTCCGAGGGCCACTACGGCATCATGTCGCTGCTGGCGGGCTCTGGTCTGGTGACGGTCGGTGCGCTCGCCATGGGCGTGCCCTTGGGCGTGGGCACGGCCGTGTATCTGGTCGAGATCGCCAGCAAGCGCGTGCGCAGGTTCATCAGTCCCGCCGTCGACCTGCTGGCGGGCATCCCCTCCATCATCTACGGTTTCTTTGGCATGGTCATCATCCGCCCGTTTATCGCGCAGCTGACCGGCGGTCTTGGCTTTGGCGCGCTTACGGCGTGGCTCGTGCTCGCCATCATGATCGTCCCTACCATCACGACGCTTACCATCGATGCCCTCAATTCCATCCCCATGGGCATTCGCGAGGCGTCCTATGCCATGGGTGCCACCAAGTGGCAGACCATCTACAAGGTCGTGCTGCCTGCAGCCAAGCTGGGCATTGTCGATGCGATTGTCTTGGGTATGGGGCGTGCCATCGGTGAGACCATGGCCGTGCTGATGGTCGTGGGCAACGCCCCGGTCATTCCAGATAGCATCTCGAGCCCCATCTCGACGCTCACGAGCCAGATCGCACTCGACATGAGCTATTCCTCGGGTCTGCACCGCTCGGCGCTGTTCGGCATGGGCGTGGTCCTGTTTATCATCTCCGCCACGCTGGTGGGCATCGTCCGTCTGATTTCCAAGAAGAAGAGGGGGTAGGCTATGTCCGATTCCGTTGACACGACGGTCGATACGACCTCGTCGCGCGAGCGCATCAAGCGTGCCCTTTCCCACGGTAAGAAGGGCCGTATCAACAAGGACCTGTCAAACAAGATCATGCTCGGCGTGTTCCGCGCCGCGGCCTGCATCACCACGCTTGTGCTGGTCGCTATCATCGCCTACGTGGTTGTTAATGGCTTACCGCATATTTCGCTCGACTTTATCTTCGGTTGGCCCCAGGGTGTCAACGCCGAGGGCGGCATTTGGCCTACGATTGTCTCGACCATCTACGTGACGGCGCTCGCCATGCTCATCTGTACGCCGGTCGCCGTGCTAGCGGCCGTCTATCTGGCCGAGTACGCCAAACAGGGCAAGGTCGTCGAGCTCATCCGTTATGCTGCCGATGCTTTGGCCTCGGTGCCCTCCATCGTTATGGGCCTCTTTGGCTATGCTTTGTTTGTCGAGGCCATGGGCCTGGGCCTTTCGATGGTCTCGGCTGCCCTGGCGCTGGCGCTTCTGATGCTGCCTATCGTCATGCGCACCACCGAGGAGGCTATTCGCGCCGTGCCGCGCTATATCCGTTGGGGCGCATATGGCCTGGGCGCCACCAAGTGGCAGGTCGTCTCCAAGATCGTGCTTCCTTCGGCCTTTGGCCGCATTGCCACCGGTATCGTCCTTGCCATCGGCCGCGCCATCGGCGAGACCGCCGTGGTGCTCTACACCATGGGTCAGGCCATCAACCTGCCTATTTCGCCGCTTGATTCCGGTCGTCCCATGACCGTTCACCTCTATTTGCTTGCCAATGACGGCATCAACATGAACGCAGCCTACGGTACTGCGCTCTTGCTGATGGTGATTATTTTGGCCTTCAACCTGTTTGCGCGTTATCTGTCGCGCAAACGCCGCTAGTTAAGGAGTCCCATGTCCGTCTATCAGTCCGCTCCCACGCCGGAGCAAGCGGCCATCACGGCCAAGGATTTCAACTTTTGGTACGGTGACTTTCATGCGTTGACGGGGCTCGACCTCAATATCGCCAAAAACGCCATCACCTCGTTTATCGGCCCTTCGGGCTGCGGTAAATCGACGTTTTTGCGCTGCATCAACCGTATGAATGACCTTATCGAGGGCACTCGTGTCGAGGGCACCATGACGCTCGACGGCAACGATATCTATGCCGAGGGCGTCGATCCGGTCGACCTTCGCCGTCGCGTGGGCATGATTTTTCAGCAGCCCAACCCGTTTCCCAAATCCATCTACGAGAATGTCGCTTTTGGCCCTCGTCTGCAGGGCG
>URNI01000141.1 GCA_900549135.1 uncultured Collinsella sp.
ACAGGAGGCATAAACCCTTATGACCGCAGGTCAAAACCGCATACCCGTGAATCTTGACTATGCCGCCTCGACGCCCATGCGCGCCGAGGCGCTCCTTGCGCAGCGCGAGTACGACGACAGCGAGCTTGCCGGCGTCAACCCCAACTCGCTGCACTCGCTTGGCCGCAAGGCCGCCGCACGCCTGGAAGTCGCCCGTCGCGAGATCGCCCGTAGCTTTGGTGCACGCGTTCGCCCGTCCGAGATCATCCTTACCAACGGCGGCACCGAGGCCAACCAGCTGGCGCTGCTCGGTCTTGCCGAGGGCGCTCGTCAGCGCAATCGCAAGCGCGATCGTGTTATCGTTTCGGCCATCGAGCACGATTCGATCCTGGACAACCTGCCGTTGCTGCGTGCCGCCGGCTTTACCGTCGACCTGGTTCAGCCCTGCCGTGCGGGCTACATTGAGCCTGCCGCGCTTGTTGATCTGCTCGGCGACGACGTGGCGCTCGTGAGCATTATGGTCGCCAACAACGAGACCGGCGTGGTGCAGCCCATCCGCGAGCTTGCCTCGGCCGCTCATACCGTGGGCGCAGTGTTCCACACCGATGCTATCCAGGGCTATCTGCACATTCCACTCGATGTCACCGAGCTGGGCGTCGATGCTATGTCCGTCGCGGCCCACAAAATTGGCGGTCCTGTGGCATCCGGCGCGCTCTACGTTAAGACCCGCACGCCACTGCGCCCCCGCATCTTTGGCGGCGGACAGGAAGCCGGACGTCGCGCCGGCACGCAGGACCTGCGCACGCAGCTAGCCTTTGCCGCTGCTGCCCGCACGCTGGTGCCCCAAGTGGCTCAGGAGCGCGAAAAGCTGCAAGCCCTTTCCGACAAACTCTACGCCACGCTTACGGCCCATCCACGCATTCACGCCACCATGGGCGACTATGCGCATGCCGACCGTCTGCCCGGCATGGTGTCGATCTACATTGACGGCATGGACTCCGAGGAGCTCATCGTCAAGCTCGACGCCGCCGGCTTTGAGGTATCGGCAGGCTCGGCGTGCTCGAGCGGCAGCATGGACCCGAGCCATGTTCTCAGCGCCATGGGCATTGGTCGCGAGCAGGCATTGGGCGCTCTGCGTATCTCGTTTGATGACCGTGTGAACCATGTCGACCTGGACGAGTTTGCCCAGACGCTGCTCTCGATCGTGGGTGCCGCATGATCGTCGCCGAGCTTGAACGTGCGCTGCTGGCGCGCTACCCCAAGGCGGACGCCGAGGGCTGGGATCATGTTGGGCTATCTGTGGGAGATCCCGCTGCAGAGATCACCGGTGTTGCCTGCGCACTCGATGCGACCGAAGCCAATGTGCACCGCGCCCAGGAGGCCGGCGCCAACGTGCTGCTAACGCATCATCCCATCTATATCAAGGCGCCCGAGGCCTTTTGTCCGGCGGATACCACACGCCCCCAATGCAGCGCGGCACTCTATGAGGCGGCCCGTTGCGGCGTGAGCATCATATCGCTCCACACCAACCTGGACCGCTCGCACGAAGCCCGTGTCTGCCTGAGCGAGCTGCTGGGTGCCGCACCCGTGAGCTCACTGGAGCACGTGGACGACCCCGAGGCAACCGGCCTGGGCGCGCTTGCAACGCTCAACGACCCGTGCACGCTGCGCGATCTTGCCACCCGTGCTGCCACGGCCTTCGGCAGCGACCCGCGTGTGTGGGGCGAGACCGATCGCCCGTGCCGCACGGTCGCTATTTTGGGCGGATCCCTTGGCGACTTTGGAGAGCTCGCCATCACCGCGGGCGCGGATGTTGTCGTGACGGGCGAGGCGGGCTACCACGTGGCGCAAGACATTGCCTTGCGCGGGCTGCCGGTGATCTTGCTCGGCCACGACCGCTCCGAGGAGCCGTTCGTTGATATATTGATGAACTCTGCAGTTGACGCCGGGGTCGACCCCCGTCATGCGATTAAAATACTGAACCCTTGCCAATGGTGGACTGTGACAAAAGGAGAGAACTTATGAGCGCCGGCGCTACGCTACTCAAGCTGCAACAGATTGATTTGGAGCTCGCCCGCAACAAGAGCGAACTTGCCAATATGCCGGAGCTCAAGGAGCTCGCTTCCAAGCGCAAGACCTATGTGAAGCTCAAGTCCGAGATGACCAAGCTCTACGCCCAGCGCAAGGATCTGGACATTGAGCTCGACGATCTCAACACCACCGAGATTCAGACCAACAACGCCATCGAGGCTGCCAAGAAGCGTCACGTCGACGGCTCTGACTACCGCGAGGTTCAGGACCTGGAGAATGAGCTTGCCACCCTGGCCAAGCGTCTGGACAAGATCGAGCACACCCGCAAGGACGTCGTCGTCGCCCATAAGGAAGCGCTTGACCGCGAGACTCGCGCGCAGGCCATCATCGCCAAGTTCGAGGAGGGCGTAAAGGCCGATACCAAGGCTGCTCGCGCCAAGGCTACCGACTTGCAGGCTCAGATTGACGCCGCCACTAAGGAGCGCACCGCGCTTGCCGCCACGCTGCCGACCGACGTGCTCACCGACTACGAGCGCCTGCTCAAGCAGTTCCGTGGCCTGGCCGTCGAGACCATCAAGGGCAACATCCCCACGGTCTGCCACACCGCGCTGCAGGCGTCATCCATGAGCGACCTCAACCACGACGGTAGCGAGATTACGCACTGCCCGTACTGCCACCGCCTGCTCGTGCTCCCCAGCAAGGAAGCCTAACGATGACGGCGGCACCCAACAATTCAATGCAACTTGAGGGAAAAACGATCCTGCTGGGCATTACTGGCGGGATCGCCGCCTATAAGTCGTGCAATATCGTGCGACTGCTGCAAAAGCGCGGTGCGCGCGTCAAGGTCGTTATGAGCGAGCATGCAACGGAGTTCGTGGGGCCACTTACCTTCCGTGCGCTCACCAACGAGCCCGTTGCCGTGGGCCTATTCGACGATCCCTCCGACCCCATCCACCACATTTCGCTGGCGCAGGAGCCCGATCTGGTGGTCGTGGCGCCCGCGACGGCCAATATCATCGCCAAGATGGCCAACGGCATCGCCGATGACCTCATTTCCACTACGCTGCTTGCGACGCCGCGACCCATCGTGATCGCGCCCGCTATGAACAACGGCATGTGGAAGGCACCGGCGACGCAGGCCAATATGACCACGCTGCGCGACCGCGGCGTGCATGTGGTGGGCCCGGGCAGCGGCTACCTTGCCTGTGGCGACGTGGACACGGGACGCATGAGCGAGCCTGAGGACATCGTCGAGACTGTCTGTGAGGCGCTCAACCCCGCGCCTCAGGACCTGGAAGGTAAGTGCATCGTGATTACCGCCGGCCCCACGCACGAGCCGATCGATCCGGTGCGATTCATTGGTAACCGCTCTTCGGGCAAGATGGGCGTCGCCCTGGCGGGGGAGGCCGCACGCCGCGGTGCCAAAGTCACGCTCGTGTTGGGACCGACATCGCTCGATGTTCCCCGCGGCGTGGAGTGCGTGCGTGTGCAGACCGCCGCAGAGATGCTCCAGGCGGCCCTGAGCGCCTTCCAGACGGCCGACGCGGCAATTTGTGCGGCCGCCGTCGCCGACTACACCCCCGCGGCCCCTGCCGACCATAAGCTCAAAAAGGCCAACGAGCGCCTGGATCGAATCGAGCTCGTCGAGACCGTTGACATCTTAGCCGAGCTTTCGCGTCAGAAGGGCGAGCGGTGCGTGATCGGCTTTGCGGCCGAGACCGACAATGTTGTCGAGTACGCCGAACGCAAATTGGCCCGTAAGGGCTGCGATGCCATTATCGCCAACGATGTCTCACGCGCCGATTCGGGCTTTGGAACCGATACCAACAAGGCCTGGATCGTGAGCACAGCGGGTACGCAAGAACTTCCCGTTCTAACAAAACCCCAGCTCGCGGATACAATTTTGGACTTGCTTCAAAATTTGTAAAAAAGTTCTTGCACAAGGCTAAAGTTTCGGGTTAATATACTCCCTGTTGCGAGCGAGAGCAGAGCAACAAACAAAAGCTTCGGGACGTGGCGCAGCTTGGTAGCGCACTTGACTGGGGGTCAAGGGGTCGCTGGTTCGAATCCAGTCGTCCCGACCAGAAGTTTGTAGGTCAGGCACCTAGTGCCTGACCTTTTTTGTTTTAAGCACCATGATTATTTTGCTTAAAGCAACAACATTCCCGATCGATGTGATTACCGAATCAAAACGTGTACATTAGCCACCAAAATCGACATTTTTCGACATGTTTGGGGGCTGATGTACACAAATGCGACTCCACGTGCCGACCAGCAACGTCCTCCACATGTCTGGACTCTCTATGCTTGCGCTGGATAGACATCGCAGGAACGGGTATAGTATCGAAAGTTTTGTCGTTAACCAGCGGGGGAGTCCTGTGGGAATCAAAAAGAAGATCAAAAAGGAGCTTATCGGCACTTCCGATTACCCGTCGAATAAGATCTTCACGATCTCCAATTTCATCACCTTTACGCGCCTGATCCTCACGCT
>URNI01000142.1 GCA_900549135.1 uncultured Collinsella sp.
CATCGAGCGCGGGATCGCCCGCCTGCTCCACGGCCAGCGACTCGCCGGTACGCATATACCACGCGGCGCGACGACCCCAGACCAGCGCCTCGAGCAGGCTGTTTGAAGCAAGGCGGTTCTTGCCGTGAACGCCGTTGCAGGCCGTCTCGCCCGCGGCGTAGAGCTCGGGCATCGAGGTGCGGCCGTCCTTGTCGACCCACACGCCGCCCATAAAGTAGTGCTGCGTCGGCGTAACGGGAATGGGCTCATCCAGGATGTCGCGACCGTCCTCCAGGCAGCGCGCGCGGATGTTGGCGAAGTGCCCGGTCACCACGTCGCGCTCGACGGGGGCAAAGCTCAGCCACTCGTGCTCGGTGTCATCCTGCTTCATCTGCTCGCGGATGGCGGCGGCGACAACGTCGCGCGGCTGCAACTCGTCGGTAAAACGCTCGCCGGCGGCGTTGAGCAAAATCGCGCCCTCGCCGCGGCAGCTCTCGCTGATCAGGAACGTGCGACCCGGCTGCGGCGAGAACAGACCCGTGGGATGGATCTGCACGTAGTCCAGGTGCTCCATCTTAATGCCATGCTCCTGAGCGATGTAGCAGGCGTCGCCCGTGAGCTGCGGGTAGTTAGTCGAGTGGTCGTAGACGCCGCCAATGCCGCCCGTCGCCCACAGCGTGTGGCGGGCATGGATCTTAAACGGCTTACCGGCATGCACGCCCTCAGCGGCATTTGCCAGCTCGTCGGCGGGGCGAACCGAGTTGTCCTCGTCCACGGCTACGGCGACGACGCCGGTGCACACCGTGGCGTCATCGCGCTCGGCGGTCAGAATGTCGGTCATGGCCACGTGCTCCAAAATCTGCACGTTGTCCAGCTTGCGAACGGCCTGGAGCAGCTTGGTCGTGATCTCCTTGCCCGTAATGTCGGCATGGAAGGCAATGCGCGGACGGCTGTGCGCGCCCTCGCGGGTAAAATTGAGGCTGCCGTCGGCCTTGCGCTCAAAATCCACGCCCATCGCTAGCAGGTCGTTGATGACCGAGCGGCTCGAGCGAATCATGATGTCGACGCTCTCGCGGCGGTTCTCGTAGTGGCCGGCGTGCATGGTGTCCTCAAAGAAGGCATCGTAGTCCGAGCCTTCGGGCAGCACGCAGATGCCGCCCTGCGCGAGCATCGAATCGCACTCATCGACGGCGCCCTTGGAGAGCATGATCACGCGCGTGCTCGTCGGCAGATTGAGGGCCGCGTACAGACCCGCCACGCCGCAGCCGGCAATGACGACGTCGCACTCCATATCGGGGTATTGCTTGGTTTCCACAGGAATCCTCTCCCTTGAATGTGACATAAGGGACCGTCCCTCATGCAACATTGTTCTAGCGTGCTGCGTACTCGAGCATACGGTCGAGCGTGAGCTTGGCCTGGTCTGCTGCCTCGTCCGAGACGCCGATCTGCACCTCGCCCTCGCCCGTCTCCAGGCAGCGCACGAGCTTTTCGAGCGTGATGAGGTCCATGTTGACGCAGGTGGGCTGCACCGCGGGGAAATAGAACTTCTTGCCGGTGCCCTGGCAGCGGCGCTCGAGCTCGTAGAGCACGCCGCGGACCGTCACGATAATGAACTCGCTCGCGTCGGACTCCTCGGCATACTTGATGATGCCGGCGGTGGAGCCGATGTAGTCGGCCTCGGCCAGAACGTCGGCCTTGCACTCAGGATGCGCCAGCACGAGCGCGTCGGGGTGGGCCTCCGTCGCGTCGACGATCTGCTCGACGGTGATGATGTGATGGCGTGGGCAGTAGCCGTTGTTGAGGATGACGTGCTTTTGCGGCACCTGCTCGGCTACGAAGCGTCCCAGGTTTTGGTCGGGAATGAACAGGATATGCTGCTGCGGCAGCTCGGACACGATCTTAACGGCGTTGGAACTGGTGACGCACACGTCGCTCCAGCTCTTGATCTCGACCGTGGAGTTGACGTAGCACACCACGGCCAGGTCGTCGCCGTACTCGGCGCGCGCCGCGTCAACCGTCTCGCGCTTGACCATGTGCGCCATGGGACAGTCTGCGCCCGGCTCGGGCAGCAGCACGGTCTTAGTGGGATTGAGCAGCTTGGCGCTCTCGCCCATAAACTCCACGCCGCACAACACGATGGTCTGCTGCGGCAGGCTCTTGGCGAGCTTTGCCAGGTAGAAGCTATCGCCGACGTAATCGGCAACGGCTTGGACCTCGGGCGCCACGTAATAGTGCGCCAGGATCACCGCGTCACGTTGGGTTTTTAGTTGCTGAATGGCCTCGACGAGCTCTGCGGGCACCAGTGCCGCACGCTCCGTTGCCGTCGTTGCCGATGCCAAGCCGGCCGCGATATCGCGTGCAAGCTCCGACGCATCCATGTTCGCGCTCTGTGCCATCAAGGCCCCTCTCTTTTGGCGAATCTTGGGGCTTTAGTATGACACCTAGGTTTACAGCTGACAAGACAGCTGTAAACCTAGGTGTAAAGTTGAAATAAAGATTCAATCATGCGGCAGGTCCATTTTGCCTTGGCCCAAGAAACGATGGGCATAAAAGCGGGTCCAGATCGCTCGATCCGGACCCGCTGGGGACTGGCATGCGGTTAAGCGCGGCGCTTCATGGTCCACGCCAGCAGCAGGGCCGCCACACCGGCTGCGAGCACGGCACCAGCCATGGCGTACGCGCTATCGCCGGACTGAGGCAACGTCTCCCTGCTAGCCTTCTTCTTAGGCTTGGAAGTCGTAGTCGTAGTCGTAGTAGTCGTGGTGGTCTGACCAGGAGCGGGCTTGGCAGCCTCGGCAACGGTAAAGGTCGTCTCGGCCGTGCCCGTGGTCGAAACCACGCTCAGCTTGTGCTCGCCCACGCCGAGCGTCTTCAGGAAGCTCGCCTTGAGCGTCACGATCGTAGAGCCTTCGGTGAGCACGTAGCTCTCGGCCGCGACCTCCTTATCGTCAACCAGCACCTTCTGGAAGTACTTGATCGGCGCGTTCGAGCGGAAGCTCAGGTCCTTAGCGGCCTCGACCACCATCGTCTGACCCTTACCGTCGATGATCTCGGGCTTCAGAATCGCAATCTCCTCGGTCTTGCCCTTCTCGCCGCAGACGGTGCACTCCTCATGCCCCTCTCCCTTGGCCTCAACGGTCGCCGGCTTGTCGACAACCCACTTAAAGGTATGCTCGGCCTTGTCGAGGACCTCGCCGCAGCGGCAGATATGCCAGTGGTTCTTGGCGTCGTGTGCCCAGCCGGAGCCGTCGGGCTCGTGCTTGAGCACGCCCTCGACCGTCACGTTCACATCGCCCTCGACGTCCTTGAGCTCATAGGTGCCGTCGTCGGAAAGCTTAACGGCCTTACCATCAACCTTTACGGCGTAGTCCTTGCCCGCAAAGTACGCACTATCGATGCTCATGGTAAGCGTTGCGGAACCGTGCCAGTCGAGCTCGGTTGCCGTCGCGGTGAGCGTGTAGCCAACCTGGTTGCTCGGCAGCGTCACGACGAGCTTGCGACCGGTAGCCACGGTGACCTCGGTGACGGAAGACGCGTCGTAGTTGGCCTTGGCCTGATAGCGCACCTCGTACACGCCGGCGGCGAGATCCTTAAGCTCGGTCACGCCCTCGCCCACGGCCTGGTACTCGGCAGCGCCCTTGGCGCGCCACTCCATGGTGGCGTCGACGCCCGTGATCTTGCCGTCCTTCTTGCCGCTCACGGTCTCGGCGGTGGCCTGGACCACCGGCGCGTACTGCGCGGCGTTCTTGATGGAGAACTCGCAGGTCAAGCCATCGGCGGGCAGCACGTAGTTGCCAGCAGCCTTGCCCGTCAGCTCGGCGAGGGTCGCCTTATAAGAGGTGCCGACCTCGGTCTGGGAGCCCTCGACGGTCGCGCCGAGGTCATCATTGCCGACAACATTGCCGAGCGTGGCCACAGGGCAGTGCTCCTTGCCGTCATAGGTGAACTCGGTGGTGCCCCACGTCACAGTGAGCAGACGCTGGTTGATGGTGAACATGCCGTCGACGAACGTGATGCTGTAGTTGGGGTTTGCACCCTCGGGCTGCGTCAGCTGCAGAGCATAGCCGCCCTCGCGCACGTTGTCGTCATCTTCGCGCTCGATCTCAATACCCTGGAGGCTCTCGCCCTCGACAAGCTCGCCGGATGTGATCGTCCACGTAAACACGGGGTCGGCCTCGCCGTACGTCTTGGAGGAGGCATCGGCCGCAACCGTGATCGCGCGTGGCTTGACCTCGAGCGTAACCTCACCCTCGGCGGTCGCACCGTCAATCGTCACCTTGTAAGCAACGGTCAGCGTGCCAACGTCCTTGATCTTGGGGGCCTCGGGGGACCAGTTCTTGCCGTCGGTGCTGTACTGGGCCGTTGCGCCCTCGGGCAGGCTCGTCGCATCGACCGCGTGATACGCACCGTCGTACTCATCGGAATAGCCGACAATAGCGGCAGCCGGAATCTCGACTGCAGGCAACGCATGTCCACAGACTGTGCACTGCTGA
>URNI01000143.1 GCA_900549135.1 uncultured Collinsella sp.
ACATAGCGGTTTTGACGCCACCGGGTGATGTCGACATCGCATCGGTGCCGGTGCTGCGCCGACGGTTGGATAATTTGATCGACCGGGGCGTGCGTCGCGTTGTCATCAACTGTCAGGCTGTTAGCTTTATCGATTCGACGGGCTTGGCATTCCTGCTTACGCGCGCTCGTGAGCTCATGAGGCGAGAAGGCCTGCTTTCGCTCGTCAATGCATCAGGTGAAGTTGTTCGCTTTTTGGAGATTGCTCGTCTTGTCGATATCCTTCATGTCGCGGGGCCGGCACGGGAGTCTATTCCCGCCATTCCGGTGGGGGAGCTGCCTCGCTGGAGTAAGAGCGTCGAGGTCCGCCAGGGTATCGAGAATCTTCCATACTACCGACATCGCATCGCCGAACTCCTTGAATCGCTTCCGTTGCGCCGTGACGAGCGCTACGATGTCGCATTGGCGTCGGGGGAGGCGCTGGGCAATGCCTATGACCATGCGGGCGGTATCGGGTGCGTCCTGACGGTTCAGGCCTATGGCGATCGCGTTGTGGTTGAGGTGCTTGATCGAGGTGCCGGCTATTCTATCGATGAAACGAGCGAGCCGGTCGCATCCGAGGAGCGCGGCCGTGGTATCAAGCTTATGCGTATGCTCGTCGATAACGTGGAGGTTGCTCGTCGTACGGACGGCGCCGGCACGCGCGTGCAGATGGTGAAGCTGTTTAGCGGAGCACTGGAATCGTGTGCCTAGCCAATCGCTTTAGCGCGTTTGGCTACTAAGAACATGCGGCAGACAAGTTTTTTGAAAAAAGTACTTGCGTCTTTTGGACAACTCGCGTAAATTAATAACCCGCAAGCGGACATGGCTCAGTTGGTAGAGCACAACCTTGCCAAGGTTGGGGTCGCGGGTTCGAGCCCCGTTGTCCGCTCCAAGCGTAACAGCCCGACTACTACGGTAGCCGGGCTTTTTCGTATCCATCGCATGGGCTCGAACCCGAGTGGGAGTGAGCGTTTTGGGGCGTGGCTGTGGCGTTGTTTACCGCGGATGTCAGCTTTGGGCGTATCATCGTGGGCATCTCGCATAACCTCGTTGCAAGGGAGATACGCCCCATGGCTACAGAAAAGTCTTCTTCGCGCTTATGGATGTCCGATGCCGCGATCTATCAGATCTACCCGCGCTCGTTTAAGGATTCGACTGGTTCGGGTCTGGGCGATATCGCGGGCATTACCCAGAAGATGGACTATCTTGAGCGGCTGGGTATCGAGGCCATCTGGCTGAGCCCGTTTTACCCATCGCCTCTTGTCGATGGTGGCTATGATGTGGCGGACTACTGCGATGTCGACCCACGTCTCGGCTCGCTTGACGACTTCGATGACATGATCGCTGCGGCTCACGCGCGCGGCATCAAGGTCATCGTCGACATCGTGCCCAACCATTCATCCAACCAGCACCCCTGGTTCAAAGCCGCTCTTGCCGCCGGCCCCGGATCGCCCGAGCGCGCCCGTTATATCTTCCGCGATGGTCGCGGCGAGCATGGCGAGCTGCCTCCCACCAATTGGAATGCCAACTTTGGCGGCCCCGCATGGACGCGTGTTGCGGACGGTCAGTGGTATCTGCACATGTTTACGCCCGAGCAACCGGACTTTGACTGGTCATGCCCCGAGGTTCATGCGCTCTTTTGCGACGTCCTGGCGTTTTGGAGCGATCGAGGCGTCGACGGCTTTCGCATTGATGTGGCGCAGGGTCTCGCCAAGGATCTCGACCGCGATGACCTCGACCGGTGGCATCTCGCCGAGGGCGATGACATGGTTGACGACGGCACCCATCCGCTGTGGGACCGCAATGAGGTCCACGAGATCTATCGCGAGTGGCGCCGCGTGTTCGACCGCTATAATCCGCCGCGCAGTGCCGTTGCCGAGGCGTGGGTGCTGCCCGAGCGCCAGTATCTCTATGCGCGTCCCAGCGAGCTTGGCCAGACATTCAACTTTGAGTTTGCCAAGGCCACTTGGACCTATGATGACATGCACACTGCAATCGAGAAGGGCTTGAAGGCAGCCGTCGAATCCGATTCCGCCTCGACCTGGGTACTCTCCAACCACGACGTGCCGCGCGTGGCGACACGCTATGCCCTGCCGCAAATCAAGGCGACGCGCTACCACCAGATTGCGCTCGACTGGCTCTTACGCGACGGGTTGTCTTATGACGAGGACCGTGAACTCGGCGAGCGCCGCGCGCGGGCGGCCCTTTTGCTTGAACTGGCGCTTCCGGGCTCGGCATACGTGTATCAGGGTGAGGAGCTCGGCCTTTTTGAGGTGGCTGACATCCCGTGGGCTGCACTCGAAGATCCTACTGCGACCAATACGCGCGGACCGAAGCGTGAGAAGGGGCGCGACGGCTGCCGTGTGCCCCTGCCGTGGGTGGCGGCGGACGATCCCGCGCAGGGCGGATCGTTTGGGTTTTCGCCGGCGGACGCCGATGCGGCGCCCCATCTGCCGCAGCCTGCATGGTTTTCCGATTATGCTGCCGATAGGGAAGAAGCGGACCCGACATCGATGCTTGCGCTCTATCGTGACGCCCTCTGGCTGCGGCGCAAGCTGCGCGGGTGCGCCAACGATCTTGCGTGGCTCGATCTTGACGGGCGCACCGGTCTTGCGGATGGTGCCGAGGGCGCTGAGGGCGGCGTCATCGCCTATCGCCGTGACAACGGCTGGGCGTGTGTGACGAACTTTGGTGCAGCACCCGTGGAGCTGCCGGCGGGCAGGGTCCTGCTCACCTCATCACCGCTTGCAGACGGCAGACTCGCGCAGGACAGCTCTGCCTGGATCATGCTCGGTGAGATGTAGGTGCCTCTTGCGGAGAGTTTGCGTTTGCCTGTACCTTCCGCGGCGGCTGATGCCTTCGCGAGGCTCGCGAGGGCGTCGCAAAACTTTTCAAAAAAAGTTCTTGCATAGGATGCGGGCATCACGTAAGATTAATCCTCGTAAGCGGACATGGCTCAGTTGGTAGAGCACAACCTTGCCAAGGTTGGGGTCGCGGGTTCGAGCCCCGTTGTCCGCTCCATTGCATTTCCGGACCGTTTAGGCGGTCCTTTTTCGGCGAAGTGGCCAAGTGGTAAGGCAGAGGCCTGCAAAGCCTTTACCCCCGGTTCGAATCCGGGCTTCGCCTCCAGATCGCCCAAGGGGCCCTCCGAAAGGAGGGCCCCTTTTCGTTGTAAGGCTTTAGCCTGTGCGGCGCGCAGCGCCGCATCTAAACCCACCCGCTATGCGGGTGGAGTTAACCGGCTTTACAAAACCACCCTCCCGCCGGACACTTGCGATTGTTCAGGCCGCAAGGGTTCCGAGACGGAAGGGTGGTGAGGCGTATGGCCGAGAAGGCCTACAGCCTGTCGCACACGAAGTGGATGTGCAAGTACCACATCGTGTTCACGCCGAAGTATAGAAGGAAAGTGATCTACAACCAAATCAGGTCCGACCTTGGGGAGATCTTCAGGAAGCTCTGCCAGTACAAGGGGATAGAGATAATCGAGGGGCACCTGATGCCCGACCACGTGCACATGCTGCTCGCGATACCGCCGAAGTACAGCGTGGCCAGCGTGATGGGCTACCTGAAGGGCAAGAGCTCGCTGATGATCTTCGACCGGCATGCGAACATGAAGTACAAGTTCGGCAACCGGAAGTTCTGGTCGGCCGGCTACTACGTGTCGACCGTCGGCCTGAACGAGGCGACGATAGCAAAGTACATACGGGAGCAGGAGAAGGCGGACATAGCGTTGGACCGGCTGAGCGTGAAGGAGTACGAGGACCCGTTCTCGCGCGGGACGCGGCCGAAGCGCTGACGCCGGTTTGACCGGCCCGCCACGGGTCAAAGCGCAATGCGGCCTGAACACCGTGAAGGCCGGCGTCTTTAGGCGCGGGCCAGCGACCCGAGGGTTACACCCTAAGAGCAAACCACCCCTTTTAGGGGTGGTTCTGATTGCGCGGACCTTTTATTTCATATTGAGAGAAGCCATGCGGGCGGGATCGTGCCTTCGCATTTTGCATGAGCTGCGCCCTGCCTGACTATTGTTTCATTTCGATGCTTTTGCGCGTTGGGTTGTAAGATACTCGCAAACGATACCGATGAAACGGGAGGGACGCGCGGGTGTTGGAGCGGCGCGAGCGGTTGGATAGCAGCAGGAGGGACCGTCTGGGTGCTTCTTGGCTCGAAAGCAAGGTTTTCGCTTGGTCCGACGATCCCACGCCAAAGCGCTATGCGATCGATCTTGCCTGCATATTCTTGTTTTTGGTGACGGCCACGCTGATGGGTTTTGCCTTCTTTGCCTTTGATATGGAGGCGTGCATCGTCGTTACCTATGTGCTTGCGGTTCTTTGCATATCGCTCTTTACGGTAAAGCGTGCGTACTGCCTTGTCGCATCGGCGCTTTCTGCGCTCTTGTACAAC
>URNI01000144.1 GCA_900549135.1 uncultured Collinsella sp.
CCATGTTCTCGACGATCGAGACCATCAACGTGATTCCCGTGGGCATCCTGTATCTGGACCCGAGGGGCCGTCCGCTGCTCATGAACCGCTGCATGCGCAAAAACCTAGTGGAGCTTCATATGCCCACCGACCTAGGCGATATGAGCGGTACATGGAACGACCTGCGCAAACTCAGCATGCAAATGCCCGAAAGCAGCAGGAACCGTGTGCGGATTAATCTGGACCGTTTTGGTGAGGCGCGCGTTGTGGTCGAGGTTTCTCCCGCCGAGATTCGCTTGTTCGTGCACGATGACGTTATGGTTTCGGGCCGCCTCTTCGAGCGCATTATCGGTCTGGATGTAACAGAGTATGCGCATGCCCATGATCGCCTAGCGCAAGCCAACCACCTGCTTGAGCTTGCGGGCCAAGAGCTCCAAGCCCAGATCGAAGAAGTCAAAAAAGTTGCTGACAATGCGGCCTATCTGCGTATGCGCGCTCGCGTGCACGACGTGATCGGGCAGCGCCTGTCCATCCTCCATCGTTATCTGGAGGAGGGGCGCTTGGATGACGAGTCACTCGAGCAGATCGACCCGCTGCTGCGCTCAATCGCTGCCGATCTGCGTAGCGGGGGCGACACCGAACCGGCAGAGCAACTGGGCGATATCGTCCATGCCTTTGGCCTGGTGAGCGTGCAGATCGATGTTGAGGGCGAGCTGCCAAGCGACGCGCGTGTCGCTGCAGCCTTTCTGCAGATTATCCGCGAAGCCTCGACCAATGCCACCAAGCATGCACAGGCCCATCAGGTCCATGTGCGCCTGCGGCAGGAGACGTCGGAAGACGGTGCTGTTGCGCGGATGACCGTTTCTAACGACGGCGCGCCTGCACCCGTATCGTATCGCGAGGGAACGGGTATCCCTGGTATGAGGCATGTCGCGCAAGATCTGGGCGGCTGCCTGGAAATCCATGCCGCCCCGCCCTTTACGCTTGCGGTATCCATCCCGCTCAACGCCAGCGCCACAGTCCAAAGGAGAAGTTCATGATTCGCGTGTTAATCGTCGAAGACCAGGCTATCTTGCGCGAGAGCCTCGCGCGCTCCGTCGGTGACCAGCCCGACATGACGGTTGTTGCCGCGATCGCCGACGCCTCGGATGCCTTGGACGTTGTGCTTAAGGAGCGCCCGGACATGATACTGATGGACGTATGCACCGAGCACGATTCCAACGGCATCGTGGCGGCGGCGCGCATTAAAGAACAACTGCCCGAGTGCCGCGTCATTATCATGACGGGTATGCCCGAAATCACCTTTGTGGACCAGGCGCGCGAGGCGGGCGTCGACAGCTTTGTGTACAAGAACGTTGGTATCGACGAGCTATTCGCCGTGATGCGCTCCACGCTGGCGGGTTACTGCACGTTTCCCAAGCCGCCCGAGAGCATCTTCTCGGGCACGGCGGCCCTCGACGATGTCGAGCTGTCGATCTTGCGCCTTGCCTGCGAGGGTAAAAGCCGCCGCGAGATCGCGGCCGAGCTGTTTATGAGCGAGGGCACCATCAAACGCCGCATCTCGGAGATTCTCAATAAGACCGGCTACGACAACATCATGCGCTTGGCCGTGCGCGCAGTAACGGAGGGCAGCATCGTTCCCAACATGGAGCGCTAGCGCTCGTTACGCATCGGCATAAAGCGGCGGGGCCGCAGGATCAACTCCTGCGGCCCCGCCTGGTGTGCGCGGATGTGTCCGCCAATCCGCGGCTGTCGTGGTCTGCCGCTACGCGATGGTCGCGGTGTAGGAGGCGACGTCCTCGTAGGAATCGGTCAGGTAGGCGTCGATGCCGATGGTCGTATTGACGAGGTCATCAAGGCTATCGAGCGTGCCCTTCGAGAAGGTGAATTCCTCGGTGGCGTTGGTACCGGGCATCAGGTGAGCCGAGAACCAGGGTTCCTTCATGGTGCCGTTGACGTTGGTCTTGCCGGAAGGAGCGTAGAAGGTCAGGTCCTTGTCGCTCTTGTTGGTGATGTTGACGACAAAGCCGATGTCGCCCCAGTCGTCCTTGAACTTCTCGGTGATGGTGATGGTGCACAGATCGTCATCGGCGACGGTGACGGCGGGGGAGATTTCGACGCTCTGGACATCGTCGTCTTCGACGGCCTCATCGATCTCCTCTTCCTTCTCGGCCGCCTCGCGATCCTTCTTCACCGTACCGGACAGGTCCTTGTCGGACTTGGTAAAGACAAGATTGCCATCATCTTCTTCGAGGATGAGTTTTCCGTCCTTGAGCTTCATGTCATGCGACTCGTCTTCGGCGGTGATGGTTACGGTGGTGGCGTCCTTTGCCTCCCATTTAAGGTCGACGACTTCAAGGAACAGGTCGAGGGCGCCTGTACCGTCCTCATCGAGAATCAGGATGCAGTGGACACCCCAATCCTCGAGCATCTTCATGTACTCATCGGTCAGCTCTTCGCCCTCCATGGTTCCACCCGAGAGTTCCCAGCTGCCGACGAAGTTGGCCTTGGGGTCCTTGCCGCCGCCGCTGCAGCCCGTCAGGGCAAAGGCGAGCGCCAGGACGCATGTCAGAAATGCGAGTACGGACTTTTTGAACGTTGTCTTCATGGTGTCCTCCTTCGTGTGTGAAAACCCATAGAAGCAAATGCGGGGGTGGCGGATCCCCCGCCAATTACCAGATGGAGGGGCTAGGGCCTGGGCGTTCCGCAGTTGCTGCAGAACTTGCCGCCGTTTTCGCTACCGCAGTTGGGGCAGAACCACTTGGCCGGTGCCGGGGCGGGCGCGGGGCTGCCGCACTCGGAGCAGAACTTGCCGGTGTTGGTGGCGCCGCAGCTGCAGGTCCATGCGCCGGCCGCAGGTGCGGCAGCGGGTGCCGGTGCGGGGGCGGGAGCCGGAGCCGGCTGCGGGGCAGCCTGCTGCTGTGCCTGACCGGCGGCGAACAGCTGGCTAGCGTTCATGCCGCCCATGCCACCTGCCATGCCCATGCCCATAAAGCCTGCCATCGCGCCGTTGGGGTTGGCCGCTGCCGCGCGCATCGCGTCGCTCTGGGCGCTGGCGATGTTGGCGGCCGCCATGGTGGGATCGCGCATGACCGCGGCCTTCTGCAGGTCCTTGATCATCTGCTCGTCTTCTTGCGAGGCGGCGATGGAGTTGACGCCAAAGCTCACGATCTCGACGCCGCGCAGGTCACGCCAGTCGGCAGAGAGGATCTCGTTGAGCGCGCGGGCGAGTTCGGTGGTGTGGCCGGGGATGGCGCTGTAGCGGATGCCCATCTCCGAGATCTTGGCAAAGGCGGGCTGCAGGGCGGTGAGCAGCTCGGACTTAAGCTGGCTGTCGATCTTGTCGCGCGTATAGCTATCGGTCACGTTGCCGCACACGTTGGTGTAGAACAGCAGCGGGTTGGTGATGCGGTACGAATACTCGCCGTTGCAACGCACGGAGATGTCGACGTCCAGGCCGATATTGTTGTCGACTACGCGGAAGGGCACAGGCGAGGCGGTGCCGTACTTGTTGCCGATGATCTCCTTGGTGTTGATGAAGTAGACGCGCTGGTCCTTGCCTGCGTCGCCGCCAAAGGTAAAGCGGCTGCCGATATTGGCGAACGTCTCCTTGATGGAGTCGCCCAGATTGCCGCTAAAGACGCTCGGCTCGCTGCCGGTATCGAAGACGAACTCACCGGGCTCCAGCGCGACTTCGATGATCTTGCCGTTTTGCACCACGAGCATGCCCTGGCCGTCGTTGACGGCGATGACGGAACCGTTGGAGATAACGTTGTCCTCGCCGCGCGTGTTGGAGCTGCGGCCGCCGGTGCGCTTGCTGCCCTTGCAGGCCAAGACGTCAGCAGGCATCGATTCGCAGTAGATGAATTCCTTCCACTGGTCGGCCATGACGCCGCCGGCAGCGCCCAATCCAGCTTTCAAGAGTCCCATGGTGATCTTCCTTTCTCGTCAAAGGCCGGGTGGTATTGGTTGGATTGCTTAGTCGTCCTTGTCGTCTTTCATGACAACGGTGGTCTCGGTGTGGCTGAAGGTGTCGTGCTTCTCGGTCAGGTCGAGCTCGCCACAATACTCATCGGCATGGGTTGCTTCGTTGGTCGTCTTGAGCTGGCCTACCAGTAACATGTCTCCGATAATCACGATGATCAGCGGCGCGATGACGTTGATGAGGATGCCCTCGATATCAAAGGTGAGGTAATCCGGATCGAAGGCGTATTCCCCCATAAAGAGAATCTGGGAGAGGATAAATCCGATCACGAAGAACAGCACCGAGGCGATGGCGAGCTTGGGCTTGGAGCAGGGGAGCTCGCCGACCAAGCGGCCGGTCTGGCCGTTCATGGCAAACAGGTAGCTCTTGCCGTTCCACGAGGTGGAGAGCATCCAGACGGGGAACAGGGCGTAGTCGCTGTCTTCCCAGGTGTAGTCGAGCTGCTTGCTTT
>URNI01000145.1 GCA_900549135.1 uncultured Collinsella sp.
AGCCCCTTGCGGCGTAGTTCTTATTTAAGCCGTCCAGGTTTTGGGGTGCAGTTCACGGGAGATGCAGGGCCGCTTTGCATTGCGGTAAAGCCATCGGCTACGAACGACGCGGCTCGGGAACCACGAGCCTATCGGGGCTCGCGCCCTCGGCATCCATCAGGCTCACGTAGCGAATCGACGGATCCCCATACATCGCGTAGTAATAATTGCCCGTGCGCGCGCTAAAGCATCCGGTGTAGATAGTCTTCTCGAACTTGCCATCGCCCATCCTGGACGCCCCCTCGATCATCACCACGCCCTCGAGCGAGCGGAACATGCGAACGACGTTTTCGGTCTCGCTCTCCTTTTGCGGGTAATTGGCATTGAGGTACGCCGCCTTTACAAAACGGCTCGGCGAATAGCAATCGCCCGGAATGCCGCGCATGCCGGCACCGGCTCCATAGGGCTTAAGCTCGGCGCCACGCCATGTCGCCGTCTGCGGAAAATCGCTTGTGGCGGTGATATAGGTGCGCAGGTTTTCCATGTGCCACGGGAAGGTCGGCTGGTTGGCAAGGGTGTCGACCGGATTGTCGTATACATGCAGGCCGTCAGCCATCATCTCGACCACGATGCTACGTTGGCTGTCGCCGATAATCCAATGGAGCAGCGACACGCCCAGCCCCTCTCCGGCAGATTTGGCGACAATCACCGTGTCGCGCAGCGCGGCCTCGACCTCATCGACCGTCGAGAACGTCGCTGCCACCCACAGGGGAAACTCATAGGCCGCGATATTGGTCTTGCCGTCGACAGGGTCCTCGGCATACTCGGCATAACCCGGGAAATTGAGACCCGCCACGGCGAGGCCCGCATCGTTGCCGCAATCGAAGAACATAGGGTAGTTCCTGTAATCGATGCACATACCGATCACCGCGTGCGCCGCTGTCGCGTCGTCGATAAACGAATACGGAATGTGGAACCCGCGAGGCATCACGCGAACCTGTTGGCCGTAGTCAAAGCTCCAGTCGAGATTGCGGCCCAGATACATGTGACCAGAATTATCGGTAAATCGGATACTCGTACACATGGCGCCTCCTAGCTTTACGTTCTTGCTAAGTTCATTGTCTCCAAACAAAAAGGCGCTAAACACAAAAGCCCGGACATGACAACAACGTCATACCCGGGCTATTCAAGCAGGATAAACTCAACCAAGTTAACCCCGCAGGTCGTCTAAGGGGTCAAAGTGCCGCAGATTGCCACGAAAGAGGAGCGAAGCGTACTTAAGGTACGCGAGCGACGATTGAGCGGCAAGGTGCGGTGCGTTGATCCCCTTAGACCAACTTGCCGAGACAGTGGTCGATCATATGCTGGATCATTTGTGCCTCAAAGCCCGCGTAGTCGCGGCGGCACTCCTTCATCTTGCCGTCGACAATCTGGTCAAAGGCAACCTTGCACTTGATATAGCGCGTGGACTTGGTGACCTCCTCGTGCGTCAGGCAGCTCTCCTCCATCTTGCTGGCGCCCAGGCCAAACACCAGACGGGGATTGTAGAGCACGTGGGGCTCGCCGGCGTCGTCCAGATAGACGCAAACCTTCTTGGTAACGCCAATCTGGTTAGCGGCAAGGCAGCCGGCATCGTCGAGCGACTTGATGGTATCGATCAGGTCCTGTGCGACCGACTCGTCCTCGACGGTCGCAACCTCGCAACGCTGGGACAGGATAGCCTCGTCGTGGCAAAGCTCTTTAATCATACGTTCCTCCATAGGGGTCGTTGTAACTGCTTAAGTATACGGTACCCACACATTTTCATGCGAAAAATACCGTCCGTCTGCTACGAAGCGCCGAACATCAACATGCGAGGAACAACAGCGTCGTAAAGGGGCTATAGTGGGAGCGTTCGTGTCAATCGGCCTAAACTCGGGGCCGAACAAGGAAAGGGTATGCATGGACGAACTATTTCACGTCAGTGAGCGCAAGTCCACAATCGGGACCGAACTTCGCGCTGGACTGACAACATTCCTGGCGATGGCCTACATCATCGCCGTCAACCCCGCGGTGCTCTCGGGCGCTGGCATCGATGCGGGAGCGCTCGCCTGCGCCACCTGCCTGGGCGCCGGCATCATGACCATCTGCATGGGCATCTTCGCCAACCGCCCGCTCGCCTGCGCGTCGGGCTTAGGCGTCAACGCGATGATCGCCGGAATCACCACCACCGTCTGCGGCGGTGACTGGCACGTGGCCATGAGCGTCATCTTCCTTGAGGGCGTCGTCATCTTGCTGCTCGTCCTTTGCGGCCTGCGCGAGGCCATCATGGACGCCATCCCCGTGGTCCTGCGCCACGCCATCTCGGTTGGCTTGGGCCTGTTTATCGCCATGATCGGCCTGTGCGACGCCGGCATCATCACCGCTGGCGCCGGTACGCTCGTCGGCCTGGGCGACATCACCTCCCCCACCTTCATCGTCGGCATCATCTCCATCCTGGTGACAGTCGCCCTCGCCTGCCGCAACGTCCCCGGCTCGCTGCTCATCGGCATCGTCGTCGCCGTCATCGCCGGTATCCCCCTAGGTGTGACCCAGGCTCCGACCGGTATCATCGCCCCGCTCGACTTCTCGAGCATCGGTGGCCCCATCGCCGACGCCGGCGGCGTGCCTGCCATCGTCAAGGTCCTTACCGACCCCGCGCTCCTCGTCATCTCGTTCTCGCTGCTCATGAGTGACTTCTTCGACACCATGGGCACCGCGATGGCCGTGGCCAAGCAGGGCGAGTTCCTCACCGACGACGGCAACGTCGAGAATATCAAGGAGATCCTGATCGTCGACTCCGCCGCCGCTGCTGTGGGCGGTTTCATGGGCGTCTCCTCCATCACCACCTTCGTCGAGTCCACCTCTGGCGCTGCCGACGGTGGCCGCACGGGCCTCACCTCCGTCACCACCGGCGTGCTGTTCATTCTCGCCGCGTTCTTCTCCCCCATCGTCACCATCGTTTCCAGCGCCGCCACCTGCGGTGCTCTGGTCTACGTCGGCTACCTCATGATGAGCGAGGCCTCCGAGATCGACTGGTCCGACGTGTCGCAGGGTTTCCCGGCGTTCATGATTGTCGCCGGCGTGCCCTTCACCTACTCCATCTCTGCCGGCATTGGCCTGGGCTTTATCGCCTACGTGATCGTCGCGCTCTTTAAGGGCGAGGCCTCCAAGATCAAGCCGCTCATGTGGATCGCAGCCCTTGCCTTCCTCGTCTACTTCTTCGTGGCGTAACGGCATAGTCTGCTAAAACAAAACAACAAGGCACGGAGTCGCATCGAGCGGCTCCGCGCCTTTCTTTTAGCGTCTGCCCCCGTGCCAGCGTGCGACAATTGAGGCTGTCAATATCACAACACCGAGAGAAGCCTGCCTTGGAAGCGCATCATAAGCAGATAACCGTTTATTCAGAGTGTGCGGAAGGCGCGCCCGTCATCTATCTCCCCGTGGTTATGGGCAACGGTAGTGAAGTCTACGAGCGCTGCCGAGAGCTCGACTGCCCACCGTTTACCCTTGTCGCCATTGGCGGCCTCAACTGGAATCGCGAGCTGAGCCCTTGGGAATGCGACGGAACTGTACGCGATGCCGAACCCTTTGGCGGTCAGGCGTCCGGATTTCTCGATGAACTGCTGAACCGGATAATCCCAAAGGTCGAATTATCACTCCCACAGCCACCTGCCTGGCGTGGCATTGCCGGCTATTCGCTGGCGGGTCTCTTTTCGCTTTGGGCCCTCTGGCAAACCGATGCCTTTGACCGCGCCGCAAGCGCATCGGGGTCCCTTTGGTTTCCTGGCTTTATCGACTATGCGCACGAGCACAGGATGCTGAACGCGCCCGGCGCCGTCTACCTGTCACTCGGCAAAAAAGAAACCAAGACGCCCAACCGCATGATGCGACACGTCCTCGAAGGCACACGCGCCATGGAAGCGTTGCTTGTCGATCGCGGCATTCCAACAACGCTGGAGCTCAACCCCGGCAACCACTTTGCCCAAACCGATCTACGAATGGCGCGTGGCATCCACTGGATACTGACGCATTAAAATTGGTGCCCACGCGCATATGTAGGCTGAGCAAAAACATGCGCGGGCGGCCGAGCGATGACGCATCGTAGATGGCATCGGTGACGGCGGGCGTCAAAGACTGGGACACGGATGCCCTTTCAGAATGGAAGGGCGCTCGAGCATAGCGGATTACCTGCCCGAACGATACGATCCGAACCATTGTACGCGATATGTAATTTCTCGCACGCGCCGTCACCTGCGAACGGTAGTGTTACTTCCAAACGCGCTCGGCAACGCGCCTGACCAGCGCAATCTTTGCCCACTGCTCGTCCTCGGTCAGCTTGTTGCCAATCTCGCAGCTGGCAA
>URNI01000146.1 GCA_900549135.1 uncultured Collinsella sp.
ATGCGCGACGTGTCGTTTACCGCCGAGCCGGGCCAGAAGATCGCCGTGGTGGGAACCACGGGTGCGGGCAAAACCACGCTCATCAACCTGCTCATGCGCTTCTACGAGATTGACGGCGGGCGTATTACGCTCGACGGCGTGGATACGAGCCGCATGGACCGCGGCGAGCTACGGCAGCAGTTTGGCATGGTGCTGCAGGACGCCTGGCTGTTCGATGGCACGATTGCCGAAAACATCGCCTACGGCTGCCCCGAGGCAACGCGCGACGAAATTGTGGCCGCCGCTCGTGCCGCGCAGGTCGACTTCTTTGTGCGCACCATGCCGCAGGGCTACGACACGCGCGTGGCCAACGATGCCGAGAGCATTAGCCAGGGCCAGCGCCAGCTGTTGACCATCGCACGCGTGCTGCTCAACAACCCGGCGATTCTCATCCTGGACGAGGCGACCTCAAGCGTGGACACGCGCACCGAGCTTGCTATCGGCCGCGCCATGGACGCGCTCATGCGCGGGCGCACGAGCTTTGTGATCGCGCATCGCCTGTCGACGATCGTGGATGCCGACCTGATCTTGGTCATGGACCACGGCAACATCATCGAGCAGGGTACGCACAAGGAGCTGCTGGCTGCCGAGGGCGCTTATGCCGACCTCTACTTGAGCCAGTTCGCATAAGGTAACAAGGGGGCAGTCCCGCATGTCGCATCGAAAAGAAGGCGCGCCGGGGGCGGATTCCCTGGCGCGCCTTTTGTGTTGGCGTCATTGTTGTCGGTGGCCGTCCGCCTCTAGCGCTCGTCCACGAGCTTGGCGACGAGGGCCTTGAGCTCGGCCACCTCTCGCTCGAGTTCTTTGACGCGGCGGGCGTTCTCGGTGATGCCTTGGCGGTTGAGGGCGCTCTGCTCGGCGGCGTCGTCGGGCATGTACTCGCGATGCTGCTTGGCGTCGAAACTCTCCTCGAACACGCGGCAGCCGTTGCGCTTGATGATGCGTCCCGGCACGCCCACGACGGTGCAGTTGTCGGGCACGTCTTTGACGACGACCGAGTTGCCGCCGATTTTGACGTTGTTGCCGATGCGGATGTTGCCGAGCACCTTGGCGCCCGTGCCCACGGTGACGTTATTGCCGAGCGTTGGGTGGCGTTTGCCGGTCTCGTTGCCGGTACCGCCGAGCGTGACGCCCTGGTAAAGCACACAGTTGTCGCCCACGATGGTGGTTTCGCCGATGACGACGCCCATAGCATGGTCGATAAAGAAGTGCTTGCCAATCTGCGCGGCAGGGTGAATCTCGACGCCGGTGATGTGGCGGGTGATTTGCGAGAGCACACGGGCGAGCGAGCGATGACCGTGCTCCCACAGCCAGTGCTCGGGCACGTGGTTCCACTTGGCGTGCAGGCCAGGATAGGAAAGGAAAATGACCAGACCGTTTTGCGCAGCGGGGTCCTGCGCTTGGACGGTCTTGATGTCCTCGCGAATGGTATTGATAAAGCTCACCGGCCGCCCTCCCTTAGCGCCATGGCAATGTGATTCAATAAAGTATAGCGATTCGCTAGGGATTAGAAAGGGCAATCTTGGCGGCTTTGCGCTACAAGTGTCAGTTATGCAAACTTGCTGGTAATGGGGTCATGCTTTTGTGGGGTTGCGCACGAGGGGGCGCCGCAACCGTATACTGGTCAACTTGGACGTATCCGCGCCCACAACTGAGAGGTTTTACTTCATGGGTTTCATCAATTTTATCGCCGAGCTGCTCAAAGACCCGCGCACCGCGATCGCCAGCTGGATCGCCGCCGGCCCGCTTATGGCCTACGGCTGCGTGTTCCTGATCATCTTTATCGAGACGGGCGTGGTGTTCTTCCCGTTCCTTCCCGGCGATTCGCTGCTGTTTGCTTCGGGCTTCTTTGCCCACAACGGCGGCTTTAACATTGTGGCGCTTCTGGCCACCGCATGGGCCGCTGCCATTTTGGGCGATCAGTGCAACTTTATGATCGGTCACTTCTTTGGCAAAAAGATCATCGCTTCGGGCAAGGTCAAGGCCATGACGCCCGAGCGCATCGAGAAGTCCGAGGCGTTTCTCGATAAATGGGGTCACCTGGCCATCTTCCTGGGTCGCTTTTTCCCGTTTATTCGCACCTTTGTGCCCTTTATCGCCGGCATGGGCGGCATGCACTGGCGTAACTTCGTTATCTTTAACGTGCTGGGTGGCATTACCTGGTCAACGCTCTTTACGCTGCTGGGCTACTTCTTTGGCGGCATCCCCTTTGTGCAGGAGCACTTTGAGCTGCTGATTATCGGCATCGTTGCCGTGTCGATCATCCCGACCGTGGTCGGTCTGGTTAAGGCCAAGCTGGGCAAAAAGAACGCGTAGCTCGAGCCAACGCGCAAACCGTGCAGTTGAGGTCCGTCCCCGTTTACGGTGGCGGGCCTCTTCAGCTTCGGTCAAATGAAAATACTTTACTTAGTTAAAGAAAAGCGTTTTATCAGACGCGTACGGGGAGTACAATCTCGTGCATGCGAATCGACGTGCCATCGGCTTTGATGCTGCTCGCGTGTCCCGTCCGGCTCTACGCTCCGGGCGTGCGACGTTGCGACGCGGTCGGCCTCGGTCCTTGCGTGCGGGTTCGCGAGTATGCAACTGTGTATGTAAGGAGCGACATATGACTGTCGAGAAGAAGGATATCGATTGGGGTAGCCTCGGCTTTGGCTACATGAAGACCGATTACAGCTACGAGGCCCATTGGAAGGACGGCGAGTGGGACGAGGGGGGCCTGACCACCGACCACACCCTGCATGTCTCCGAGTGCGGCGGCATCTTCCATTACTGCCAGGAGGTCTTTGAGGGCCTGAAGGCCTACACCGCCGAGGACGGCAGCATCGTCTGCTTCCGTCCCGATATGAACGCCGAGCGCATGTATAACTCTGCCCAGCGCCTCGAGATGCCCCCGTTCCCCAAGGACAAGTTCGTTGAGGCCGTCAAGCAGGTCGTTTCTGCCAACGCCGCCTGGGTTCCGCCCTTCGGTTCCGGCGCGACCCTGTACGTGCGTCCGTTTATGATCGGCTCCGGTGACGTGATCGGCGTGGCTCCCGCTCCTGAGTACACGTTCCGCATTCTCGTGACCCCGGTCGGTCCGTACTTTAAGGGTGGTCTCAAGCCCGTCAAGCTGCGCGTTTCCGAGTACGACCGCGCTGCACCGCACGGCACCGGCAACATCAAGGCCGGCCTGAACTACGCCATGTCCCTCAAGCCCACGATGGAGGCTCACCGCGAGGGTTATGCCGAGAATCTGTATCTCGACTCCGAGTCCCGCACCTATGTCGAGGAGACCGGTGGCGCCAACGTCCTGTTCGTGAAGGAGGACGGCACGCTCGTCGTTCCGCAGTCGCACACCGACTCCATCCTGCCCTCCATCACCCGTCGCTCGCTCGTTCAGGTCGCTGAGGATCTGGGTATGACCGTTGACCAGCGCCCCGTCGAGTGGGCCGAGGTCAAGGCCGGCACCTTTGTGGAGTGCGGCCTGTGCGGCACCGCTGCCGTCATCTCCCCGGTGGGCGAGATCGACAACAAGGTCTATGGTGCCGATGAGACCGTGACTTTCCCGGCTGGCTACACCGAGATCGGTCCTGTGATGAAGAAGCTCCGCGAGACCCTGACTGGTATCCAGTCCGGTGCTGTCGAGGATAAGCACAACTGGGTTTACACCGTCGCGTAATTTGTCTTACCTATCCGGGCAGAGAGCAAGTTCCCTCCCGGCGCGTCCTCGGACATGCAAGAAGCCCTCGCTGCGCACTTCGTGCGGCGAGGGCTTCTTGCGTCCTGCGGAGTGCGCCGGAAAGGAGGGTCGCCCTTTTGTTTTGCTTCGCGCCATGTGGGGGCGGTGGCGACGTGCATTTTTGCGAGTATTCTGCAATCGAAGGCCCCTGCATACCGGCCTCGGGCAAAAAATCGGAATTTCTCGATGTTTTCTACGAATGATGGGCGGGGTTATGGGCTTATAGCGTTTGATTTGCAGGGATATTCGCGGTCTTCGGCATTTATCGTGGCGCCCGAAGCTCTTGGTTATGTTGAATACTCCTAAAAATGCACGGCGCTTAGAGGGGGACCTTCGCGAAAAAGGAAACCGCCCCATCGAAGTATGCATTCGACGGGGCGGTTTATGCATTTGGCCGATTAAGGATGCGCTGCCAAACTACTAGAACTTGACGGTCGGGGCCTGGCGGGCTGCTTCGGCGGCCTCGAAGCCCTGGCGCTCCTTAAACTGGAAGATGCCGGCAAAGAT
>URNI01000147.1 GCA_900549135.1 uncultured Collinsella sp.
TAAACGGAAACCAACCGGAAAGGAGGCGGCATGGAGACGACCGCACGCGGCGATGCACCAAAAACGTTGCAGACCATTGCGTATATCAGCATTCCCAATAGCGCCGATCTTGATTTTTTGCTCTGGGACCTGCAGGATGCCATCGCCGCCTATGCTCAGCTTTCCGGCACTGTACTCCCCCGCCCAGTCGGCTCGAAGGCAAATGACGCCGGCAGCGTTGCCGATGGCATCGTGCTGGCCATTGAAGACGTGGCTGACGATGAGACGTTGACAGCTATCGAGCAGGCGCTTGAGCGCTTTGGCAGTACGGGAGCGCGTGTCTATGCCGTGATTCGAGCCGCACAACGGGGCGCTGAGCAGGCGCGTGGGACCACCGTTCGCCTGCACAAGGCATGTGAGCGCCATGACCAATTGTGGTGTGGCGGCGTTGCCATCTGCGCCGGCAGCGGCATCGCAGCGCTTCGCCATTCCCCACGTATGGGCCTCTTGCGCCGACCGTTTTCTGAGGCCATGGACAAGCTCGTGGGCGCCGTTCGTATGGGGTGTTCCGTCGAACACGCGCAGAAGCTCGGCGGCGCCGCAACGGGTGGCGTCGACACCGACGGCATGGTGCGCGCCACGCCTGCACTGCCCACACCGATCTGGCACGCCGTTATGAGGCATCTTGCCGAGCACTCAAACTGCTAAATCGAAAAAGCCTGCCAATCAGCGGCGCCGCTCCACCGCTCAACAAGCCGCTCCAGACGCCATGTCGCATTGGCGGGACTTGTCGAGGGCAGGACGATGGCAGGCAGCCCCGTCCGATCCTGCAAGTAGCGTTTGTAGAGTCGCCCTGCCGTGCCGCCGTTACAGACAACGGCCTCGATCGGCGCGGCATCGGTAATGCGCTCGATATGTGCCGGCACAACGTTGCGGATGCTTGCGTCGCTCGAGCCCTTAATGTCGCAGCTCTCAATCACATCCCACAGGGCCACGCCACCGTTCAACAGCATGGATCGCTTGGCGGCAATGGAGGCATCGAGCGTCGCGGGCTCACCGCTTGCCAAAGGATCGCCCTCGTTGGGCGGCACAGGCATACCGAGGCACGTGGCCATCACACGCCAAAAGCGATTCTGAGGGTTGCCGTAATAAAAGGCATTGGCGCGCGAATGCACCGAGGGAAACGACCCCAGCACCAAAACGCGCGAGCGCTCGTCAAACACGGGTTCAAACCCATGCTCAATATGTTGATAGCCCTCGTCAGACACGGCCATGGTCTAGGCTCTCAACAGATAGCGCACCTCGTAGGGTGCAAGCTCAAGGGTACCCGTCAGCTCGACCGTGGGCGCATCGTCGGCAAGCAGGTCGATGAAGGACCCGTTGAGCTCGCCGGCGCCAAAGGTGTAAGGCTCACCCACGGCATTCACCGCCACGAGTACCGTCGCGCCGTCACAGGCGCGCTCGAACAGCAGCTGCTTGTTCTGGATCACCACGTTGCGATAGGCACCGTAGTTGAGAGCACGGGCAGCCGCGTCGTCGGCCGAGCGAAGGTGCGCAAGCTGCGTGATGAACGCCGTCAGCTCGTTGGGCGCAGGCTCATTGAGCGCAGGTCGCAGCGCCCAGTCGCCATCGGGGCCGCCCTTTTCGCCAGGAATCCCCCACTCGCTGCCATAGTAGACGCACGGAATGCCCGGCATGCCAAAGAGCATGCCATAGGCGGGGCGCAGGCAGGACTTGTCGGTAAGGATGCTCGCCAGGCGCGGCACGTCGTGGTTGTCGACAAACGACAGCAGATGCTTGCCGCGATAAATGCACCACGGGTCGCCGCCAAACTGACGGTGCAGCGAATGGGCGATCTCGAACATGTTGACCGAGTTAAAGCTAGAGTACAGACCCTTGTAGCACTCGTAGTTGGTGCAGGAGTCGAGCATCTCGTCGTTGACGATCTGGTTGTAGTCGCCGTGGAGCGTCTCGCCGATCAGCACAAAGTCGGGCTTGAGCTCACGGGTAAAGACGTGCAGGCGGCGCATAAAGTCGCGGTCGAGCATATAGGCAACGTCCAGGCGCAGGCCGTCGACGCCAAAGACCTCGGCCCAGCGGCGCACGGACTCGAGCAGGTAATCGACCACAGCGGGATTTTGCAGGTTGAGCTTCACAAGCTCAAAATGGCCTTCCCAGCCCTCGTACCAAAAACCATCGCCATAGCAGGAATCGCCGTCAAAGCTAATGTGGAACCAGTCCTTGTACGGCGAGTCCCACTTGCGCTCCTGCACATCGCGGAAGGCCCAAAAACCGCGGCCCACATGGTTGAAGACGGCATCGAGCACCACGCGGATGCCATGGGCGTGCAGTGTCTCGCACACGGCGGCAAAATCGGCATCCCCACCCAGGCGACGGTCGATATGGCGCAGGCTGCGTGTATCGTAGCCGTGGCTATCAGATTCGAGCGGTGGGTTGATGAGCACAGCGCCAACGCCGAGTTCCTGCATGTAGTCGGCCCATTGGGCGACCTTCATGATAGGAGCATCGGGGTTGGGCGCGGCGTTGGCAGCCTGGGCGAGCTCATCCTCGGCAACGGGCGCGGCGTTTTCGCGCGGAGCCCCGCAAAAGCCCAGCGGATAGATCTGATAGAACGTCGTCTCGTATGCCCACATAGCAACCTCCCGGGTAACTTTCATGCAACGCCATCCATTGTATGCCCGCCGCGCATCCCCTCCCCCAAAATAAGTTGCGGTGAAATACGGACTGTTTACCAGGTTTACTGGGCTAAACACTCCGTATTCCACCGCAACTGATGAGGGAACGTGATTAGGCGACAGGCTTTGCGCGGCGTATGGCCGGGAACATCACTGTGATAGCGAGGATGACGCCCACGGCGGCGATTGCGCCACCCGCGCAGCCGATCCAGGCGATACCGGGACCCGAAACCACGGCGCCGCCGATCGCGGTACCCGTGCCAATACCGAGGTTAAACAGGCCCGAGAAGATCGACATGGCGACGGCCGATGAATCTGCCGACGTGTGCTTGATGAGCTCGGCCTGAAACGCCACGTTAAAGGCCGTGGCGCAGCAACCCCACAGTGCGCAGACGGCAAGCACTGTCACGAGCGACGATGCGGCCGGCCCCATGAGCAGCAGGGCCACCGGCACGCCGGAGAGCGTGATAGCCAAAAACGGGAAGCGATGCCCATCGAACAGGCGGCCGAACAGCCAGCTTCCGAGCAGACCGGAGCAGCCGAACGCCGTCAGCGTCATGGTGATAGCGCTTGCGTCGACATGGGCGACCTGAGCCAGGAAAGGCTCGATATAGCTGTAGCTTGCGTAATAGCCGGTCGCCATGAAGACCGTGACTGCGTAGAGCGCGATGAGGAGCGGGTTCTTGAGCAGCTCGGGCAGCTGTTTGACAGTAAAGCGCTCACCCGTCGGCATGGCCGGGAACACCGCTGCCTGGTAGACGACCGCGATGGCTGAGAGGCCCCCGACCACGGCAAACGTCATGCGCCAGCCCACGGCCAAGCCAATGGCGCGACCGAGGGGCAGGCCGAAGATCTGCGCGATGGACGAGCCCGTGGCGATCATGCTGATGGCGAGCGCCCCATGGCGCGTGTCAACCAGGCGCGAGGCCATGATCGAGGCGACCGACCAAAACACGGCGTGCGCGCAAGCGACCACCAGGCGCGCGCAGACCAGGATGGGATAAGTCGGCGCCACAGCGGACAGAAACTGGCCCAACGAAAACACGGCCAGCACGCCCAGCAACATCCGCTTGAACTCAAAGCGCGAGGCAAACACCATAAGCGGCAGCGACAGCAGCATGACGCCCCAGGCATAGACCGAGATCATGATGCCCGCCTGGGCCTCGGTGAGCGAGAACGACGCGGCGATATCAGTCAAAAGGCCGATGGGCATAAACTCCGACGTGTTGAACACGAACGCACAGCAGGTGAGCCCGACGAGTGGGAGCCACTGCTTGAGCGTGATGCCGTCTTGCCTTGTCTGAGTCATATATAACGTCTCCAATCGTTTTGAGCGGAGGCGATTATATAGCAACGGCCCCGCATCCGTCAGTACAGATGCGGGGCCGAAAACAATTCGATACACAGAGGTTGCGCCGTCAATTCATAACTAAGCCAACCCCAGCAATATGCCCGCCGAATGCACGACAAACGCCACGATCCAGGCAACGGCGATCTGAAACGCGAATACGGCCACGGCATAGCGCGCGCCCAACTCGCTCTTGACGGCGCCGATTGCCGCCACACAAGGCGGGTACAGCA
>URNI01000148.1 GCA_900549135.1 uncultured Collinsella sp.
CGAGCGGGCACAGGACGATGGGGCGGAACGCGTAGAGGGTGCCGAGCTGGTAGTCGAGGCCTCCAAACGCTCCGACTAAGCCGACGAGGATTGCTTGGGTAAGCATGGTTCCTCCAAAATAGGAAATCTCGAGTCATAGCCGGTCACCGTCGCGCGCGCTGTTGATATCAATCCGGAAACTCGACCACACGGCCCGAAGCGTACCTGGTGTGCTGTTAACACCTATGCCAGGCACAAATGATTTGATACCAATTATAGATATGCAGGTTCTTACTATTTAATACCACTCGCTCAGCGGAGTGTTTTTTACCGTAAACGGCAGACGTATCCCATCAGGCGCGCTCTTTGTTTCGATGGCGGACAAGCGCCACCAGAAAGCCATCGCCAAAGGCATCGTATGCCAAGTTGCCTACAATCACCAAAACGATTATCGCCGCGCCCAAAAACTCGTTCCAGCGAAAGACCTCGCCAAAGAGGAGCGCCGACCAGCAGGGAGCGAGCACGACCTCGCTCATGCAAACCAAGTTGGCCGCAAACGCGTTAGTGCGCGCAATCCCCTTGGCATACAGCACACTCGCAAGGCCGCTGCAAAAAAGGCCATGCACCAGCATAAGCCCCCACTCAAAGGGTTTTACGGAGCCTAGGTCGCCGGCAAAATAGACGATCGGCAGTATCGAGATGCCGCAGGAGATGAGCGAGGACACCATGGGCGACGCATCGGGGCGAGAGTTTAAAAAGAAACACAGCCCAAAGGTGGCTCCCGAAATGACGGCAAGCAGGTTGCCGAGCATGCCCTCGGCACTCAAATCGCCTAAAAAGAACAGTCCCATACCCGTAAAAGCAACCACCACGGAGGCAATCTTCGCAGGCGAGGGCAACGTGCGAGTTGCGAGCGACTGATACACGATAACGAAAATCATCGAGGTGTACTGCAGGACGATCGCGTTGCCGACCGTCGTGAGCTGGTTGGCAAAGTTAAACGTGGTGCCCGTCACGAAGTTACAGACGGCCACAAGGACAATAAGGCGGCTGACGCGGAGGACGGGCCTGCCGACGAGCAGGATAAAGAGCGCCATAAATATTGCCGTGACGGCACCGATCAAAAGAGCTGACTGCGAATTGGCGCGAACGAGGATGCCGATAAAACTCCACAAGAGCGCCGTGCCAAATAGATACATCGCCCCGCTCACGCCATTATCGGGTGGATTGTCAGATCGAATCACGAAGCACCTCCAGCTAGCTTTCGGTAATAAAAAACGGCGACCACAACGGGTCGCCGTTTCCCTTGGGGGCAGAATAGAACGCAGGAACCTACGCCAGCACGCCGAAGAACGCGCCGATGATGCCCACGACCATGGTGGCCACGATCAGCACCATGGGGTTGATCTTCTTGGACAGCAGCCAGTAGTACAGCCAGAAGGCGATCATGCCGAGCATGCCGGGCATGATGCCGTCCAGGATGTCCTGGAGGGTCTGGGCGTCGTCGCCCGAGCCGATGGCCACCGGGATGCTGGCCCAGAACATGTCCTTGCACATGGCGCCCACGACCATGACGCCCACGATGCCCACGCAGGTCATGATCTTCTGCATGAGGCCGGTCCTCTGGGCCTCGTCCAGGAAGCCCACGCCCAGCTCGTAGCCCTTGACGGCGCCCCAGATGCGCAGCGCGAAGCCGGGGACGTTGTAGATGAGCAGGAAGGCGATGGGGCCGAAGGGGTTGCCGGCCTGGCACAGGCTGATGCCCACCGCGGCGGCGACCACGCGCAGCGTCGACAGGAAGATGGAGTCGCCGATGCCGGACAGCGGGCCCATGAGGGCGGCCTTGACGTCGTTGACGCTCTCGGGCTCGATCTCGCCGCGGGCGACCTTCTCCTCCATGGCCATCGCGATGCCGCCGACGAACGGGGCGAACTGGACGGTGATGTTGAAGAACGCGCAGTGGCGGTGCAGGGCCGCGGCGTAGTCGTCGGGGCGGCCGGCGTAGATCTTCTTGAGCATGTTGGCGACCATCAGGCAGAAGGCGATGTTCATCTGCTTGTAGTAGGTCCAGGAGAACTCCATGCCCAGGGCGCCGACGTTGACGGCGCTCTTGACGAGGTCGGAGCGCGTAATCTTGTTCTCGGGACTAGAAGTCATCGTCCTCATCCCCTTCCGCGGAGAGCTGGGGCTGGGCTCCGCCCAGGCCGAGCAGGTCGAACTTGTCGATGCCGATGATGATGGCGATCAGGGCGACGCCCAGGACGGGCACGTTGGCGTAGGAGCACAGCAGGAAGCCCAGGAAGTAGAAGGGCACGAGCTGCTTGGTGAGCACCAGGCGGCCGAGCATGGCGAAGCCCATGGCCGGCAGGATGTTGGCGGCAACGCCAAAGCCAGCAAGGACAAAGGGCGGGATGAAGTCGAGCAGGCCCTGGATGGCGTCAGCACCCAGATAGAACGACAGCGAGCACAGCAGGAACGCCATGATGATACCGGTCAAACCGATCAGGAAGTGCATCGCATAGACACCCTTAAGGTTGCCCTGGCCGGAGTAGACATCAGCGCGGTCGACCAGGATCGGCAGGGCGGCGTTAAGGATGTTCTTGATGGCAAGGCACAGCGTGGCGATGGGCATGGCAAGCGCGATGGCTGCCTCGGTGCTCTGGCCCAGCTGGATAGCGAAGGCGCAGGCGAGCACGCCGCCGATCGTCTCATCAGGCGGCAGGTAGGCGCCGATGGAGATCGAGCCCATGAACAGCAGCTCCAGACTCGCACCGATCGCGAGGCCGGACTGCAGGTCCCCCAGCACCAGGCCCACGAGCGGGCACAGGACGATGGGGCGGAACGCGTAGAGCGTACCGAGCTGGCAGTCGAACTTACCAAATGCGGCGATAAGTCCGATGAGGATTGCTTGGGTAAGCATACATCCTCCTTTCCATATAGGACACTACGAAGAGCTCAGACTCTTCGAAATTGAACGCCTAGAGCACGCTGGCGCAGTCGACCTTGGGGTCATCGGCCAGGGGTCGAATCTCGACCTCAACGCCACGATCCAGCATCTCGCGCACATCGGCTTCCTCGGCCGCGGTCAGGAAGATCTGACGAGAGACCTGACGAGCGTCGGGACGCTTCTCGTCCTTGGGCTTGGTGTTGCCCAGGTTGACCGACTTGATCTGCGGGCAGCCCTCAACAAGCTGCTTTGCCTCAGCGATAGTGGCGACGCAGATGATCATCTTGTACTTGTCGGTCACGCCCGAGTTGATAGCTTCGATTGCATGCTCCATATCTTTGATGACGAGCTTGCAGCCGGCAGGCTTGCCCATCTTGAGCGTCGTCTTCCACACCGGGTCGTTAGCGACCTTATCGCCCACGCAGAAGATGCAGTTGGAGCCAAGGCCCTGAACCCAGGAAACTGCGACCTGGCCATGAAGCAGGCGATGGTCAACGCGAAGTAGCTGAATCATAATGTGACCCCCCAAAGGTCTTGTGCCGTCATACGGCGTGTCAGTAGGTGCTGCGGATTAGAACTCTTCCTCCTCCTCGTCATCGACCAAAAGATCGTTGACAAACTTCACGCGCGTATCGTCCGCAGCGACGATGGCGCGAATCGTCTCCTCAACCGGCGCCGACTCGTCAGAGAACAGCAGCTGGATGAGCAGAGGAAGGTTCATGTTGGTAACGAGGTACGTGCGGGGACGCGTCTGGACGATCTTGGTGAACTCGTTGTTAACGCTGCCGCCAAAGAGGTCGGTGCAGACAACGACATCATCGTCGGCAGACATGCCTGCCAGCAGTTTTTGGGCCTCCTCGGCCACGTCCATGCGGCCTTCGACGAACATCGAAAGATCGTGGACGTTGTCGCGAGCGCCCGAGAGCAGCTCGACGCTCTCCTTGATGCCGGTGGCGAAGTGCGCATGGCTGGCGATGATGTACTGCCTCATTCTGTGTTCCTCTCAATAGCCCGGCACGTTCCCGCACCCGTTTTCTTTAGTAGTCGAACTGGTGATAGTAGCGACGATACTTGAGGTTGTGCTTGGTGACCGTCTCGTAGTAGCGAGCCAGGCGGTCGGTCACGAGCACCGTCAGAATCCACGGGGAGACGATGACGCGGAACTCGTCGTCAAGGCCGGGGATCGCGAACTCGGCGGTGTCGA
>URNI01000149.1 GCA_900549135.1 uncultured Collinsella sp.
GCATGAGTTTGGGAATGCAGCACGTGCTGGGAATCTGGTAGAGAAGTAGCTTATTCGCGTGCTGGCTGCCGGTGAGCGCAAACCTGCGGTGGAGCGATAGGAGCTCTTGCGGGTATGGCTTGTCCGCAGGTTTATAAGTCCCGAAGAGCTCTTATCGCCCCGCCAGGATGGCGATGCGGGGCAACACCTATACTCGCAGGATGACGCTTTCTGCCCTATAGTGTTTGGTGAGCAATATCGTTCAATTTTGAAACACTCGGTCGTGCGACCGTCGGCGGTTGCACGTCGCTGCGGACAGGGGCAAATCATGGATAGCGATGCCAAGCTGAACATCTTGACCGATGCCCTAGCTGCTGCCGGGGCCTCGGCATTGGCAATCGATGCGCGTGGGGACGTCGCGATCTCTACCATGAATGGCGCGGCGCTTGAGCGGGATGTGGCGGCTTTTGTCGCTGAGCGTCTCGACCGTATAGGAGACGGCGCGCGTCTGGTTATGGGGCGTGAGGGTACGCGCCTGAGCCTGACCGTTCGCCCCACCGACAAAGAGGGCGGGGGGCTTTGGGTCGTCGTGGTCCGCGAGGTGCGCGGCGCCGCGGCGCATGCGGGCATCGAGTGGCTCAACGCCGACGAGGTTGAGGCCCGCTACGAATCGAGCGCGTACGGCATCGTTGAGGGTGCCGCTGCGGTAGCTGCACCGGTTGCCGAGAGCTATGCGCGCGGGGTGCCCCTTATGCTCGAGGGCGAGCTGGGAGCGGGTCAGGTCGAGATCGCCAAGCGCCTCTATCTGGACGGTCCTTTTGCCGATCAGCCCTTTGTTTCCGTTGCGCTCGATGAGCTTACCGAGCGCGGTTGGCGCCACGTGCTCAAAAGCGCCGAATCGCCGTTGTTCCAAACAGGGCTGACCCTTTGCATTGAGGGCTGGAACGCGGTTGGCCCCCAGCGCCTCCGCGAGCTGGTCTCCACGATGGCCGACACCGCGTTGGCGACGCGCTGCCATGTGGTGCTGACGGCGAATGACATGCCGGGCGGCAGCGAAAGTGATCAAGCCGCCTTTGTGACCGAGCGCTTCGCCTGTGCGGTGAGCGTGGCGCCGGCAATCGTCGAGCAGGGAGCCGCGTCGACGAAGGTCGCGCGCTATTTGGAATATCTCGCAGATGCATTTGGGACGGCAGCGCCCACGCTGTCTGCCACGGCGACGAAGACGCTCGATACTTACCGCTGGCCGCGCAATTATCTGCAGCTTCGCGAGGTCTCGGAACGACTGTATATATTGGTGGGGACGGGCACGGTGGACCGCGCTGTGGCGGAGGAAGTGCTCGCCCAAGAGGACGTGATTAAGACCGCAACCTTTGGCGCCCCGACGCTCGAAAGTGACCTGTATATCCTGCGACCGCTGGCCGATACCGAGCGAGATATCGCGCATCTGGTTGTAGACCATCTCCACGGCAACCGAACCCGTGCGGCAGAGGTGTTGGGTATAAGCCGTACAACGCTGTGGCGCTTGCTGAAGGACGATGACCGTTGAGCGAGGCGCCCGTGACCGCGCGCGACGCGTGTGCTACAGTCCAAAGCGTTATTGTTTCGATTTGGTTACGGCGTGCGAGGGCATATGGCTGAGACTTCAAAACCGAGCCGCAGAAGGCGGAGTGCCGCGCCGGTCAACCGACGCACAACATCGGTGACGTGGGGTAAACACGCCTCGGGGTTTGATGGCTCGTTCAAGCGCACTAAATACGGCTATCCTTCGGCAAGCGCCCGCTTGGCAATGCAGGCAGAGTCCTCGCTGTGGGGCCGCAAACGCGTGGTGGGCTCAAAGCTCAAGCACGACGGAACGCTCGGCTACATCAGCCGCGGGGCGGCTCGCCGCAGCGGGCTCAATCCCGCCGGCTGGCATCGCTACGTGCCGATCGTGGCCGCCGTTGCAGTGATCGTCATCGCACTCGCTGCGCTTGGCTACGCCGGCGGTGGCGCCAACTTGGACGCAATGTTTAAATCGCCCGAGCTCGCGCATGTAGGTACAGAAGTTGTCGAGGGCGCTCAGGCCCAGACGGGCGTCGCGCCCCAGCGCGGTATCGTTGCGGCGGCCTCCACCATCGCCGATGCGCAAAAGGACGAAGACAAGCAAGGCGACGACGTCGATGCGAATCAGACGAGCGAAACGGCAATAACTCCATCGGCGGGATAAGTTGCGAGTGGGGCAGCTAATTTGGGACGGGGCTTTTTTAGCTGCCCAAGACAGTGGCTCATTCGATGTCAGTCGCCAAAAGCGAGCGAGCCGCATTTGCGCCAAGGTGACGTGAAATGAGAGGGCGCTGACCTTCTGGTCGCGCCCTCGAAATTGAACGTCAGATTGGCGTGAATGCGGCCCGCGCAGCGTCAACGAGCCCGCCGTTCGGTAGAATGGCGGAACTAATTACCTTACGTAGACCACGTTGTCGCGGCGGGGTTTGGGCTCGGGTAGCGTGTCCTCGGCGTAGCCCAGAATGCAGTTACCGACACCGCGCAGACTGCCGTCGGCGGGCAGGCCCCAGCTGGCCAGCAGCTCCAGGCCCTCGGGCGAGTCAAAGACCTCATGCGCGCGATGAATCCAGCACGAATCAACGCCCAGCGCATAGGCAGCGTTGAGCAGGTTGCCCATGGCGAGCGAGCCGTCTTCCAGATGTGTGGGCACGCTGCGGTCAACCAGCACCACCACGACGGTCTTGGCACCGTAGAAGGGGTCGCTGTTGCTGTCCATGACCTGGGCGTTGAGCCGTGAGAGACGCTCGACGGTCGCGGGGTCGGTGACGGCGACAAACGTCACCGGCTGGCGGCCCATGCCGCTCGGTGCATATTGGCCGGCTTCGATAATACGTGCAAGCTTTTCGGCCTCGACGGGACGATCACTGTAGTTGCGGCAGCTGCGGCGGTGAATGAGTGCTTCGATAGTCTCCATGGTGTCTCCTTGCGGTGGCGTTGCAGATGCCCCGTTCATACCCGTCGGGCTCAGACGATAGACGGTCAATTGCCTGGCCAAAAGGATAGATTCCAATTGGGAAAGTAGGTTTGCATAAAAGTACCTTCAGAATGTGACAAACAAATGGGATGGTTAAACGTTTTATCCCGTCTACCCTGCGGTTTTTTACCACTTGCCTAAATGACGAACGCATAACCTCTGATAAAGGTTTTACTAAAGGAGTACCAACGTTTATCAATGCGCCGTGGTGGCGCCGGGCCAGGAGGTAACATCATGTTCCAGGCTGGAGATGTCGTCGAGACCGACTTCGAAGGATTTCTGAAGCTGCTGCGTTCCAAGACGCGCGCTTTCGTGTCGATTAACGATCACGAGTACTACATCACGCACACCGATGGCTATTGGCGTGTTCAGGATTGCGAGGCCCTCAACGACAAGGGCCACTTTACTGACTGCTCCGAGCTGGTCAACACGGTCTGCGAGGTCGTCGAGCTGCCGTGGATTGCCGGCAAGAGCCTGCATGACAGCTTCTCGGGCGCCACGGTCTATGAGGCCGTCGCCGCTTAGCAGGCAATAAAACCCGATTTTCACGTGACCGCTGGCGCCGCCCCCGCGCCGGCGGTCTTTTTCTGCCGATAGGCCATAAAAATGCACGCATTCGCGGAGAGCCTGTTGACGATAGTCAAAACTCGGACTAATCTAGAGACACATAATTGGTCAAAAATCGGACAATTGAATGGTGGGATAGATGAATAGTGCGGTTGCACTGGTCGACTTCGACCGGTTGCTCAATGGACTCGACCATATCTATTCGGAGTTCTCGCGCGCCTGCGGTCTTTCGGACTGCGCTTACTGGATGCTCGTCGATACCAGCACGGCGGGCGGCAGTATTGCCGTAAGCCGTCTGACAAGCGAATGGTTCTACAGCAAGCAGACCATCAATTCGGCAATTAAAACCTTGACGGCGCGGGGCTTCGCAACGTTGGAGTTTGCCGAAGGCAGCCGTAAGAACAAGGTTGTGAGCCTGACCGAAGAGGGCAGGCGATTTGCCGAGCGTTATGCGCTGCCGGCACTCAAGGCCGAGCAGCGAGCCTTTGGCGCGCTTGAG
>URNI01000150.1 GCA_900549135.1 uncultured Collinsella sp.
AAAAGATCATTCGACAAAAAAGCTCAGAGAAAGTGCTGGTAGGGGAGTTGTTGAGCTTTTCGACAGCTTTTGAGCAAAAGAAACTTTGTGGCTATTGCCGGCGATTGCGTTGTCGCGGTCATGGCGGTGCGGGATGCTGGTCGTAAGCGTCGAATTCTCCGACTTTGGAGGCCAACATGGACCTGTTTCTTGAGACTCCACAGCAACAAGCTAAGCGCATGCTGCGTCAGCAGCAACGACTCATGGAGATGCAAATGCAAGGGGCGGCAGCCCAGCCCTTTGCGCAAAATGTCGTGCCCGCTGCTGTACCTGCAGCTGTGCCCGGGTGTGAATCGGCGCCAGAGGCCTATTCCGTACAGCAAGATTCATATGCGCAGGAGCTCGCGTTCGACAAGCGTCGTGCGCGTCGTCGCCGTGTGGGCCAGCGCTTGCGCACATTGGCGATGATCGTGCTCATCCCGTTAGGGCTTGCGGCCATCTTTCTGGCGTCGTATGCCCTCACGTGCATCCTCAACGGCGCATCGCCCAACGAGGTGCTCCAACATCTGTCAGCCCTCGGCCAGCGCCTAGGCGATGCCATAACAACCTTCCAGGTCGGTTGGGAAGGCTGACGTTTGCCGCCATTGGTCTTCTTGGATGCAAGGATTATCGCCACGAGTGGAATCCTTGCATCTTACGGGCCCTATCGTGCGACTGAATAGTATTATTGAAGATGAATAATAATAGGATTTGATATGTATAAGCAGGATTTAGAGCAGACTCTGTTGGGCATTGACGAAGAGGCGGAGCTGGAAATAGGTCCAAGAGACGATAGACCGAGCGTTGTATTGGTGGGAGGAAGCGCCTTCATGCTAAACGATGTGACGAATCGGTCGGTTACACATGACATTGATGTGTTTGAGGCAGACAGGTGTCTCCGCGAGATCATAGCTCGATACCCCGAGGTGAATGGTATGGCGGTGGCATATTGTAATCAGATGCCATTCAATTACGAAGACCGTTTGATTCCCTTGGATATTGGGGCGCGTTTTATCAGGTACTTTACGCCATCCTTGGAGGACCTGGCGGTAATGAAGCTCTATGCCTACCGTCCGAACGACATCATCGATCTTCATAGTCAGGCATTCGTCGACCAACTTGATTGGGGTCTGCTCGAACGGCTTATATTCGACGAGGGAGAAGCACTGGCGTCGTCGCCTTCGGAGCGAAGCTATCAAGAGATGGTCTGTGCATACAGGCAATACAGAAAGGAGGTGCTCGGTTGAATCTGACCTTTGAGGGATTCTTAAAAGGCTATTGCCGAGAGCTATCCGGACAGCAGTCGCTGAGTTTTAGAAAAATGGTTGAGCAGGCGACGACGGATGCGCCGCGCGTGGCGGAGCCTCTGTTTTTGCTCGCTTTAGCGCAAGGAAAAGCCGAATACGTTTTGGGTTTATCCGAGGGCTCGTGGATGGAACAGGATTACCGAGACGTTTTATTCTTGTACGGCCAAGCGGGTAGCATGGCGTCTCTATGCGCCAAAAGTGAGCTCCCTAATCGTTATGCCAACGTTTGGCGTGCGTATAGAGCGGTGAAGGAAAAGCCGGCGGCCGATAGAAGGGTGAACGCCCTGATGAGAAAGAAAACGCTGGAAGCATTGGAGGAATCGGGTGTAACGCGCTATGGCCTCTGCCGTGCTCTGCGCCTGAATAAAGGAAACGTATACGCATACTTGGCCGGCGATGACTCAAAGGTGAGCAGGAAAACGGCGCGCCGCATTATGGAATATGCGGAGGAGAGGGGCGCCCAAGAAGGGGCCGGGCGCCCGGTGTGTGTGGCGGGGTAAGATTGATCGCGGTTTTGATTGATGACCGATTGAGTTTGTTGGGCGGAGTCTATGTCTGCTATTGATATCGTGCTTGTTGTGATCGCCTTGGTGGCGGTGGGGGTTGCTGTGGCTTGCGCCCTCCAGCTCAAGAGCCTGCGTGCCGAGTTGCGGGAGCGTGGCGACAGTAGCGCGGAAACGCTGGCAGCACTCGAGCAGGCCAACAACGCGCTCGATGCCCTGAACGTCGCGCTGGCCGAAACTCGCCGCACGGCCAACGCCATCGCGCAGCAGCAGACGACAGATGCGGCCGTGGAGCAGCAACGTTACCTGACCATCGCACGTGAGTTTTCGCAAGCTGGTGACCGGATGGATGACCTTCGCCGCGAGACGGCCCAACAGCTCGGTGCCAACCGCGAGGGCATCGAGCACCGCCTGGACAAGGTGCGCGAGACGGTCGATGCTCAGCTGGGTGCCATCCGCAAAGACAACAACGTGCAGCTCGATCAGATGCGCGCGACGGTGGACGAGAAGCTCTCTCGCACGCTCAACGACCGACTTTCGGCATCGTTTAAGCAGGTGAGCGACCAGCTCGAGGCTGTGTACAAGGGTTTGGGCGATATGCAGTCCATTGCCACCGGCGTAGGCGACCTCAAGCGCGTGCTGGGCAATGTAAAAGCGCGCGGCATTTTGGGCGAGGTACAGCTGGGCGCGATCCTGACGGACATCCTCACACCCGACCAGTATCTGGAAAACGTTGCCACCAGGCCCGGCGCCTCGGAGCGCGTTGAGTTTGCCGTCAAGCTGCCGGTAGACGAGGGCGATCCCGTGCTGCTGCCGATCGACTCCAAATTCCCGGGCGACGCGTACGAGCATCTGCTCGACGCCCAGGAGTCGGGCGATGCGGAGGCCGTTGCCGCAGCGCGCAAGACGCTCGATATGATGGTGAAACGCGAGGCAAAGGACATCTGCGAAAAGTACCTGAGTGTGCCGGCAACGACCAACTTTGGCATCATGTTCGTGCCGTTTGAGGGGCTGTACGCCGAGGTCGTCAGCCGACCCGGGCTCATCGAAACCCTGGGCCGCGACTATCATGTCAACGTTGCCGGTCCCAGCACCATGGCCGCCATTCTCAACAGCCTGCAGATGAGCTACCAGACGTTTAGGCTGCAAAAACGTACCGACGACGTACTGCGCGTGCTCTCTGCCGTCAAGGCCGAGCTGCCGCGCTATCAAAAGGCGCTGCGCCGCGCCCAGCAGCAGATCGAGACCGCGGGCAAAACGGTCGAGGGCATCATTACCACGCGCACCAACGTAATGGAGCGCAAGCTCAAGGACATCGACGCACTGGAAGATTCCGGGGAGGCCGACGAGATTTTGGGGCTCACATCCGCGGAGCTGCTCGCAGGCCAAAAAGACGAGGACTAGCTGCATCTGACGGCTGTGCGCCTGTACGAGCACGGCGCGGGCGCTTTTCACATCGCGCTTGTCTGAAGTGCGCTTTAGTGTGCAACAATGGCGTTTCGCCCTATCAGACGCGAAAGGAAGCCCATGTCTCAGAGAAGCACCAGTCCGCTCAAACGTTCCACCGTGCGCCGCACGCTACAGCGTTTTTGGGACGTCACGCGCACGCAGCCGCTGATTGTCTTTCTCTCGGTGTTCTCGTCGGCGGGCTACATCTTTTTGCTGACGTTTGCCAATACCTATGTGATGGCCCTCATTGTCGACCGCGTTCAAGCCGGTCCAGTGGCGGGTGACCAGGTGTTTGAGGTCTTCGGCCCCTATATCCTGGCGCTCGTACTCGTTAACCTGGTGGGTCAGATCCTCTCCAAGCTACAGGACTACACCGTCTACAAGCTCGAGATCGCAGGCAACTATCACCTGGCGCGTCTATGCTTCGACACGCTCTCCAACCAATCCATGACATTCCATACCAGCCGCTTTGGAGGATCGCTCGTGAGCCAGACGAGTCGTTTTATGAGCGGCTACACGGGGCTGGTGGACGTGACGGTGTATTCGCTCATCCCCACCATCACCTCGGTCATCTGCACCGTGGCCGCACTCGCCCCGGTGGTACCGACGTTTACCGTGATCCTGGTGTGCATCATGGTCGTCTACATCGCGTTTGTCTGGCTTATGTACAAGCGCATCATGCC
>URNI01000151.1 GCA_900549135.1 uncultured Collinsella sp.
AAATCATGCAGCAACGATAGTCGGCATCGGCCTTGGAGAGCGTGCCCCACTCATGGTCGATATAGCGGCTCGGCTTCTCGACCTTCGCGAGCAGGGGCTCAATCAAATGAAAACAGTCTTGGTACACAGCGCGCAAAAGAAACCCCTAAGCAGCGAGATCAGATGCGTCCTCAAAGGGACCCATGGGACGAGTAGCGCCGGCAACCGTGGTCACCAGGTCGCGAACGCGCGAGAACGTGGCGGCAGCCACCTCGTTGGCACGGCTGTAGTCGATGTCGCGCTCGTAGAGCGACACGAGCGCACGGCCCATGCCATAGGTGCCCGCGGCGGCGGTCAGCGCCTTGACGGCAAACCCAATATGCGGCGTCTGCTTTACCAGGGCGCGGGTGACGGCGCGGATCACCAGGCCGCCGGCAAGCACGCCCGCGACCTCATAGCCGCGCTCGGGCTTTATGCCGCGTCCAAAGATGGCCGCGAGTTCAAAGAGCATGCCCACCTGCGCCAGCGCCATAACGGGATAATCGGCCCCCGGCAAAAACACCAGCGCGCCCGTCGCCATATTGGTAAGTGCGCACGAGGTGATGATGCGGTTAGCGGCCGCAATACGCATAAAGGCGAAGTTCGCCGCAAAGGCCGTCTCCTTGTCCGTGCGATCGAGAATCCAGCGGGCAAGCGTCTCGAGCAGATACGTCTTATCGGTGGCCGCCACCGCGCCGAGCATGGGCGTGGACTCCTGGATAAAAGGCACCTCGACAGCGGACTCGGCCAGCACGCACACGGGGGCGCCGGCAATCACGAGCTCCTGCACGGCGCTCTCAAGGCGGTCAGACCCGCACGAAAGCACCAGCACCACATCGGTATCGGTCTTGGGGACGATACGGTCCTCCCCCAGGCGCTCAACGCGCACAATGCCCGACGTCGTCTGTGGCACGAAGGCATCGCGCACCGTCTCGACCAAAAAACGCGAGGCAGACGAATCGAGGTAGACGGACACGCGCACCGGCGTGTCGGAATCCTTCTTGGTGGTCGCGCCCATCTTAAAGACGCGGGTCAGCTTGTCCACAGGAATCTTCATAGCAAACCCCTCCAGCGGTTACGCGGCGCCCGAACGATGCCGCCATATGGATTGTACGATACCCACCGTCAGCAGCTGGATCATCATCGAAGACGAACCAAAGCTAATAAACGGTAGCGGAATACCGGTAATCGGCATCATGCCGATGCACATGCCGATGTTCTCGAAGGTCTGGAATGCCCACATGCCGACGATACCTACGCATGAGAGCCGCAAGAAGAGCGACTCACACTTAAAGGCGACGCGAATCGTCGAGAACATGAGCAGCACGTACAGGCACAGCAGCAAAAAGGAGCCGCAGAAGCCAAAGGTCTCGGACAAAAAGGCGAAGACGAAGTCGGTGTGGAACTCGGGCAGAAAGCCACCGGCAGACTGCGTCGCATGCCCCAGGCCCTTACCAAAGAAACCGCCCGAGCCGACCGCGATCAGCGACTGCTGCAAGTTATAGGCATCGTCCGAATCGGCGTTGTCGGGGTCGATGAAGACCGTAAGACGATTCATCTGGTACTGCTTAATGAGCACATCGTGGCCGAGCAACGAATCGAACACCGAATCGAGCGCCAGGACGAGAGCCACCAGGCCCACGAGCAGAGCCAAGGTCGACAGCACCCATTCGCGGCGCGCACCGCTCATGCAGATGACAACAGCACCAGATACCAACACGACCAGGCCCGAACCCAAGTCGCCCATGGCGACGACGGCCAAAAACGGAACGGACAGCATGCCGCAGAGCTTAATGTAGTCGCGGACGGTATCGATGCGGCCGTTGTACTGCGAACCAAGCGTGGCGATAAAGAAGATCGTGATGAGCTTGGCGAGCTCGACCGGCTGGAAGGTAAGACCGATACCGGGAATCTTGATCCAACCCGTCATGCCCAGACCGCCCGTATAGGACAGTCCCGGAATCTTGGGCGAGAAAATCACAATGAGGTCGATGACGAGCAGTGCCGTCGAGAAGTTAGAGATGCCGCGCAGATCGGTACGCCAGACGAGCACCGCAAGCACCGCACCGATGCCGATGCCCAACAGGTGGCGCGAAAATGAGGCGTCGGCCTTAAACTGCGAGGCCGACCAAATGATGATGGCACCATAGGCAACGAGTGCCAAGGTTGCCAGCAGCACGCCGATGTGCACCTTCTGGCGAAACGTGCCGCGCGAGGCCGAAAGCTGTTTGTTGACACGGTCCAGGCTGCTGCGGGAACCGGTTTTAGTTGAGCGGAACAGATCCGCCGGCGAAAAATCCATCGCAACCTCCTATCGAACCGAAGAATCGCCCGTGGCAGAAGATGTGTCGGGCTCGTTGTAGATAGCGCCGAGCACATCGCGCACAACATGTAGGGCAATGGCCGAACCGCCGCCGCCCTGTTCCAAGACGGTGGCGATAACGTACTTGGGGTCGTCGGCGGGAGCATAGGCGCAGAACCAGGAATACTCGTCCTCGCCGCTTTTCTCGCCGGTGCCCGACTTACCGTAGACCTGCGGCGTCAAGTTGGTAAAGTGCGAAGCCGTAGTGGCGGATGTCGAATAGATAACGTCGTGCATGCCGTTGCGCACCAGTGTCAGATCGGCATCACTGTGAATCTTGGCGGTGAGGCGCTTTTTGGAGCCCTTGCCGTTGTAGATATAGGCATCGCCCCCGTCGCCGTCACGCGAGACAGCGGAAAGAAACACGTGCGGTGTGAACTGCTTGCCACCGTTGGCAAGCCCCATATAGGCGCACGCCATCTGCAACGGCGTCACCAAGATATCGCCCTGTCCGATGGCAATGTTGGTCATGTCGCCCGCGTTCCACTTGCGATCGTCTGCCGAGGCATCGGAAAAGAAGGATTCCTTCCACTCGGCATCGGGAATACGCCCGGCGCCTTCACTGGGAAGGTCGATGCCGCATGTCGAGCCCAAACCCCAACGGCGGAACATCTCCTGCAGGCCCTCGGGGTTGTCCTTGTCATAGAAGAACGCCTTGCCGATATCGTAGAAGACTGGGTCGCACGAATTAGCGATGCCCGACTGAAGCGTCATGGTTCCATGACCGGAGTGCAGCCAGCAGTACTTACCCCACTGCTTGCCCAGGCCCGTCCAATAGCCCGTGCAGTCCGTAGTTTGAGACGAGGTGTAGGTGCCATATTCGAGCGCGGCGAGTGAAGTCAGCGGCTTAATGGTCGAAGCCGACATGTACTGGCCGCTAATCGCGCGGTTGAGTAGGGGGTGCGAGCCCTCATCGTCATTAAGCTCGGTCCACACGTCATTGGAGACGCCGCCGATAAACACCGACGGATCGAATTTGGGCTCGCTGGCCATGCCCAGAATCTCGCCGTTGTTAGGGTCGAGGCACACCACCGCGCCGTTGCCGGCATTGCTGTAGCCCGACTGCTTGGCGCGCGCGATGGCATCGGCAAGAGCCGTCTCGCAGGCTTGCTGAATGGCAAGGTCGATCGTGAGCTTGACATCGGAGCCTGCGCGCGGGGGTACGGCGCCGGCCTGTCCGGTAACGTTACCCAAGGCATCGACCTTTACTGTCTGTTCACCGCGAATGCCCTGAAGCAGGTTTTCGTAATAGCTCTCAACGCCCGCCTGGCCCACGATGTCACCCGACTGGTAGGTGATCTTACCTGCAGACTCGTTGGCGTCCTCGAAGGTCTTCTTGTTCTGCGCCTCGAGCTGCTCAGAGGTAATGGTGCCGGTATAGCCCAAGATATGGCAGGCGGTCTCGCCATACGGGTACTGGCGCTCGGTGCGCTCGGCGATCTTCACGCCGGGAAACTCACCGGCGTGCTCCTGGATGTAGGCGAC
>URNI01000152.1 GCA_900549135.1 uncultured Collinsella sp.
AAGTGGGTATGATGGAATCAGCTAGGTCGCGGGGCGTCGCCTGTGTTTGGCGGCGCCCCGTTTTTGTGTTGCAGGGAGGGAAGGCATGAACGCCACGGTTGTGATTCCAACATACTGGGCGGGCGATGATGCCCGTGCAAACGCTCCCGGCGTCTATGACCACTCGACGAAGCTCAACGACGCCAACCCCGAACTCGACCGCTGTCTTGCTTCGCTCGAGCAGGTGCGCGACATTCCGAGGATTATCCTTTTGGTGGTCTGTCCCATCTCGGCCACGGCTGATGTGTCGAAGCGCGTGCGCGAAATCGTCGACGCGCACCCTACGCTCAAAGTCACCGTAGTTACCAACACCCAGGCATCGCATATCGCCGATCGTGTGGCGCAGATTGCTCCCAAGGGCTCGGGCGAGTGCGTGAGCCTGCGCGGATACGGCGCCATCCGCAATATGGGGCTTGCCTGCGCTGCGGTGCTCGGTCACGATGCCGTTGTCTTTTTGGATGACGACGAGACCGTTATCGATGCCGACTTTATGAAGCGCGCGACCTATGCTCTGGGTCAGCAGACGCGTCAAGGCCTGCCGATTTTGGTCAAGAGCGGTTACTTTTACGATCGCGACGGATCGCCGTTGGCGCCCACAGACAAGGTGGGCATCTGCCATCGTTGGTGGACCAAACGCATCGAGTTTAATCGCTGGATGAAAAAGGCGCTCTCGGGCACCCGTATCTCGCGTTCAAACTACGTATGCGGCGGCCTTATGGCGCTTCATGCCCGCGCCTTTACCCGTGTGGCGTTTGACCCGTTTATCACCCGAGGTGAGGACCTGGACTACCTCTTTAACATGCGCATGTTTGGCTACGACGTGTGGTTTGACAACGAGTGGACCGTTCGTCACCTGCCGCCAGAGTCCGAGAGGCGCTCGCCGCGCTTTATGCAGGATGTGTACCGTTGGTACTACGAGCGTGCCAAGCTGACATTTGCCGCGCACCAGCAGGAGCTCGTTCCCGTCACGGCCGCGTCGCTCATGCCCTATCCGGGCCCGTGGATTTCGCGCGAGCTCGACGAGCGCGTGCGCAAGACCGCCATGGTCCGCAGCATGTTTACCCGCGAGCACGAGGGGTACCTGCGCATTTGGCGGCACGGTATTGATGAGGCCAAGACCTACGCGCGTCAAAACGCCGCAAGCTACCTGCGTTTCCAGAGCTTCTGGCCCAAGATCATGGACGGGCTCTGGTGCGACGCACAACTGACCAGCATCCTGGAGGGGGACTGAATGATCGACCGCCGCGCCCAGCGCGATAACTCAATATCAATCTTTCGCGTGATCGCCGTTGTCTGCGCCATTTGCGTGCTGGTGTACTTTATTTTTGCCCTGGCGACCGGGATTGAACCGATCGCGACCGTGGTCGCCTGCGCACTGCTGTGCATCTTTCTGTGCATTTTTATCTATTTGACGCTCAATCCCGATTCGGTGCGTTCGCAGTACACCGAAGAGACGCTCTCGGTGGCCTCTGCCATGCTCGAGGACATCAAAGGCGGCCTGACGCAGGAGTCGGCGCGTCTGGTGTGCCAGCGCATTTTGCCCGAGACACGTGCCATGACGGTTGCCATCACCGACGAGGGCAATGTGCTGGCCTGCGCGGGCGAGTTCGAGGAAAAGCTACTGCCCGACTCTCCCATCCACACACTTGCCACGCGCTACGTCATCGAGCACGGTATCGTCCAGTCGTTCAACCGCGTGGTGGACGTCGTGGGTTCGGATGGCTCGCACAACCAGGTCCCTGCCGGTATCATCGCGCCCATCAAGGTGGGCGACCGCACCGTCGGCACGCTCAAGTTCTACTACAAGACCCCGCGTGCCGTCGACCGTACCCAGTATGCGCTCGCCTCGGGTTTTGCCGAGATCCTGTCCACGCAGCTCGCCATCCACGAGCTCGAGGTGCAAAAGGAGCTCACGGCCCGTGCCGAGGTGCGTGCCCTGCAGGCGCAGATCAACCCGCACTTCCTGTTCAACACGCTCAATACCATCGCGTCGTTTACGCGTACCGACCCGCTGCGCGCCCGCGAGCTGCTGCGCGAGTTCTCTTCGTTCTATCGCGCCACGCTCGACAATTCGGGCTCGCTCATTCCCGTGTCGCGCGAGGTCGCACAGACCAAGCGCTATCTGACGTTTGAGAAGGCGCGCTTTGGCGATGATCGCGTGCTGGCGACCTTCGATGTGTCCGAGGACATCGAGGACACGCTGGTGCCGGCATTTGTGATTCAGCCGATCGTCGAGAATGCCGTGCGCCATGGTATGGGCGACGACGATGCGCTGATGATCGATGTGTCGGTTCACAGGGATGGCGAAGATGCGATTTTAATTGCGGTCGCCGATAACGGCGTGGGTATGGATGAAGGCACCGCTGCCAGACTGTTTGACGAACGCTCCGCCCGTCCCGACGCCAACTCCCCACAGGGTGGCGGCGCCGGTGTGGCCATGCACAATATTTCGGAGCGTATCCATCGCTTTTATGGACCGCACTCCTATACGCGCGTCGAATCGGCGCCGGGCAAGGGCACTAAAGTGCTCCTGCATCTCGATTTGTCGGAGAGCATCTTCGACATTCAAGAGTAAAATAATAGGTTACGGGTTTAACGCCGGTTGGCGGATGCCCGACGTAGTTAGTTGACGAAAGGTTTTATCCCTATGCTGCGTGCGATGATTGTGGATGACGAGGCCCCGGCCCGTTCGGAACTTCGCTTCTTGCTCGAGCAGACGGGCAAGATCGGCACGATCACAGAAGCGTCGAGCGTTCGCTCCGCCATCGAGATGCTCATGGAGAGCCGCGTCGATGTCGTGTTTCTCGATATTTCGATGCCCGGCGCTTCGGGTCTGCAACTTGCCGAGGCACTGCATAAGCTCAAGAATCCGCCGGCGATCGTATTTGTAACCGCGTACAGCGATCATGCGGTCGAGGCGTTTGATGTGGATGCCGTCGACTATCTGATGAAGCCGGTCGAGGAGGCTCGCTTGGATCGAGCGATCGATAAGGTTATGCAACGCGCCAAGCCTGTCACGGACAGCAAGGTGACCATCGAGCGCATCCCGGTGGAAAAGGGCGGCCGCAAGGTCCTCATCCCCGTGGACGACATTCGCTTTATCATGGCCAAGGACGATTACTCCTGTATTTATACGGTCGATGACCGCTTTTTGTCGACGACCTCGCTGGCACAGTTCGAGGCCAAGCTCTGCGACTTTGGCTTCTTCCGCGTTCACCGCCGCTATATCGTCAACTTGGCATGTGTCACCGACGTCGAGACGGTTCCCTCGGGCGCTATCCAGCTGGGCATTACGGGCGTCGACGAACGCGTGCCGGTTTCGCGCCGTCGCGTCGTACCGCTCAAAAAGGCCCTGAGCCTCTAGCACACCGGCCCCGCAGCCCTGTAGACCAAAATCGTCTGCGGAGCCGTGGGGCTTTTTGCATGAATGCATCAAATCGTTTTGCGGAAGGGATCCCATGAACAGTGCAAGCGTCAAGCGTATCGACATTATCTCGGACACCCACGGCTATCTTTCGCCTGCGCTTCTGGACGAGCTTAAGGGTGCGGATTTGATTATCCATGCCGGCGACCTTACGTCGGAGATGGACTACGAGCACCTGCGCACCATCGCCCCCGTGCGAGCGGTGCTGGGCAATAACGACTACTACCGCGACTACGGCCCCGATGTGGACCGCTTGGCGCTCTTTACCTACGAAGGCCTCAAATTCGCCGTAGCCCACTACCGCGAAGACC
>URNI01000153.1 GCA_900549135.1 uncultured Collinsella sp.
AAAAGATCATTCGACAAAAAAGCTCAGAGAAAGTGCTGGTAGGGGAGTTGTTGAGGTTTTCGACAGCTTTTGTCAACAAGAAACTTTGCAGCTATTGCCACGGATTGCGTTGCCGTGGCCTTGGCGGTGCGGGATGCTGGGCGCAAGCGTCGAATGCTCCGATTGAGGAGGCCAGCATGGATCTGTTTCTTGAGACCCCGCAGCAACAAGCCGAGCGCATGTTGCGCCAACAGCAACGGCTTATGGAGATGCAAATGCAAGGGGCGGCCGTCCAGCCTCCTGCGCAAAACGCCGTGCCCGCGGTATCGTCTGCGGGTGAGGTGGACCCAGGAGCCTATTCCGTACAGCAGGATTCATATGCGCAGGAGCTCGCGTTCGACAAGCGTCGTGCGCGTCGCCGTCGCTGGGCCCAGCGCCTGCGTACGCTGGCGATGATCGTGCTGATCCCGTTGGGGCTTGCGGCAATCTTCTTGGCCTCATATGCCCTCACGTGCATTCTCAACGGCGCCTCGCCCGGCGAGGTGCTTGAGCACTTGGCAGTTCTCGGCCAGCGTCTAGGCGATGTCGTAACAACCATCCGCGCCGGCTGGGAGAGTTAGCGTTTGTCACATTAGGACTTCTAGGGAGTAGGGATTATCGCCACGAGTAAAATTCTTGCATCCTGTGGGTCCTGTCGTGCGACTGAATAGTATTATTGAAGATGAATAATAATAGGATTTGCTATGGTCGACCGACTTGATTGGGGACTGCTCGAACGGCTTATATTCGACGAGGGGGAGGCGCTGGCGTCGTCGCCTTCGGAGCGGAGTTATCAAGAGATGGTCTGCGCATACAGGCAATACAAAAAGGAGGCGCTCGGTTGAATCTGACCTTTGAGGGATTCTTAAAAGGCTATTGCCGAGAGCTGTCCGGACAACAGTCGCTGAGTTTTAGAAAACTGGTTGAGCAGGCGATGACGGTTGCGCCGCGCGTGGCGGAGCCTCTGTTTTTGCTCGCTTTGGTGCAAGGAAAAGCTGAATACGTTCTGGGTTTATCCGAGGGCTCGTGGATGGAAGAAAGTTACCGAGGCGTTTTGTCCTTGTACGGTCAAGCGGGTAGCATGGCTTCTCTATGCACCAAAAGTGAGCTCCCCAATCGTTATGCCAACGTTTGGCGTGCGTATAGAGCGGTGAAGGAAAAGCCAGTGGCGGACAGAAGGATCAACGCCCTGATGCGAAAAAGAACATTGGGGGCGCTAGGGGAATCGGGCGTAACGCGCTACGGTCTCTGCCGCGATTTGAATCTGAATAAGGGAAACGTTTACGCATACTTAGCCGGTGATGACTCAAAAGTGAGCAGGGAAACGGCGCGCCGCATTATGGAATATGCGGAGGGGAGCGGCGCCAAAGAAGGGGCCGGGCGCCCGGTGCGTGTGGCGGGGTAAGATTGATCGCGGTTTTGATTGATGGTCGATTGGGTTTGTTGGGCGGAGTCTATGTCTGCTATTGATATTGCGCTTGTTGTGATCGCCTTGGTGGCGGTGGGGGTTGCTGTGGCTTGTGCCCTGCAGCTTAAGGGCCTTCGTGCCGAGCTGCAGGAGCGCGGCGATAGCGGGGCAGAGATGCTGGCTGCGCTCGAGCAGGCCAACAACGCGCTCGACACCCTGAACGTCGCGTTGGCAGAAACCCGCCGTACGGCAAATGCCATCGCGCAGCAGCAGACGACCGATGCGGCCGTAGAGCAGCAGCGCTACCTGACCATCGCGCGCGAGTTCTCGCAGGCCGGCGACCGCATGGACGACCTGCGCCGCGAGACGGCCCAACAGCTCGGTGCCAACCGCGAGGGTATCGAGCACCGCCTGGACAAGGTTCGCGAGACGGTCGATGCCCAGCTGAGCGCCATCCGCAAGGACAACAACGTGCAGCTCGATCAGATGCGCGCGACGGTGGACGAGAAACTCTCCCGTACGCTCAACGATCGCCTGTCTGCATCGTTTAAGCAGGTGAGCGACCAGCTCGAGGCTGTGTACAAGGGTTTGGGCGATATGCAGTCCATTGCCACCGGCGTAGGCGACCTCAAGCGCGTGCTGGGCAATGTAAAAGCGCGCGGCATTTTGGGCGAGGTACAGCTGGGTGCGATCCTGGCGGACATCCTTACGCCCGACCAGTATCTGGAAAACGTCGCCACCAAGCCTGGTGCCTCGGAGCGCGTTGAGTTTGCCGTCAAGCTGCCGGTGGACGAGGGCGATCCCGTACTGCTGCCGATTGACTCCAAATTCCCGGGCGACGCATACGAGCATCTGCTCGACGCCCAGGAGTCGGACGACGCCGAGGCCGTCGCCGCAGCGCGCAAGACGCTCGACGCCATGGTGAAGCGCGAGGCCAAGGACATCTGCGAAAAGTACCTGAGCGTGCCCGCGACCACCAACTTTGGCATTATGTTCGTGCCGTTTGAGGGCCTGTATGCCGAGGTCGTCAGTCGCCCCGGGCTTATCGAGACCCTGGGCCGCGACTATCACGTCAACGTTGCCGGCCCCAGCACCATGGCGGCCATCCTCAACAGCCTGCAGATGAGCTACCAGACGTTTAGGCTGCAAAAGCGCACCGACGACGTACTGCGCGTGCTCTCCGCCGTCAAGGCCGAGCTGCCACGCTATCAGGCGGCGCTGCGCCGCGCCCAACAGCAGATCGAGACCGCAGGAAAGACGGTCGAGGGCATCATCACAACGCGCACCAACGTCATGGAGCGCAAGCTCAAGGACATCGACGCCCTGGAAGACGCGCGGGAGGCCGACGAGATCTTGGGGCTCACATCCGCGGAGCTGCTCGCAGGCCAAAAAGACGAGGGCTAGCTGCAGCGGACGGCGGGGCGCCGGCGCTTTTCGCATCGTGCTTGCCTGAAGTGCGCTTTAGTGTGCAACAATGGCGTTTCGCCCTATCAGACGCGAAAGGAAGCCCATGTCTCAGAGAAGCACCAGTCCGCTCAAGCGCTCCACCGTGCGCCGTACGCTGCGGCGTTTTTGGGACGTCACGCGCACGCAGCCGCTGATCGTCTTCCTTTCGGTGTTCTCGTCGGCGGGCTACATCTTTTTGCTCACGTTTGCCAACACCTACGTGATGGCCCTTATCGTCGACCGCGTCCAAGCGGGTCCCGTGGCGGGCGATCAAGTACTCGAGGTCTTTGGCCCCTACATTCTGGCGCTCGTGCTCGTTAACCTAGTGGGCCAGATCCTCTCCAAGCTGCAGGACTACACCGTCTACAAGCTCGAGATTGCGGGCAACTATCACTTGGCGCGCCTGTGCTTCGACACGCTCTCCAATCAATCCATGACATTCCACACCAGCCGCTTTGGCGGATCGCTCGTGAGCCAGACGAGCCGTTTTATGAGCGGCTATACGGGGCTGCTGGACGTGACGGTGTATTCGCTCATTCCCACTATCACCTCGGTTGTCTGCACGGTGGCGGCGCTCGCCCCGGTGGTGCCGACGTTTACCGTGATCTTGGTGGGCATCATGGTCGTCTACATCGCGTTTGTCTGGCTTATGTACAAGCGCATCATGCC
>URNI01000154.1 GCA_900549135.1 uncultured Collinsella sp.
CCTCGTCACCCTCGTTTTTCACGATCAAAACGATGCAATCGTTGAACGCATTGACCGCTACGAGCGCGCCCTGTCGCAGTCCTCACTTCCCAATACGCCTTTTCATGCAGGACCCCTATTGAATGGAAACGGCGACTACAAAGATCTTCCCAAGGAGCAGCGAAGGCACATGTTGAGCGCATTTCGCGCGTTCATTCAGCATCTCCCCATACGCTACCTCTGCCTACAATACCGAATGAGCGAATTCACCGACAATCAAAACGGTCTTGCGGAAAGAATGAGGCGGGACCTCACGGTTGAGCTTTTCGACCATCTGGAATTCTTCCAACGATACGACACTGTTAAGATTTACTACGACAACGGTCAACCGATCGTAACAGAGGTCATCCATTCTGCGCTCGAGTACGTTCTAGCAAAGGACGTCATCGTATACCGAGAAGCCACGCCGCGAGCCTACCGGCTATTCCAAGTTGCTGACTACATCTGCACGATCGAGCTAACGGCTATCAAGTTTGACAGTAAGGAAGAAACCAAGACGGATCGGCTATTTTTTGGAACCCGAAGGACGTTCAAAAAGGGATTTCTCTTATATCTCAGGAAGAAACGGATGAACTGACCCGGGATCACCAGTCGTAAGACGCTCCGTAGTCATCGTCAACGGCAAAGTCGCGGAGGTCGAGGCCTTCGCGTTCGGCTTGGGCTAGGAGCTCTTGGGGCGACTCGTCCTCGATATCCACTACGTCGAGCATGGCAGCGGGAAAGCCCACGCCGGCTGCACTCCCCGCACGGTCGAGCAGGCTCTCGCGCAACTGATCTACATCAACTTCGATCTTCATGATGAAACCTCCTACCAGACCAGGACCCTACTCACCAGCGCCAAGCACATCCACAGCAGCAACAAAAGCCGCAACCTGCTTGTCGTCCATCTGCGTGGCCAGGCGCCCCACGGGCTCATCGTAGGCGAACTGCACCTTATCGATAAAGCAATCCCAAGCACGCTCGTCCACACGCACGGCGGCCTCGCAATACTGGCTGAGCTTTTTGAGTCCATACCAAAACGCATTCACATGGCGCGCAGGATCCTCATCCAGCACACCATCGTAGCGACGCCCATTAAACTCGCGCATGCGCGCCACGGCAACCTCGAGCGTGTCGCCGCCATCAGTCGAAGCCTCATCCACCAGCTCGGGAATCGGAGCCTCACGCCGAACATCGTGCCTGGTAGCGCCGTCGTACTCGCCCACCAGCACGTCTTCATCAAGCCGTGAATCGTAGTCTAAATAGCTCAAGCCCCGGCAAATCCCATGCGGTGAGCCCGTGCCAAACGCACAGAACAACCCGCCGTCGGCAACAACGCGACGGTAGGTCTCAAACGACTTCTTAACCTGAGTGAGCAACTCGGAAAGCTCCCCGGCATCACACGCCGTCTCGCACGCAACGCACGCAGACTCGGGCAACGATACCGGATCAACCGCACTCCCCGCAACGCGGGCGGCGCGCTCGGCCCGATACGCCTGCGCCGCCAAGCGCGCTCGCTGCGCAGCGCCGCGCACGTTGGTAAGTTCACGCTCCAACGCCACGTCACCAGCAACATCGCCAGCCAAATCGCCCGTAAACCCGTTGGCGCCCTGCGACCCCGTCGCACTCAGCTCGGACTCAAACGTCGCTGTGATCATACCCGCAAGGTCCGTCGCGTCGGCGGCACAGCGCATCTGCTCCAGCTGCGTACACAGCAGATCGGCATCCAGGGGCACGGCCTCGGCAACGCGCACGTCGCCCAAACGCGCCGCGTCCTGCAACACCAAAGCCCCCGCGGCATCGTACGCCGCGCGAACCCTGTCCGCCGTATTGGCGCGCAGCTTTACCTCGATAAACGCAAGCGTCTGCTCCAGTCGCGTCAGCAACTCGGCCTTGTCCTCCATGCGCAAAAAGGCAGCATAGCGGCGCTGCATCTGCAGTGAGCCCACAACACCCGCCTGCTTGCGAGCGCGCGCAAGGGCCGCGCCCTCGACGCGGCGAACATACCCGTCAACAGCCCGCACGGCAGACTCGCGCGCAGCGTGCTCGGCAGCCTCGACACCCCTAAGCACGCCCAGCAGCTCGCGGGAGCGCGCCTTGCGCGCCAACTCCCCGCGATCATACTGCTCAAGCGCAGCCTGGCGTTTGGCCACCGATTCAAAGCCAAACAGCTCATCGAGCAGCTCACCAACAGAACGCTCGCCCGCCATGGCAAGGCCTCCTTACCCGAACACGCCAATACGCTCGCGGGCCCACGCGTACGCAAACCCGCACGCCCGCACCCCTACAGATCCAGCGCCTTCTTCGCGGCATCAACCGGGTCGCCATCCATGTAGAACACCGGGCTCAACCCCGAAATAATCTCGGACGAAACACTCTGCAAACCCGCAATGGCACTCAGCGGCAAAATCACGCGCTTGGCACCGGCGTTTTTGGCCACGCGCATAATGTCCTCGAGCCCGCGGATTTCATCCATGGAGCCCGACATGCGCAAGATGCCCGGAATCGCCAGCGCGGGCATCACCGGGCGATTGCACGCCGCGGAGCACAGGCCCACAAACTCGGCGAGCGAAACTTCCTCGGACAGGCCCTTGCTCTGCAGGTCGTTGTAGAACAGCAGGTAATCCTTGGAGCCAATGTGCATGCCCGGCGCCACGCGGTTCGCCAGGTTCACAAAGTTGTCGAACGCGGCCTCCAGGGTATCGCGCACCGGTTTGTTAAAGGCCACGCCCTCGTGCTTAAACTTGCACTCGCCGGCAACGGCCTTGTTCTCCAGCTTATACACGGCAACCTCGCCGCCCTGCGACCTGCCCACGCCAAACACGTGGCCGGACAGTAGCGGCCCGTCGGGAATCAGCGTGTCCTCGCTCTGCTCGGGCACGCGCACCACGTGCACGTCCTGCGGGTTGTCGGCATCCATATAGCCCAGGTTGACGTCGATAAACTCAACGCCCGCCATAATCTTGAGCTGCTCCTTTACGCGGCGACGGCCCTCGATGGCGTAGTCCAGCAGCCAGCGCACATCGTCCTTGTCCATGGCCTCGTCGGGGAACAGCAGCTTTGCAAGGCCGCTAAAGGTCTTGCGCACGGCGATCTCGTCGCGCTTGTTAAAGTCGCTGTTAAAGCGGAAGTACCGATCGATATGATGCGTAAAGTCCTTGCGGCGCATCTCCTTGCAAAACTCCGACAGACAGTCGGTAATCAGACCGTAATGCCCGGTCAGCAGGCTCGAGCGCATCTTGGGAATCTCCCAGCCCGGCAGGTAATAGTGGATGCGGTCGAAGAAGGCCGAATCGTTGTTAAACTCCGGCGGGAACGGATCAAACAAGTGCGTGGTCTTAAGGACGTTTTGCACGGTGTCGTTGATGTTGCCCTCAAAGACCATGGAGGCATCGGCGTTAATCTGGTCGCGGCCGCGCGCGTAGCTGCCGCTCGCCATATAGTCCTTCATGATCTGCACGGCATTGGTGT
>URNI01000155.1 GCA_900549135.1 uncultured Collinsella sp.
ACCCCCAGCCTTGTGCGTGTAAAGCACCTGCGCTAACCGTTGCGCCAATCGCCCGTGCGGAGAGAGTATAGCAAAACAATCGCCCCATTCACCTCATATCCATTAAAGGTAACCGGCGCGTGTCACAGCGGAGCTGATTCAGTTGAGATTGCCTGAACATTCCGCCCCTCTTTACGCCCTCGGGTATACTCAAAAGCTACTGATTCGATTTGATGCCCAGCAACAGCAGAGGGGATAGTATATGTGCGGTTTTGTCGGTTTTGTCGGTGGGACGGATAACCAATCCGAGGTGCTCACCAAGATGATGGACCGCATCGTCCATCGCGGTCCCGACATGGGCGGTCAGTTTATCGACGGCCGCGTTGCCCTGGGCTTCCGCCGCCTGTCGATCCTCGACCTGACCGAGGCCGGCGCTCAGCCCATGGCCAATGAGGACGGCAGCGTCGTCATTGTCTTCAACGGCGAGATCTACAACTTCCAAGAACTCCGTTCCGAGCTCGAGGCCAAGGGCTACAAGTTCCACTGCGGCGCCGACACCGAGAGCCTCCTGCACGGCTACGAGGAGTGGGGCGAGGCCGTACTCGATCGTCTGCGCGGTATGTACGCCTTCGTCATCTGGGACAAAAAGAAGAACAAGCTTTTTGGCGCCCGCGACATCTTTGGCATCAAGCCGCTCTACTACTATCCCATGGCCGATGCGGGCGACGGCGCTCCGGGCGTGCTCTTTGGTTCCGAGATCAAGAGCTTCCTGGACTACCCGCACTTCCACAAGGCGGTCAACAAAAAGGCTCTGCGTCCGTACATGACGCTGCAGTATTCGGCGACTGAGGAGACCTTCTTCGAGGGTGTCTACAAGCTGCCGCCGGCGCACTACTTTACCGTCGATATCCCGACCGGCAAGATGAACATCGAGCGCTACTGGGATTGCGATTACTCTGCCGTCGAGAAGCCGTTCGAAGAGTATGTCGATGAGCTGGACGAGGTCGTGCACGAGAGTGTCGAGGCCCATCGCATCGCCGACGTCAAGGTCGCGTCGTTCCTCTCCGGTGGCGTCGACTCCAGCTACATCGCCGCTTGCCTCATGCCCGACAAGACCTTCTCGGTGGGCTTTGACTACAAGAACTTCAACGAGACCAACTACGCCAAGGAACTTTCCGATAAGCTCGGCGTCGAGAACGTTCGCAAGATGATTACCGCCGACGAGTTCTTCGGTGCGCTCGAGGACATCCAGTATCACATGGACGAGCCGCAGTCCAACCTGTCTTCCGTGCCGCTGTGGTTCTTGGCCGAGATGGCCCGCAAGGACGTTACCGTCGTGCTTTCGGGCGAAGGCGCCGACGAGCTCTTTGGCGGCTACGCCTACTACGAGGACACGGTCCCGGTGCGCAAGTACAAAAAGATGGTGCCGCCGCCCATCCGTCGCGCGCTCGGTAACCTGGCGCTGCATATGCCGTACTTCAAGGGACATAACTTCCTGGTCAAGGGTGCCGAGATCCCCGAGAAGTCGTTCCTGGGACAGGCTCTGGTATGGCCGGAGCGCGAGGTCGACGGCGTGCTCAAGCCCGAGTACAACACCGGCGATGGCGCCTTTGAGCTCGCTGCACCCATCTATGCGCGCGTGAAGGGTCAGCCCGAGCTGGTCAAGAAGCAGTACCTGGACATGAACATGTGGCTCCCGGGCGACATTCTGCTCAAGGCCGACAAGATGTGCATGGCACACTCGCTGGAGCTGCGCGTGCCCTTCCTGGACCGCAAAGTCATGGAGTTCGCCGAGCACATTCCCGACCGCTACCGCATCAACGAGAACGGCAACAAACAGGTACTCCGCCACGCTGCCAACAAGTCGCTGCCCGATGAGTGGGCCACCCGTCCCAAGGTGGGCTTCCCGGTGCCGATTGTCTACTGGCTGCGCGAGCAAAAGTGGTACGACTATGTCAAGGAGTACTTCACCGCGCCGTGGGCAAGCGAGTTCTTCAATACCGACGAGCTCATGCACCTGCTCGATCTGCACTTTGCGGGCAAGGGCGATTTCCAGCGCAAGATCTATACGCCGCTCGTGTTCCTAGTGTGGTACAAGCGCTTCTTTATCGACGAGGGCCAGCCTTCTGTTCAGGCTGCCTAGTCTCGGCTTACGAATGCCTGCGCGTAACGGCTCCTCCGGGAGCCGTTTTTGCGCGAGCACGTTTCAGTTACTATGAAAACCGTCCCTGCCAAATGGCTGAGAAAGGTGAAAGATGCACCATTCGGATTCCGCGACCGTGACCACGGTCGATACGCTTGCCAAGCTTCTCGACGTGTGCGGCGAGCTGCGCGCATCAGAGCAGGTTGACGAGCGTGCCGTGACCGGCTGCTCGTTTGATTCGCGCGTGGTCTCGGCAGGTGACGTATTCTTTTGCAAAGGTGCTGCCTTTAAGCCCGCGTTTTTGAGCATGGCGCTCGATGCGGGCGCCGTCGCATTTGTGTGCGAGGAGTCGCTGGTCGAGTCTCTGGAGCCGCTGGCGAAGGAGAGCGGTGCTGCGATGCTGGTTGTTGATAGTGTTCGCACGGCCATGGCCCTGTTGCCGCCGGAGGTCTACGACCGTCCCGACCACGACGTCAAGATCGTGGGCATCACCGGCACCAAGGGAAAGACCACGGCCGCTTTTATGCTCCAGTCCATCATCAAGGCGGCGGGCGAGTCCTGCGGCATGATCGGCTCGGTGAGTACCGACGATGGTATCGAGTGCTACGAGAGCACCAATACTACGCCCGAGGCCCCCGAGGTCTGGCGCCATATCGCCAACTGCCGCACGTCCGGTCGCAAGTCCATGGTCATGGAGGTCTCGAGCCAGGCGCTCAAGTACCAACGCGTCGAGAATCTGCCGTTTGACGTGGCGTGCTTCCTCAACATCGGCCGCGACCACATCTCGCCGATCGAACACCCCACGTTTGATGATTATTTTGAGAGCAAGCTCAGGATTTTTGACCAGGCAAAGACCGCCGTGGTGAATCTGGGCACCGAAGAGGTTGACCGTGTGCTGGAAGCAGCGTCGACGGCCGAGCGCTTGGTGACCGTTGGCGTCGAGCATCCCGAGGCAAGCCTGTGGGCGAGCGACGTACGCATGGTCGGCTTTAGCATCGAGTTCAACTTGCATGGCCTGTGTGCCGACGAGTCCGAGGCGGGGGAGAAGGTCCTGCTGGGTATCGCGGGAGACTTTAACGTGGAGAACGCGCTGGTCGCTATCGCCGCCGCGCGCGAGATCGGCATCGGTATCGAGGCTATCAAGAAGGGCCTCTCCAAGCTGCGTGTGCCGGGCCGCATGGAGGTCGTGGAGTCGAAGGACGGCCTCGTGATTTGTGTTGTTGACTACGCTCACAACCAACTTTCGTTCCGCTCGCTTTTCTCGTCGGTGAAGCGCGCGTTTCCCGCCAGCCCGGTCATCGCAGTGTTTGGCGCTGCCGGTGGCAAGGCGCAGGAGCGCCGCGAGCAGCTTCCGCGCGA
>URNI01000156.1 GCA_900549135.1 uncultured Collinsella sp.
GTTGCCCGACCAGTCGTTTTGGCACTTAGGGACGTTCCTTATGTGCCGGCACTTGGGGACACTCCTTGCGCTGATAGTCGTTGGGTTAGTCGTTGGGGACGTTCTTGTTTGACTAGTCATTTAAGAACGTCCCCAACGACTAACTTCCTTCCCGTAACCTTTCCGCAACAATTTGCCCTTCACGCTGCCCGACTTCGCTCGTAACGTCCCCTGCGCTACACTTAGTCGCACTGTGGCGCTGCTGCGCCGTGCCCGAACCAAGGGAGACCCTCATGAAGAACACTCAGCTGCTGCTGATCAACGATATGTGCGGCTACGGCAAGGTCGCGCTTTCCGCCATGCTGCCGGTGCTGTCGCATATGGGCTATCGCATCCACAATCTGCCGACGGCGTTGGTGTCCGATACACTCAACTATCCCAAGTTCTACATCCACGACACCACCGAGTACGTGCGCCAGAGCCTCGCCATCTGGGAGGAGCTCGGCTTTGAGTTCGACGCCATCTCCACCGGCTTTATCGTGACCGAGGAAGAGACGCGCATCATTTCGGACTTCTGCCACCGTCGCGCGCAAAAGGGTACCAAGGTGTTCGTCGACCCCATCATGGGCGACAACGGCAAGCTCTACGCCGGCGTGCCCGAGTCCACGATCGGTCTCATGCGCAGCCTGCTCGAGTGCGCCGACTATGCGGTGCCAAACTACACCGAGGCGTGCCTGCTCACCGATACGCCCATTGCCGAGCAAATCACGCCCGATGAGGGCCGCACTCTTGTGGATGCCGTGCGTGCCCTGGGCGCCAAGTCGGTGGTCATTACGAGCGCTGTAGTCAATGGCACGAACGCGGTTATCGGTTACGACCATGTGGCGGGGGAGTACTTTACGATTCCCTTTGAGCTCATTCCGGTCTATTTCCCGGGCACGGGCGACACGTTCTCGGCGGTGCTCGTCGGCCGCGTTATGGCAGGTTGGAGTCTGCAGCGCGCGACGTCCGATGCCATGCGCGTGGTGGCTGAGCTTATCGAGCGCAATGCCGACCAGGAGGATAAGTCCGCCGGCCTTCCCATCGAGGCCTGCCTGGATGTGATTGACCATGAGTAATGCTGATGAGGGCGGCGTCAAGCCTGCGGGCGGGGGCAAGCCGCTCGGCGCGCCGCGTGGCAAGCGTCCGCGTATCCGCGTGAGCTGCGTGGACCAGCTGGGCACATGCCGCTGCCATCACGGGCACAAGCCGGGTGACGTCTTCGACTTCGACCGAGACCGCGGCAAGATGTGTGCCATGGCCTGCCATGTGGGCTTTCCCTATATCGATATCTTGCGCTATGGCGGAACCGTGCCCGGCAACGAGCCTGGTACGGCAAAGTTCTGCTGTCCCGAGGTCGATACGCTGAACGTCTGGCTTGCCGAGATCGTCGACGAGTAGTCGAGCGCAATGTGACAAAGGGACAGTCCCTTTGTCACATTCGCCGGGGCTGCCCCTTCTTTCTGCTTATAATCCTAAATCTCTGCATTTCATCCGATTTTAGGTTCTAAAAATCCTACATTTCATCGATAATCAAGCGCATAAAACTTTGCATTTCATTTGATGACACTGAGGGGAGAGCCTATGCTGCGCAGGAAAATAGCGGCAGAGCTGGAGCGTTGGCTGAAGTCTGCCGAGCAAAAGGCCTTATTCATCACGGGTTCTCGCCAGATCGGCAAAAGCTATTCGATTCGCGCGTTTGGCAAAGCCAACCACGCAACCTACATCGAACTCAACCTCATGGAAAATCGCCAGGCAAAAGATGCTCTTCTCGAGGCGCGAGATGCCGATGATTTCATCAGCAGGGTGACGCTTCTTTCGGGAAAGCCGATAGCGCCAGGCAAAACGCTCGTGTTTATCGATGAGGTCCAAGAGGCCCCCGACATCATGACGATGGCAAAGTTCCTTGTTGAGGACGGGAGGTGCCGCTGGGCGTTTTCGGGGTCAATGCTTGGGACCCAGTTCAAGGGTGTCAGGTCCTATCCCGTGGGGTACGTCCACGAGCTTAGGATGTTCCCGCTCGATTTTGAGGAGTTTTGCTGGGCAACCGGGGTGAGCGAGGGGGCTCGCCAAACGATACGCGACGCGTGTATCAGCGAGAAGCCCATTCCTGGTTACATTCATGGCGCGATGATGGCAAACTTCAGGACCTATACCGTTGTCGGCGGAATGCCGGAGGTCGTGCAGCGTTTCCTTGACACGCAGGGCGACCTTGCCTCTGTTCGTCAGCTACAGTCCGAGCTCAACGAACAGTACCGACGGGATATTTCCAAGTATGCAAGCGGGCGTGCCCTTCAGGTGCAGAGCATCTACGATCAGCTCCCCATTATGCTTGAGGGCGAACACAAGCGTTTCGTGCTCAATTCCATTGACCCCAAGGCGCATTATGAGAAGTACCAGCGAGATTTTGTCTGGCTTGTCGATGCCGGCGTTGCTCTCAAAGCCGATATCGTAACCGAGCCAAAGTCGCCCCTGCTCAAGACGGCACGGCCATCGCAGTTCAAGCTATATCAATCGGATACGGGCATGTTGATGGCGCGCTACCCCGTTGGAGTCGCCCAAGCGGCGTATCTTGATAGCAAGGAGCCCAATCTGGGCGGCATTTACGAAAACGTGGTGGCCCAGCAGCTGGCTGCCCAAAATCGCCAGCTTTACTACTATCAGACAAAAAAGCGCGGTGAAGTGGACTTTGTGGTCGATGGACCGGATGGGACGGCTGTTCCGATCGAGGTTAAATCGGGCTCCTATTACCACGCGCACGCTGCGCTCGGTCATGTGCTTGATACGGCTGAATATGGCGTAAGGCTCGGGATTGTTTTCTCGAGAGGCAACGTTGAGCGCAACGGAGCGGTTCTCTATTTGCCGCTATATGCGACCTGGGCCCTTTCGGATGTTTTGGGCGACTCCTGCGCCGAGGGGATAAAGCTGGAGGTCAAGCCGGTCTAGGGCCAGTCCCGGATGTGACAAAGGGGCAGTCCCTTTGTCACATTCATGAGCGTGGATTTTCTCCCGTTTAGAGCGCACTCGAGCGCTCAAAGTGGGAGAAAATCCACGCTCATTTTTCATGTGGGAGATTATCCACGCTCGTTTCGCGCCGAAGGCGTGGCCCGCGGCCTCGCTTGCCTACAGCTGCTCGAGCATAGCGGTGCAACCGGCGAGTACATCGCGGTAGGTGGCGTCGAAATTGCCAGTGTACCAGGGGTCGGCCACGTCGCCAGGGCGATCGGTCCAATCGAGCAGGCGCGAGATCTTGCCATCGGGGTCCTTCCCAAAAATTCGGTACAGGCCGCGGGCGTTCTCGTCGTCCATATAGACAATGTGGTCCCAGTCGCCATACTCCGCGCGACGCACCTGACGTGCACGATGTGCGACGACGGGAATCCCGACCTCGCGCAGCTTGGCAACGGTACCGTGGTGTGGCGGGTTGCCGATCTCCTCGGTCGAGGTCGC
>URNI01000157.1 GCA_900549135.1 uncultured Collinsella sp.
CACGCAAAGGAAAGCACTTAATGTGCTTTCCGTCTTGCGCAGGACTGTAGAGCAGCAAACTTAACCGCCCCGCCCGGCAGGCGAGCGTGCTGCAACGACATCCGTCCAATAATTCGTGCGAAACACAATGAAAAACAGTTTGATGTGAGTTAATATAAACAACGTCGTGAATCTGACTCCTGCCACATGCATGACAGGGGTTAAACACAAAAAGGAGTCAACTATGGTTTCTGAGAAGGCTACCCTCGTTAATCCTCAGGGTCTGCACATGCGTCCGGCTGGTCTGTTCGCCTCCACCATGGGCAAGTACGCCTGTGACGTGACGGTCGTTACCCCCGAGAAGGAGGTCAACGGCAAGTCCCCGATGGCCCTCATGGCTGCTGGTATCCCCTGCGGTACCGAGGTCGAGGTCAAGTGCGACGGCGCTGACGAGGCCGAGGCTCTGGCTGCTGCCATCGAGCTCATCAAGAGCGGTCTTGGCGAGTAGAACTCAAACGGGTCGCATGTTGAACAACTAAGTTCATATTTGGGGGCGCAGTGACCTGTTGTAAGGTAGCTGCGCTCTTTTGTCATGGATATGGCAAAACGCTTTATCACATGACACGGAGAGAGGAATGGGAATGTATCAGGGAGTCAACGCTTCCGAGGGCATCGGTATCGGCACCGTCATGGTCGCCGTCGATCCCGACTTGACGTTTGAGCCGCACGAGGTTGCTGATTCGGCAGCAGAGAAGGAGCGCTATCAGTCCGCTCTTTCGGTCTTCTGCGAGAAGACCCAGGCTCAGGCCGATCACATGAAGGAGACGGTGGGCGAGGCCGAGGCCGAGATCATGAGCGGACACATTGTCCTGGCTCAGGACCCGGGCATGACGGACACCATCAACGCCGCCATTGACGGCGGCACCTGCGCCGAGCAGGCGCTCATGGACACCTCGACCATGTTCGAGAACATGTTCCTGTCCATGGACGACGAGATGTTCCGTCTGCGCGCGGCCGACATCGCCGACATCCGCACCGGTATTCTGGCCGAGCTGCTGGGCAAGGAGGTCGTCGACCTCTCCGTCCTGCCCGAGAACACCGTCGTTGTCGTGCACGACCTTACGCCGTCCATGACCGCCACGATCGATAAGGCCCACGTTGCCGGTATCGTCACCGAGACCGGCGGCCGCACTTCGCACTCCGCGATCATTGCGCGCGCCCTCGAGATCCCGGCTGTCCTTTCGGTTTCCAACAGCTGCACCGCGCTGCGCAACGGTATGACCGTTGTCGTCGACGGCGGCAAGGGTATCGTCGAGGCCGATCCCGACGAGGAGACGCTCGCTGCCTACACCGCCAAGGCCGAGGCCTTCGCTGCCGAGAAGGCAGCCCTCGAGGCCTTCCGTGGCAAGCCGTCCGTGACTGCCGATGGCATCAAGAAGATCATCGCCTGCAACATCGGTAACCCCGATGACGTGCCCAACGCGCTCGATCACGACGCCGAGGCCATCGGTCTGTTCCGCTCCGAGTTCCTGTTCATGGACTCTGCTGAGCTTCCTTCCGAGGAGGAGCAGTTCAACGCCTACCGTAAGGTCGCCAGCGCGCTCAAGGGCGCTCCGGTCATCATCCGCACGCTCGATGTGGGTGGCGACAAGGAGATTCCGTATCTGCACATGGTCAAGGAAGATAACCCCTTCATGGGCTTCCGCGCCGTGCGTTACTGCCTGGCAAATCCCGATCAGTACAAGGTCCAGCTCCGTGCCCTGCTGCGCGCCAGCGCCTTCGGCGACGTCAAGATCATGATCCCGCTCGTCACCTGTGTCGAGGAGGTCTTGGCTGTCAAGGAGCTCGTCGAGCAGTGCAAGGCCGAGCTGACCGAAGAGGGTCGCAAGTTCAACGAGAACATCGAGGTCGGCATCATGGTCGAGACGCCCGCCGCTTCGCTGCTCGCAGACCGTCTGGCCGAGGTTGCCGACTTCTTCTCCATCGGCACCAACGACTTGATCGGCTACACCATGTGCGCCGACCGTGGCAACGACACCATCTCCAACCTGTACCAGGTGTACTATCCCGCCGTGCTCCGCTCGCTCAAGAACATCATCGAGAGCGGCGTGAAGGCCGGCATCATGGTCGGTATGTGCGGCGAGGCCGCTGCCGATCCGCTGCTCGAGCCGCTGCTGATCAGCTGGGGCCTGGAGGAGTTCTCGATGAGCGCTCCGTCGATCCTGCGCGCCCGCAAGACCATCAGCCAGTGGACCAAGGCCGAGTGCGACGAGCTCGCCGAGAAGGCGCTCGCCTGCAACACCGCCGCCGAGGTCAAGGCACTGCTCGAGTCCGCAGCTCGCTAATTTGGTATCAGAGGTAACCGCGTGGTTGGAATGGGCCGACCACGCGGCCCTCACATATACAGGGGGTACTGTAAATGTTCTACACGCTAACCGCTAACCCGGCTGTCGACATGACGGTTTCGAGCTCTCCGCTCGAGCCCGACGAGAACGTCCGCACCGGCTCGGCCAGCTACACGGCTAACGGCAAGGGCCTCGACGTGTCCTTCGCCTTTAAGAAGATGGGTGTCGACACCGTCGCGCTCGGCTTCTTCGCTGGCTTCACGGGCAAGTTCATCGTCGAGGAGGTCATGAACCTGGGTTGCCTCTGCCGCCCGGTCTGGACCGACGGTATCACGCGTATCAACACCTACGTCAACGATGGCCAGCACGAGTACGGCATCCTTAACCCCGGCGCACCGATTACGCCGCAGCACCAGGAGGAGCTCTACAACATCCTGGACACCGCGGGCGACCTTGAGTGCCTGATCGTCTCTGGTTCCGTGCCTCCCAAAGCTACGCCCGATTTCCTGGCTAAGGTCATGGAGCACGCACAGGCTCGTGGTGCCGACGTTGTCCTGGACCTGTCCTCCGACAAGCTCAAGGAGCTCGCTCACAAGAAGCCGCTGCTCATCAAGCCGAACCATCACGAGATGAAGGCCATCTTTGGCGTGCCGGTTGACACCGACGACGAGGTCCGCGTTGCCATGAAGATGGCTCACGACGCCGGCGTTCAGAACGTGCTGCTCACCCGTGGTAGCCGCGGCGATGCTTACTTCTCCAACGGCGAGGACATCTGGTACGCCAAGCGTGAGTTCAACATCAAGCTGGTCTCTTCCGTCTGCGCCGGCGACTGCACCCTCGCTGCGTTCCTGCACAAGTGGTACAGGGATCGCGACAACGTCGAGGAGGCCATGAAGCTCGCTATGGCCACCGGCGCCAACGTTGCCGAGTCTGTCGGTATTGGCGACTTTGGTCACGTCGATGAGTACAGCAAGCGCGTTGCTGTCCGCAAGCTCGATCGTCAGTAATCGAAACGCGACATATTCGTGCGCATGTGGCGCCCCGGTTTCGGCCGGGGCGCCTTTTTTTCAAGACTTTAGTCCGCTGGCCGCGCAGCGGCCAGCTTTAAACCACCCGCTAC
>URNI01000158.1 GCA_900549135.1 uncultured Collinsella sp.
GCGTGTTCTCGGGCGACCCGACCCGTGCCGTCGTGTGCGGTTTTTGCAGCGGCTTGTTCTATGACCTGTCCGCTGCCGTGCCGGTGGGCGTTATGTCGCTCCTGCTGACCGTGGGTTCTTTTGCCCTGGTGCACAGCGCTGTCGGTCAGACGGGCGGTACCCCGAGTGCGCGCGGCATCACTGTGGGCGCCTTCGCGCTCGTCATTAATGTGATCTACAGCATCATCTTGCTGTTTATGGGTTTGGAGACGAGCTTTGTCGTGGCGATCTTCGGCCATGCGCTGCCGTCCTCGATCCTGACGGGTCTGGTTGCCATTCCGTTTTTGATGTCCGGCGTCGTGCCGCAGTCCGGCTATGGATTCTCCGCACGTGGCGGAGGCCAGGCGGGTATGCGCTTTAAGCCCAAGACCCGCAAGCTCAAATAGGGGAGGCCCGTAGATGTCTTCCCAGTTGACGGTTATTATCGCCGGTATCGTGCTGGTTGTGGCCATCGTGGTCGCGCTGGTCATCATGCGTCGCGGCGATTCCCGTTTTACCTACGATACGCAGCATGGAACGGCCCCGCGCGCCACCGAGGGCGAGGGCAATACCGCGGCGACCGCCTTTAAGGGCCGTTTTTCCATCCTCACCACGGGTGTGGGCGCGATGTTTGCGGCGCTTGCCGTCAAGCTGTGGGGCATGCAGATGGTCTCGTCGGACTATTACGAGAAGCAGGCCAATAGTAATCAGACTCGCACCGTTACAACACCCGCTGTGCGCGGTCGCATCCTCGACCGCAATGGCGTGGCGCTTGTCCAGAACCGTCCCTCACTGGCTGTCGTGGCCTACCGCGACCTTGCCGAGGATGAGGTTCTGGTTCGCCATCTTGCCAACGTGCTTGGAATGCCTTACGTGGCGGTCCTTCGCAATATTCAGGACAATACAGAGGGCGCCCAGAGCCTGCATACCATCGCGACGGACGTCCTTCGCTCCACGGTTGCCTATATTCAGGAGCATGCCGGCGAGTTCCCGGGCGTCAAGATTGCCGAGCGTACCGAGCGCCAGTATCCATATGGCGAGACGGCATGTCATATCTTGGGCTATACCGGCACCATTACCTCCGAGCAGCTCGAGGCCCAGAATAAGAAAACCTCTGGCGATGATGATGCTTCTGCTGGCAAGATTACGTACCAGTCGGGCGATATCGTGGGCCAGGCGGGCGTTGAGAGCTACTACGAAAACCTGCTGCAGGGTATTCGTGGCGAGCAGACCGTCAAGGTCGATGCCTCGGGCAATGTGACCGGTCAGGCCGGCGCCGTGCCCGCGAAGGCCGGCTCCGACATTAAGCTCACGCTCGACCTTAAGATCCAACAGGCCTGTGAGACGGCGCTGGCGAGCGCTATCGAGCTTGCCAAGACCACTGGCTACAGCAATGCCGGCAACGGCGCCGTGGTGTGTCTCGATCCCAACAATGGCGAGATCCTGGGCATGGCGAGCGAGCCCAAGTTCGATCCGTCCGTCTTTATCGGTGGCGTCTCAAACGACGTGTGGACCGAGCTCAATGATGACAAGGGTTCGCACCCGCTGCTCAACCGCGCCATTAGCGGACAGTACATGTCGGCCTCGACCATCAAGCCGCTCTCGGCGCTGGCCGGTCTTGAGTTTGGAACCTACACGTCGGGGCAGACGACCAACTGCACGGGTTATTGGACGGGTCTGGGCAAGTCGTGGGGCAAGTACTGCTGGCTGCATTCCGGCCACGGCACCATGACGCTGCAGTCGGGAATCGCCAACTCGTGCGACCCTGTCTTCTACGACATGGGCAAGGCGTTCTTTTATGACGAGCAACATCCCGAGGGTCTGCAGGAGGTCTTTCGTCGCTGGGGTCTAGGCAAGACCTGCGGTATCGATCTGCCGAGTGAGGGCGCGGGCCGTATTCCCGATGCCGAGTGGAAAGAGTCGTACTTCACCGACGCATCTGCCGAGGACCGCAAGTGGAATGCCGGCGATATGACCAACATTGCCATCGGTCAGGGCGACATCCTGGTGACGCCCCTGCAGATGGCGTGTGCCTATATGGGTCTTGCCAACGGCGGCAAACAGTACGTGCCTCACGTGTTTTTGTCTGCCGTGTCGCGCGATGGCGACGGCGATGCCTATAAGTACAACGGCAAGGGCAAGAAGAAGCGCCTGGAGGCCAAGATCAACAGCGATTCGGATTTGGCTCTTGTTCGCAACGGCATGCACGACGTGATTTACACGGCATCGACGTCCCTGGCGGCTCACTTTGGCACCCTGACGCCGCAGGTATACGGCAAGTCGGGCACGGGCGAGAAAAGTGGCGAGGATGAATACGCGTGGTTCTGCGCCTATGCACCGGCCGATGACCCCAAGTATGTCATCGCTACCGTCCTGGAGCAGGGCGGCGGTGGCTCAGATACCGCGATGCATGTCGTGCGCGACGTGCTCGGCGTGATTTATGACGAGCCCGATACCTCTTCGGCCTCGGGCGATTCTTCGGTTCGATAGGAGGTTGCGATGGATTTTTCTCCGGCGGATCTGTTCCGTTCAACCAAGACCGGCTCTCGCAGCAGCCTGGACCGTGTCAACAAGCAACTTTCGGCCTCGCGCGGCACGTTTCGCCAAAAGGTGCATATCGGTGTGCTCGTGGCTACTGTGGCCCTCGTCGCCTACGGTGCCATCATTATCTGGTCGGCTTCGCAGTTTAAGGCCGATGCTTCGTTCTCTCGCCATCTGCTGGGAATTGGAATCGGTACGGTGCTGGCGGTGCTGGTCTGGCGTACCGACCTGCGCGGTATTTCCAATTTCTCGACGGCGTTGCTCGTCATCGACCTGATCGTGATCCTCTCGCCCAAGATTCCGGGTCTGTCCTATACAGGCGGTCTGGGCATGACGGGCTGGATCAAGATTCCCGGTATCGGCTTGACATTCCAGCCGGTTGAGCTTGCCAAGCTCATCACCATCTTCTTTATTGCTACGCTTGGCTCGCAGTATAACGGTCGCATCGATACCGTTCGTGACTACGTCAAGCTCTGCGGCATGCTGTCCATTCCGTTTTTGGCCGTCGTTGCCATGGGCGACCTGGGCTCGGGCCTGGTCGTGCTGGTTTCGGGCGCCATCGTCATTTGTATGAGCGGTGCACGCCGCGAATGGGTGCTGTCGACCTTGGCCCTGCTCGTGGGCCTGGTGGCCCTCGTCCTGGCGCTCGATTCGGTCTTTGATTCGTTGCTCGGCCACGATGTGCTCATCAAGCAGTATCAGATGAACCGTCTGACGGTCTTTATCGACCCCGATAATGCCGATTCGGACGATGCCTACAACCTGCAGCAGTCGTTGATCGCGGTCGGCTCGGGCGGCTTCTTTGGTAAGGGCCTGGGGCATGCGACGCAG
>URNI01000159.1 GCA_900549135.1 uncultured Collinsella sp.
ACCGTGCCATTGAGGGACTCGAGTGCGACAAGGTGATGTTCGACCACGAGATGGGTGGCTACATGGCTACCCGCTATCTGATCGAGCAGGGTCACCGTCGCATTGCCTGCTTGGTTAACGCGCGTCGTTCCAACACGGGTCGCAAGCGACTTGCCGGCTATGAGCGCGCATTGCGCGAGGCTGGCCTGCCTATCGACGCGCGTTTGGAGTTTGAGAGCGAATACTACATTCCGAGTGCATACGAGGCTTCGGAGGCGGTGCTCGCAACCGACGCCACCGCCGTGTTCGCAAGCTCGGACAACATTGCCCTCGGTTTGCTCAAGCGCTTGCACGAGATGGGGAAGAGCATTCCGGGCGATATTTCGGTGGTGAGCTATGACAACTCGGCGGCTGACGTTCTCTTTGAGCCGGCGCTGACCGCGATCGAACAGGATCCGGGTGTCCTCGCGGAGCATGCTTTTGGCTGCATGTCCAAGCGCCTTGCCGGTAGGGGCGGTAGGCGTGCCGAAGAGGTCGTTCTGGAGCCGGCGCTTATCGTTAAGGACAGCGTGCTCAAGGTTACAAAACACAACTAAACGCGTTTACCGATTTGTATATCAGGAATATGAAGAACTTGTGACAAATAATGTCGCAGGTCAATGTCTGGTTTTGTCAGGCTAATGGCAAACCGGAATGATAAAACGTTTTTTCATACTGATAAAACGTTTTAGCAAATATACTTGTCCCAACGAAAGGTCGCCATATCGGAGGGTGACCATGCAGCGAAGGGACAAAAACAATGGCTAAAACACTGGGGACGCCATGGCAAAAACTGGGCCACGAGGTACCGGCTTCCGAGCTCGAGGGCGTCGACCTGTATTGGCGCGCATCGAACTATCTGTCCGTCGGTCAGATCTACCTTCGCTCCAACCCGCTGATGCGCACTGACTTTGTCGACGAGAAAACCGGTGAGGTGCGCGACTTTGGTCGCCCGGACGTTAAACACCGTCTGGTCGGTCACTGGGGCACCACGCCTGGCATCAACTTCCTGTTCGGTCATGTTAACCGCCTGATTGCCGATCACCAGCAAAACGCCATCTTCCTTATGGGCCCCGGTCACGGCGGCCCGGCCGGTACCGCGCAGTCCCTGCTCGACGGCACCTATCGCGAGATTCGTCCCGACATCACCAATGACGAGGCCGGCCTGCAGAAGTTCTTCCGCCAGTTCTCCTACCCCGGCGGCATTCCGAGCCACTTTGCGCCCGAGACGCCCGGCTCCATCCACGAGGGCGGCGAGCTCGGCTACACGCTCAGCCACGCCTACGGTGCCGTCATGGACAACCCGAGCCTGCTGGCCGTGGCCGTGGTGGGCGACGGCGAGTCCGAGACCGGTCCGCTCGCGACTTCTTGGCAGTCCAACAAGCTCGTGAACCCGGCAACCGACGGTATCGTCCTGCCGATCCTGCACCTCAACGGCTACAAGATCGCCAACCCCACCATCCTCGCCCGCGTGTCCGACGAAGAGCTCACCAAGTTCTTTGAGGGCATGGGCTATAAGCCGCACTTCTTTGTCGCGGGCTTTGACGACGAGAGCCACGCAAGCATTCACGCGCGTTTTGCCGCGCTGTTTGAGCAGGTCTTCGATGAGATCTGCGACATCAAGGCCACCGCTATGGCCCAGGCTGCGGCGGGCGAGACCGTGGTCCGTCCGGCCTACCCCATGATCGTGTTCCGTACGCCCAAGGGTTGGACCTGCCCCAAGCAGATCGATGGCAAGAAGACCGAGGACTCCTGGCGCGCCCATCAGGTGCCGCTGGCGAGTGCCAAGGACACCCATGAGCACTTCCGCGTGCTGCGCGAGTGGCTGCGCTCCTACAAGCCCGAGGAGCTCTTTACGCCCGAGGGCCAGGTGCGTCCCGAGGTGACGGCCTTTATGCCGACCGGCGAGCTGCGCATCGGCGCCAACCCCAATGCAAACGGCGGCAAGGTGCGCCGCGAGCTTGAACTCCCCGATATTCATGCCCACGAGATCCCCGTCGCAAGCAAGGGCCACGGCTGGGGGTCCACCGAGGCCGCCCGCGTCTTTGGCGAGTACACTGCCGACGTTCTGGCCAAGAACATGGACGATTTCCGCATCTTCGGTCCCGACGAGACCGCATCCAACCGCCTGCAGGCTGCCTACAAGGTGACCAAGAAGCAGTGGGATGCCGGCTTCTACGAGGACGATGCCAACGACGAGCTGCTGGCCGGTTCCGGTAAGGTTGTCGAGCAGCTGTCCGAGCACCAGTGCGAGGGCTTCCTCGAGGCCTACGTGCTCACCGGCCGCTCGGGTGTGTGGAGTTCCTACGAGAGCTTTGTCCACGTGGTCGATTCCATGGTCAACCAGCACTGCAAGTGGCTCGAGGCCACCAAGCGCGAGATTCCGTGGCGTGCTCCCATTAGCGGCCTCAACATTTTGCTGTCGAGCCATGTCTGGCGTCAGGACCACAACGGCTTCTCGCACCAGGACCCCGGCTTTATCGACCTGCTGCTCAACAAGGCCAACGACACGCATATCGTGAATGCCTACTATCCGGCCGACGCCAACATGGCGCTTGCCGTTGCCGAGCGCGTCTACCAGTCCACCGACTGCGTCAACGCCATCTTCTGTGGCAAGCAACCCGCCCCCACCTTCCAGACAGTCGACGAGGCCAAGTCCGAGCTCGCCGAGGGCGTCGCGACCTGGGAGTGGGCATCAACTGCCGACTCGCTCGCCGAGGCCGACGTCGTGGTCGCCACGTGCGGCGACGTGCCGACGCTCGAGGCTCTGGCTGCAACCGATATGCTGCGCGAGCTGGGCATTAAGGTGTGGTTCGTCAACGTGGTCGATCTGCTCAAGATTCAGAACGTCTGCGAGAACGACCAAGCCATCAGCGATGAGCGCTGGGCCGAGCTGTTTGGCCGCGGCGAGAAGCCCGTGCTCTTCGCATTCCACGCCTACGCCGGCACGATCCGCCGTCTGATCTGGAACCGCCCCGGCCACGATGCCTTCCGCGTCCACGGCTACGAGGAAAAGGGCTCCACGACCACGCCGTTCGACATGCTGCGTCTGAACAACATGGACCGCTGGGCCCTGGCCGCCGACGTGCTGCGTATGGTCGACGCTGATAAGTTTGTCGAGCAGATTGATGAGTGGGAGGCCTTCCGCACCGAGGCCTTTGAGTTCGCGTGCAACGAGGGCTTCGATCACCCGGCCTTTACCGACTGGGTCTGGCCCGACGCCGCTGCCGCAACTGCTGCCGACGGCGCGCTCTCCGCAACGCAGCTAACTGCCGGCGACAACGAGTAGGCAGGCATCCGGGACGGTCTCGCGCTGGGGCCTGCTCCGGGCGGGTTGCCTTGCTCC
>URNI01000160.1 GCA_900549135.1 uncultured Collinsella sp.
GGAATCGGCTAAAGTGCGATGGCGAAATTGGTTGTTTTTACAGTAGCGCTAACACGTGTGGGCCGAGGCGGCGCCCTGGGTGGCGTCGGTGTCCGCCAGGGCCGGCGAGGTCTTCGAGCAGGCCGAGGACTCCGCGCTGGCGTTCACGGCCTTCCCCAGGGCGCACTGGGCCAAGCTCCGCACCAACAACGTCCAGGAGCGCGCCAACCGCGAGATCAAGCGCCGCTACAGGGTCGTGCAGTCCTTCCCCTCGAGGGAGTCGATGCTGCGCCTGACGTGCGCGAGCCTCATGGAGACCGAGGGGCAGTGGTCCCAGCAGCGCGTGTTCTCCGAGGCCTCGGCCGCCGAGGGCTTCGCCGGGCCCGCGGACAGGCCCGCCCCGACAGAGGGGAGGCGCCGCGCGCTCGGGCGGCGCGCCGGGGAGATAGTGGACGAGATAGTCGAGAGGCACGGTCTCAAGAAGGAGTAACATCGGGACTTGCAGCGACGGACCTCAGGACGCTCTTACACCACGTCTACGCGCGCCACCTTCGACAGATGGAACAGGGCGCTTTAATCCTCAAACCACGCGATTGCGCGAATGGGCGAGCCGTCGCAATCCTCGATTTTGAGCGGCGCGCAGCTAAACCAGAACAGATCGTCGCCGCAACAGTCCAAGTCCTTAAGATTCTCGATGTTGACGATATCGCATGCGCGGAACAACTTCTTGTGGCGCGTCAGGTTTTCGTCCGTGATGGGGTCGAGTCCAATTACATCAAAGCCGATGCCCTTGTAGCCGCCGTCGATGATCAGGTCCAACACCTCGTCGTCCACGCAAGGATAGTCGCCAAAGTACGCCTCGGTTCCCCAGCGCTTATCCCAACCCAGGTTGAACAGCAAAAACTCGGCCTGGGCTACCTTGTCGCCATAGGGACGGAGCTGCTCCACAGTAATGGCCTCACCCTCGGCGAGCATGCGGCAATCGACAACCAATGCCCTGCCTATAAACTGGCTTGCCGGAAACGCATCGAGCGTCGTGCGGTCGGCAAACAGATGCGCCGGTGGATCCATATGCGTCCCCGTATGGGTGTACATCTGCATGAGCGTCTCTTTAAATCCGTGTGCTCGTAGGTGCTCGCCGGTAGCAGCTTGGATGTATCGGTTCCGGGAAATACCGGCATGTCTTCCCCAATAGTGTGAGTCAAATCAAGCACGCGCATGTTCAATTCCCATTTCTTTCTTGGCAAAGCAAAACGGGGCCCGCGCGCAGCGCAGACCCCGTCGTGAGAGATTATTCCCGGTATATTAGTACTGCTCGATGCCCATATAGCGACGAACCTCGGGGCTGTGGTCGAAGACCTTGCCGCGGGCGGCGCGCAGCTCGCAGCTCATGTTGTAGAAGAAGATCGGCTCCAGGAACGAACGCACGCTGGCAGGCACTTCGCCCACGCCGTACTCAAGCGCATCGAGCACCATGACTGTATCGGTGTGCGTGTTGAGGAACGCAAGAGCGCGCTCCTCCATGGGGCGGCACTCGCCCGCGCCAAGCTGCACAAAGTAGAACACGCCGGGCTCGGTGGCTTCGAACGGGCCGTGGAAGTACTCGCCGGAGTGGATGTAGCAGCAGTGCTGCCACTGCATCTCCATGAGCGAGCAAATTGCCATGGCGTAGGTCTGGCTAAAGTTGGGTCCGGAGCCCAGGATATAGAAGAACTTGTGCTGCTGGCAGAGCTCGGCAAAGCGATCGCCCAGCTCGGCGTTGACCTTCTCGCGGGCAGCGGGCAGCAGGGCATCCATCTGCTTGAGGCCCTCGTACATGTCGGCGAGCGCCTCGTAACCCTCCTGCTGGTCGAGCAGCTCGGCGGCGATCAGAGCGCCGATACCCTGCGGCACCTCGGCCTGTGACACGCCCTCGCCCCACGGATAGACCCAGGTGGTCCACTTGCCGTTATCGATCTTGGAGCCCTCGCAGTCGGTCATGGCCACGACCTCGGCGCCGGCGGCCAGCGCCATCTCGCAGCCGTCGACGACCTCCTGCGTGTTGCCGCTGTGGCTGCAGGCGATGACGAGCGACTTCTCGCCAAGACTCTTGGGAGCCATCAGGCAAAACTCGCGTGCCGTGTAGACCGTCGAGGTAAACGTGGTGGCCTCGCGCTTGAGCAGCTCGTTGGCCGGCATCAGGTCGATCATCGAACCGCCACAGGCGATCCAAAAGACGTTCTCGATCTTGCCCTTGCGCTCGATGATTTCCTGAACCAGATCATGTACGTTCATCCTGATGTTCCTCCTTGTGGGGCGGCTTTGAGCGACGGCAGCTCGTACCTGCTATCGTTCTATGTTGTACTATTTATAACACGTGCAACAACGCCCGTGAAGTCATCTCGGCAAATTTGTTCTATGTTGTTCTATCTGTGGACGTTAGATGTCGAAGACGTAGCGCGAGCCCACGATCTTTTGGCGGCCGAGCAGTAGAGGACGCCCGCCGGCGTCGGTAAAGTAGGCCTCCATATAGAAGAGTGGCTCGCCGACCGGCACCTCCAGCAGCGGGGCCACCTGAGCATCGGCAAGCGCAATCTCCACCGTACAGGGGTCGGACTTGAGCGGCGCGCGGCCCGAATGCTCGGCAACGAGCGCAAAGATGGAATTGTCCGTGAGGTCCTTGTCGGCAAGCGTCTGCAGATAGGGATGGTCGGCCAGCACAAAGGCGTTGTTCTCGAGCATGACGGGCACGCCGTCTGCCGTGCGCACGCGCTCGACAACGATGAGCTCGCAGCCGGGTTCCACCCCAAAAAACGCCGCGTCCTCGCGCGTCGCCGCAACCACCGTACGCGACACCAGGCGTGCTCCGGCCACCATGTCGTTGGCAGTACAACCCTCGGTAAAGCTCTGAACGTCACCCTTCTGGACAATCTTGCGCTTGAGCTTGGGCGCGCACACAAACGTGCCCCTCCCCTGCTGGCGGCTGAGATACCCCGCGCGCGACAGTTCCTCGACGGCGCGGCGCACGGTGACGCGCCCCACGCCATAAGACTTCGCGAGCTCCATCTCGGAAGGAATGCGCGAGCCGAATGCGTACACGCCACGCGCGATCTCGCCCTTTAGATCGTCCATAACCTGCTGGTACAGCGGCACGGCGGACACCTCAGTGCGCTCGGTTTTATCGTCGGATGTCATCGTTATGCTCCATTCCGTGCATGCTCGGACTCAAACTCTTCAATCGCCGCCATAAACTGCTCGCCAAAGGCATCGGCCTTTTTCTCGCCGATGCCGTTGACCTGGATAAGCTCGTCGCGCGTCTGCGGGCGCAGGCGGCACAGGCCGCGCAGGGCCTTGTCGG
>URNI01000161.1 GCA_900549135.1 uncultured Collinsella sp.
CCCGGCACAAACAGCAGGGCGTCATACTCGAGCGTGCCCTCGGCATGGAAGCTGATGGTGCGCGCAGGATCGTCAAAGTCGTGGAACGTGGACTTGTAGAACTCGTCGTAGTCCTTCTGCTCGACATCGGAGCTGCGCTTCTTCCAGATCGGTGTCATGGAATTGACGGTCTCGAGCTCCTGGTAGTCCTCGTACTCGGGCTTGTAATCGTCGCCGGCGTCCTCGGGCTTGGGTTTCTGGCGGCTCTTGGACACCATCATCTGAATCGGGTAGCGCACATAGTTGCTGTACTGCTGAATCAGGCTCTTGAGACCCCACTCGGTCAGGAAGCGATCGTAGGTCTCGGCCTCGCCGTCGGCATCGAGCTTCTCGTTCTCGCGCAGCGTCAGGATGACATCGGTACCGTGCTCGGCGCGCTCGCCGTCCTCGATGGTGTAGCCCTCAAGACCGTCGGATTCCCACACATGGGCGACATCCTCGCCGTAGGCGCGGCTGACGACCTTCACATGGCTGGCGACCATAAAAGCCGAGTAGAAGCCCACGCCAAACTGACCGATGATGTCGACATCGGAGCCCTGCTGCTCGGCGTTCTCGGTCTTAAACTCCTCGGAGCCGGAATGGGCGATGGTGCCCAGATTGCGCTCCAGCTCCTCGGCGGTCATGCCAATGCCGTTATCCGAGATGGTAATGGTGCGGGCGTCTTTATCAAAGGAGACGCGAATGGCCAGGTCGCCCTGGTCGATCTTGACGCTCGGGTCCTGCAGGCTCTTAAAGTTGAGCTTGTCGACGGCGTCGCTCGCGTTAGAGATAAGCTCGCGCAGGAAGATTTCTTTATTGGTGTAGATGGAGTTGATCATGAGGTCGAGCAGTTTTTTGCTCTCGGTCTTAAATTGACGCATGTGCAGTCCTTTCGCGCTACCCCCGTCCGCAAAAACGGCCCGGTCGCCCGAGCCGCATCGCAGACCTGCTATGTTCAGACTTAGATTTTATAACCCATTAACGCGCATATATACATACGGAATCGAAAAACTGTATGTCTAAGCGCTCCAATGCACCAATTACCAAGGAGTGTCCCCAACTGCCGGCAGAAAAGGAACGTCCCTATCTGCCATCTACGCGCTTGGCCATCCAGACATGGGGTTGGCCCTCGTCTTCGTAATCTACCGGGGCAATTTGCGTGTAGCCCGCCTTTGCATAGAGCGGAAGCACGTATTCCTGCGCATGCAGCTTAATAAGCTTAGCGCCGGCATCGCACGCAGCAGCTTCGCTGGCTTCGACAATCTTGCTTGCCAGACCGCGACGACGCATAGCCGGCAGCACGGCGACGCGCCCCATAATGTAGGTCTCCCCCGCCGCAACGTCTTCGTCCATGTCGCATGCCGGCAACACCGGGGCCTCTGCGTCAGCCACGCGCTCAAGCTCTTCGGGAAACACGCGCGAGCAACCGGCAAGCTCGCCGTCTACATAGAGCGTCACATGAATGCAGTTCGGATCCTCGTCGATAGCGTCGAACTCATTCTCGTAGCCCTGCTCGTCCATAAAAACGACGCGGCGCACCAACGCCGCGTCATCAAAGCATCCCGTCTTAAGTTGGATATCCATAGCTGCCCTTTCATTCAACGCGAACGTTAGGGACAGATTTTAGCGAAAATGAGCTCCGCGCACGCTAAACTTCGCGCGAGCCTTCGCCAGGCAGTCGTAATGACCCACGTTATGGGCATCGCTCGCGATGAAGCTGTACAGGTTCTGATCGAACAGGCGCTGTGCCGGCTTTTTCTCGCGACCAAAGCGACCGCCGGCAATAAAGTCCGCCGAAGCCTGCAGCTTGCAGCCCATATCGACCAGGCGCTCCGCCACGCTTACATCCTTTTGAACCGCACGATAGCGCTCAGGATGAGCGATGATCACCTGGTAGCCACGACACTGCAAATCGTAAATCGTGTTCTCGTACTCTCTAAACGCATACGCATCGGCATGCGTCGAAAGCTCGAGCAGAAACTCGTTGGTCCCATCGAAATGCAAGTGCTCCGCGGCATCGATACCAAGCTCAACGAGCTTTCGATGGTTGACCTCGAAGCCCATCTGGAGCGGAAAACCGTCAGCGTTATCACGCAGCAGTTCAAAGGCATCCCACATCTTGTCGTAATCAAAATAGGGATCACGGCAGTGAGGAGTGCAAACGATTCTGGTTACACCGGCCCGCTTGGCAGCCTCGAGCATCGCCAAGCTCTCATCGAGATCGGCGGCGCCGTCGTCTACACCCGGCAAGATATGGCAATGAATGTCACGCATAGGTCAGCCTTAATCAACTAAACGTTTGCTCGGTTGGTGAAGATGCCCTTTTTGGAAGTCCCCTGATCGTCGGAGCCCTTCTTCACCTTCTTACCGTCCTTGGTGTAGTAGGAGTAGTAGTACTCGCTGGTCTCGGTCTCGCAGTAGTTCATAACGGTACCGATGAGCTTGACCTTTTCGGACTTCTTAAGCTGGCCGATAGCGTTGAGTGCCTCCTCGCGCTTGGTGAAGTCCTCGCGCACCACGAACAGCGTACCGTCGGTCAGGCTGGCAATCTCGGCAGCATCGATGAAGGTGCCGACCGGGGGAGCATCAAAGATGACGTACTGGAACTTGGCGGACAGTGCCTTTACCAACTTGGCAAAGCGGTGAGAGACGATGATGTCGGCAGGATTGGGAATATGCGGCTCGGCATCGAGGAAGTAGAAGTTCTTCTGACCCGTCTCGACAATTGCCTGGTCAATGGAGATCTGCTCGGAAAGGACCGCATAGAGTCCGCCGCGCGAACGAACGCCGAGCATATCGGAAAGGGACCTGCGGCGCATATCGGCCTCGACCAGGAGCACGGACTTGCCGCTCGTGGCGATAGCCTGGGCAAGGTTGATGGAAACCGTAGACTTGCCCTCGTTGGGAATCGAGGACGTGACGGTTATGGTGCGAATGGGGTCGTCCACGCTCGCAAAGCGGATGTTGGCCAGAAGGGTCTTGGCGGCATTCTGTACAACGAGCTTATCGGTGTTCTTTGCCTTAGCCATGCCTATTTACCACCTTTCATAGCCGGAATTCGGCCAACAACGGGAATGCCCAGGAGCTCTTCCGCCTCTTCGGCACCGCGGATGCGGGTATTGAGCATGTCTGCCAAAACGACATAGGCGACTGCGATAAAGATACCGGCGAGGAACGCGACGGCAATATACAGCGTGCGCTTGGGGCCGCTGGGGGCTTCGGGGGTCTTAGCCTCGTCGATAACGTTGATGCTCTGGGCAGCGCCGACGTTCTGAGCGACCGTACTCACCGAGCT
>URNI01000162.1 GCA_900549135.1 uncultured Collinsella sp.
AGGTGTGTGGTTTTGATTGCGGGTTGGCAGGAAGAGGCATTCCTGCTATCATTCATCGGGTTGCTTCACGGCAACATGTTTTTATCACGCACGCGCGGCTACTTCATACCGTGGTGCCCGGGCTTTGGTAGCACATGTCCGGGTTGGTTTTGGAGGATGACCCCGCGCGGAGGCAAACCACAGGAGGTTTAACATGGCTACCAAGATTAATATCCGCACCCTGCTCGAGGCCGGCTGCCACTTCGGTCACCAGACCCGTCGCTGGAACCCCAAGATGAAGCCGTTCATCTTCGGTGAGCGCAACGGCATCTACATCCTCGACCTCAAGCAGACCATCCTTGACGCCGACCAGGCCTACACCTTCGTCAAGAACGTCGCCAAGGGCGGCAACGTGCTGTTCGTCGGTACCAAGAAGCAGGCTCAGGAGGCCGTCAAGAACGCCGCTGAGCGCGCCAACATGCCTTACATCAACCAGCGTTGGCTTGGCGGTATGCTGACCAACTTCGTCACCATCCGCTCCCGCATCAACCGCATGGAGGAGCTCGAGGCCATGGTCGAGGACGGTCGCATGGCAGTCCTGCCCAAGAAGGAGCAGGCAGTGCTCGGCAAGGAGCTCGCTAAGCTCCAGACCAACCTCGGTGGCGCCCGCGACATGAAGGGTCTGCCCCAGGCTCTCTTCGTCATCGACACCAAGCGCGAGGAGAACGCCATCAAGGAGGCCCAGCGCCTGAACATCCCCGTCGTCGCCCTGATCGATACCAACTCCGATCCCGACGAGGTCGAGTACGGCATCCCCTGCAACGATGACGCCATCTCCGCTGTTACCCTTATGTGCGAGCTCATGGCCGACGCCTGCCTCGCTGGCTCCGGCAAGGAGCAGGTCTCCGAGGCCGAGATGGCCGCCGAGCCCAAGGCCGAGTAAATCAGTCCTATTTAAGTCTTTTTCATCTCTTTGAAAGGAACCACAATGGCCCAGATTACCGCCGCTATGGTCAAGCAGCTCCGCGAGATGACCGACTCCCCGATGATGGAGTGCAAGAAGGCTCTCGTCGAGGCTGACGGCGACATGGATGCCGCCGTCGACGTTCTGCGCAAGAACGGCCTCGCCAAGGCTGCCAAGAAGGCTGGCCGTGAGACCAACGAGGGCGCTGTCGCCGCGTTCGTCTCCGAGGATGGCAAGACCGGCGCTTTGCTCGAGCTCTCCTGCGAGACCGACTTCGTCGGCTCCAACGCCAAGTTCACCGGCTTTGCTTCCAAGGTTGCCGAGGTTGTCGCTACCACCGAGCCTGCTGACGTCGACGCTCTGCTCGAGAAGCCGATGGGCGAGGAGACCGTTTCCTCCGAGCTCACCGAGATGATTCACATCATGGGCGAGAACATGAAGATCTCTCGTTTCGCCGCCCGTAAGGCCGAGAACGGCGCCCTCGCTTCTTACATCCACATGGGTGGTAAGATCGGCGTCCTCGTCGAGTTCGCTTTCGAGAAGGCCGAGACCGCTCAGGCCGACTCCTTCAAGACCTTCGCTCACGACGTTGCCCTTCAGGTTGCCGCCGTCGCCCCGATCTGTGCTACCCGCGATCAGGTTCCGGCCGAGACCGTCGAGCACGAGAAGCAGATCTACATGGCTCAGGCTGCCGAGTCCGGTAAGCCCGAGGCTATCCAGGAGAAGATGGCTGTCGGCCGTCTGGAGAAGTTCTACAAGCAGTCCGTGCTCACCGAGCAGGAGTTCATCAAGGACAGCTCCCTCACCATCAAGAAGTACGCTGAGCAGGTCTCCAAGGAGCTCGGCGACACCATTACCGTCGTTGCCTTTGACCGTCTGGTCCGTGGCGAGTAAATAAGCTCTTGTAGCTGGTAATGAGCAGGCTGTGGGTTTTACTCACAGCCTGCTTTTTCATGGCTCTTCTTAGAGCCTTTGATAGAATGTTGAGAGTTCAATCTAAAGGAGGATCGCTTTGTCCGACATCCGATATAAACGCGTGCTTCTTAAGCTTTCCGGCGAAGCGCTGATGGGCGACGGCCAATATGGCATCGACCCCAAGGTTACCGACCATCTTGCTAAGCAGGTCAAGGAGCTGCTCGCCGTTGGCCATGAGGTCGGCGTCGTTGTCGGCGGCGGCAATATTTTCCGCGGCATGGCAGGCGCTGCCGGTGGCATGGAGCGTGCTCAGGCCGACTACATGGGCATGCTGGCAACCGTTATGAATGCCCTCGCCCTGCAGGATGCCTTCGAGCACAACGATGTTCCCTGCCGCGTGATGAGCGCTATCCAGATGAACGAGATCTGCGAGCCCTATATTCGCCGTCGCGCCATCAACCACCTTTCCAAGGGCAACGTCGTTATTTTTGCCGCCGGTTCGGGCAATCCGTACTTTACGACCGACACCGCCGCGGCTCTTCGTGCCTGCGAGATCGGTGCCGAGATTCTGATTAAGGCCACCAAGGTTGACGGCATCTACGACATGGATCCCGTCAAGTGCGCCGACGCCGTCCGTTTTGACAAGATTACCTATCACGAGGTTCTCGTCCGCGGTCTGCAGGTTATGGATTCCACGGCTACGGCACTGTGCCAGGATAACCGTATGCCGATTTTGGTCCTCAACATCGATGGCGAGGACACCGTCAAGCGCGCGCTTTCGGGTGAGCCCGTCGGCACGCTCGTCTATCAGGAGGATTAAGCATGGCAGAGAACATCACCGCCCATATGGACAAGTCGCTCGAGTCCCTCAAGCATAACTTCTCCAAGGTTCGTACCGGCCGCGCCAATGCCAACATTCTGTCCGACATCACCGTCGATTATTACGGTGTTCCCACGCCGGTCACGCAGGTTGCCGCCGTCAAGACCCCCGAGGCCCACATGCTGCTCATCGAGCCGTGGGACAAGGCACTCATCAATGCTATCGTCAAGGCCATCGGCGCTTCCGATCTGGGTATTACCCCCAACTCCGATGGCACCGTCGTTCGTCTTCCGTTTCCGGCTCCCACTGAGGAGCGCCGTCGCGAGCTCGTCAAGGAGTGCCGCGAGTACGCCGAGCAGGCCAAGGTGTCTATCCGTAACATCCGTCGCGACTTCAACAACAAGCTCGAGCGCGATGAGGAGCTCACCGAGGACGATGTCCGTCGCGAGCAGGCCAAGGTCCAGAAGCACACTGATGAGTATGTCGCCAAGGTCGAGGAGCTTCTGAAGGAAAAAGAAGCCGAGGTCATGGAGATCTAAGGTGCAATACGACGAGCATAAACTGGTCGAGTACTTTGCCGACGCCCCTGCGGGCGTCGGTTTTTCCGACCTTGACCTCAATAA
>URNI01000163.1 GCA_900549135.1 uncultured Collinsella sp.
CCGCGGCGCTGTACTATGTGTTGGACTTAATTTCGCACGGGGCCGGAGCCTCTGTGCTCGATAACGAAAGGAGGCTGCGTGGCAGGCTGGAATCTAACCGGCAATGCCGTTTCCGCCGAGTTTGACGGTTCGGATGAGCAGGAGCGTAAGGAGCTCAGCGTGAGCCAGGCGGTAGAGATCGCTGCCGGCGCGCTCGATGCCATTCCGCAGCTGAGCGTTTTGGGCGAGGTTACGGGTTTCCGTGGTCCCAACGCCCGAAGCGGCCACTGCTACTTCCAGATTAAGGACGACTCGGCGGCCGTCGACTGCATCATCTGGAAGGGCGCCTACCTTAAGCGTACTTTCGACTTGCGCGACGGCATGCAGGTGAGCTTTAAGGGCAGCTTCAATCTCTATAAGGCCACGGGCCGCATGAGCTTTGTCGCTCGCTCGTTCTCGCTGGCGGGGGAGGGCCTGCTGCGTCAACAAGTGGCGCAACTGGCCGAAAAGCTACGCCGCGAGGGCCTGATGGATGAAGCGCGCAAACGCCGCATCCCAGTGTTCTGCTCGCGCGTGGCGGTCGTCACCTCGCTTTCGGGTGCCGTAATCGACGACGTCAAGCGCACGTTGCGTCGTCGCAACCCGCTCGTCGAGCTCGTCTGCGTGGGCGCCAAGGTTCAAGGCGAGGGTGCGCCGGCAGAGCTCATTGAGGGCTTGTGTCACGCCGCCGCCATTACGCCGGCGCCCGACTGCATTTTGCTGGTGCGCGGCGGCGGCTCCTTCGAGGACCTCATGACCTTTAATGACGAGGAGCTTGCCCGCGCTGTGGCGGCTTGTCCTGTGCCCGTGGTGACCGGCATTGGCCATGAGCCCGATACCTCGATTTGCGACATGGTGAGCGACCGCCGCGCCTCCACGCCCACGGCGGCGGCCGAATCGGTGGCGCCGGCTATGACGGAGTTGGCCGATGTGCTCGAGGCGCGCCATCAGCGTCTGGGTGCGTCGATGGCATCGATGATTGGGTCGGCCCAGGTCGACCTGGAGATGCTCGATCAGCGTGGCCGTCGTTCCTGGGATACCTATACGGCTCGCTTGGGCGACGCGCTCGATGCGGCCGCATGCCGCCCGTGTCTCAACGATCCGACATTTATGGTCGAGCGTCGTGAGTCAGAGCTTGCCTTGACGGCCGATCGTTTGTCCGGTGCCATAACGCGCTCGGTCGGGGCGTTCCGATCCAGCTTTGAACGCCTGCCCGAGCGTCTGGCTACAAGCACCTCGGGACTCGATGGCAAGCGCCATGCGCTCACGCTTGCGAGTTCCCGTCTGGAGCATCAGGGGCGCACGATGCTCAGCAAACCCGCGTCCGACCTGGGCCGAGCTGCCGCGTCGCTCGATGCCCTGTCGCCGCTCAAGGTGCTTGCCCGAGGCTATTCCATCGCGTACAGCGATGATGGTGTGGCTACAAGCGCCAAGACCTTTAAGCCTGGCGACGCCATTCGCGTGCGCATGGCAGACGGCAACGTGGCGGCAACGGTCAATACGGTCGAGTAGGCCGCGTTTCATAGCGATAAACCTTTAGGAAAGGAAACAGATATGGCAGAGAAGACCCCGGTCGAGCAGCTTACGTACAAGCAGGCCTCGCAGGAGCTGGAGCTCATCATCCGCAGCCTGGAGTCGGGCGATATGGAGCTCGAGGAGTCGCTCGAGAGCTACACCCGCGGCGTCGAGCTCCTCAAAAGCCTGCGCACCCGCTTGTCCGATGCCGAGCAGAAGGTCTCGGTGCTCCTTAAGGACGTCGACGGCAACGACGTGCTCGCCGACGGCGAAGCCGCCAACACCGACGACAGCCTTTCGTTCTAACCATCTCGACCAAATATAATTACCTTGGTCTGTAAGAAAGGAACCAACCATGTGTGATTGCATCTTCTGCAAAATCGCCAACCACGAGATCCCCTCGACCGTTGTCTATGAGGACGATCAGGTCATCGCGTTCGACGACCTCAATCCCCAGGCGCCGGTCCACACGCTCGTGATCCCTAAGAAGCACTACAGCGACATCGCCGACAACGTGCCTGCCGAGACCATGGGCGCCATGGCTCACGCCATCCAGGAGGTCGCCAAGGCCAAGGGTCTGGAGGACGGTTTCCGCGTCATCTCCAACAAGGGCGTTAATGCCGGTCAGACCGTCATGCACTTCCACATGCACGTCCTCGGCGGCAAGAACCTGGGCGAGAACCTCATCTGAGGGCGCGTAGCCCGTCGACTTGGCTGCCTTTGGAGTAATCTATGCAGCTTTCTCAACTCGAATACCTTCAAGCGGTAGCGAACTACGGCGGCGTGCGCAAAGCGGCTCGCGCCGTTCACGTGAGCCCACAGGCCGTTTCGTCGGCAATCAAAAAGTTGGAATCTGAGTATCAGATTGTTTTGCTCGACCGATCGGCGGGGGAGGCTGTTTTGTCTCCGGCAGGCAGAGAATTTGCGCGTCGTGCACGCGTGATCCTGGCGCAAGTCGACGATCTCAAAAAGTACGCTCAATCAAGGGACGACGGCGTCTCGCCCGATGGCCACTTTCGTCTTTACGCCCCCTGCCTTCATGGGCGGGGGCGTCTTTTTGCCGAAAACTGGTATGACTCGTTTGAACGCTCGCACCCTCATATTCACCTTGATGTGTGGCATCAGCCAACGGCTACATGCTTTGAGTCGCTTATGCTTGGAATTTCGGACGCGGCCATCTCATTTGAGGAACCAAGGGACAGCGTCCTTTCTTCGAAATACTTGGGTGAAAAGGAGCTCAAGGTTCTTTCGTGTCCAGCGGGTCATCAATCTGTGGGCGCCATGACCATTCGCGAGTTACTGAGCGGCAGGCTCGCTGTTCCCATTAATTTGTCACCCTGTCTCAATGCGATTAACCAATGCCCTGAAGCCCAGCTCGTCAATTTCCGCTTCCGCGACGTCGAATACGAAAACAGGGCGCAGACTGAGTTTCTTCAAGCCGGGGGATTGATATTGAGTTTTTCTGGCTCTTCTCTCGCAACAGATGGACTGGAAGTGAGCGAGTGCTCCATTGAAGGCTCGCATGACGTGGCCTTGCCCATCTATTTTTGCTATCGACAAAATGCCTGGACCGATCGACACCAGACGGTATTTCTTCACCTATTGCGTCATCTCGCTTCGTGAGGCCATTTGGCCTCGTGGCGTCAAGTGAATGTTGACGCCTTGTAACACATGACTGACGGCTTTGCCCTCATGCTTTTCCAAGATTTCGGTTTGGGTTATTG
>URNI01000164.1 GCA_900549135.1 uncultured Collinsella sp.
GGGATTCGAACCCTCAAAAGAGGAGGCATCCTTTTGGATGCCTCCTTGCAGTGAGCGTATTGTTCTTCGACCCTATACCTCGGGTGCCTTGGCTACGGTTTCGCTTTCTGCCGTAAGCGGACGGTTTTCGATGCGGCGGCCCAGGCGGTCGAGTTTCACAAGAAGCCATTCAATGGGGTTCGGCCCCGAGCCTTCCTCGTCGGCAACCAAATCCGTGACAACGACCTTGATACCGTCTTGTTTGAGCGTGAGGCTGCCCACTTTGTCGCCCACATGTACCGTGCCCGAAAGGTCATCGTAGGTAACCTTTTCGGTCACCTCTCCAGCAAGCGAAAAGACGGTCGCCTGGGCTGCGGGATCGGCGAGCGTGGCATCGATCGTCTTGTCCGTCCAGTCGGTCTGGCTAATGCGCGCGATGAGCGGATTGCCGTTGGCGGTCTTTTCCTGCGTGTCGGCGATCGCAACCGTCACCTTGTGGCCGTAGTACCAGTTGGCAAGGGCGGCCGTGTCGGCAAAGCGCTGGTCGTTGGTGCTGGAGTTCAAAACGACGGTGTAGATCTCGTCGCCATCGCGGTCGTAGGCTGCCGTAAAGCAGTAGCCGGCATCGTCGGTAGTGCCGGTCTTGCCGCCGATATTGCCGTCCTGCCCCAGCAGCTCGTTGTGCGTATCCATGGAATGTGAGTGGTCGGAGCCGTCGGCGCCTGTAACCTCAATCCAGGAATCATCGCTCGCCACGATCTCGCGGAACGTATCGCTCTTCATTGCTTCCTGCATCATCAGGGCCGCATCGTGCGCGGTCGAGTGCATGTTGCCGGCCCACTCATCAAAGTCCAGACCGTGCGGATTCTCAAAAAGCGTTCCCGTGCAGCCGAGCTCTTGAGCGCGCTCGTTCATGGCCTTCACAAACGTGGCCTCGGCATCTTTGGTCTTGGGGTCGATCTTTTTGCCCACATGCTCGGCAAGCACGATGGCGGCGTCATTGCCCGAGGGGATCATCAGGCCGTGCAGGGCCTGTTCCACTGTGAGCTCGTCGCCTTCGAGCAAGCCGGCGGTCGAATTGCCCACGGTGGCGGCGGCGTTGCTCACCGTGACCTTCTCGTCCATCTTGCAGTTTTCGATGGTCAGGATTGCGGTCATGACTTTGGTAATTGAAGCGATCTTGACCTGCTCGTCGGCACTGCGGGCGTAATAGACGGAACCGTCCTTGCTCATGACGATGGCGTTGGTCGCATCGATATCGGGCAGATTCTCGGCCGTGATGCCGCGGGCGTCGGCGGTCTTACCGCAAACGATATCGGTCGTAAGCACCTGGGCGTTGGCGATAGACGGCACACCGGCAGCAAGGGCGAGAGCGCAGGCAATGCCGGCGGTCAGTTGCGCGGAGCGCTTTACAAGAGAACTAAGGGTCTTCACAGATTTCGCTTTCGACGGGATGGTCTCTTTAGAGTTCAAAGTATATCGTTTACCGGTGCGGACAATCAGTGCGCGAGCGTGCGCGGCCCATGTCTGCGCCCGAACGGACACATAGGTGCTTAAGGTCGACTTAATCGCCCGCGCTTGTTGTGTGTGGCGCGTGCTGCCTCGGGCATAATGGAGCGCGAGAGGAGCACGCATGAACGAGCGCATACTGGTAGTTGATGACGAGAAGGCCATCGCCGACCTGGTTGGTATCTACCTTACAAAAGAGGGCTTTGATGTTCAGATTGCCTATAGCGGAGCAGATGCTGCCAAGGCGATTTTGGGGCAGGAGTTCGATCTGGCACTGCTGGACGTCATGCTGCCCGATATCGACGGCTTTGAGCTGCTGCGCACCATCCGCGCTAGCCATACCTATCCCGTTATTATGCTGACGGCGCGCGATGCCCAGCAGGATAAGATCGAAGGCCTTTCTCTTGGCGCGGACGATTACGTGGTCAAGCCGTTCCGTCCGCTGGAGCTCATTGCGCGCGTTCACGCTCAGCTCCGTCGTTACACTAGCTACGGCAGCCGCGCACAGGCGGTCGAGTCGCCGACCATCCAACTCGATGGCCTCGAGATCAATCGCGATGCTCGTTGTGTGACGGTGGACGGTGCACCGGTGCGCCTCACGCCCATCGAGTATTCCATCTTGCTGTATCTGGTCGAGCATCGTGGCAGCGTGGTGGCCGTGGGGGACCTGTTCCGCGCGGTGTGGAACGAGGACTTTATGCCCGGCTCCAACAATACGGTGATGGTGCACATCCGCCATCTGCGCGAAAAGATCGGCGACGATGCTCAAAAGCCGCGCTTTATCAAAAACGTCTGGGGCGTCGGCTACATAATCGAATAACGCCTTTGATGGTGGGGGAAGTGGATATGACAAAAGACGATAGGCGGGTATTCGAGGTGCCCGATCGACTCTTTGAATACATAAAGGCGGTCGTCGACAACCGCGCGCTTGCGACGGTACTGCTCTTTTTGTTGAGTCTGCTACTCATTGGCATTGACAATATCGTTGGCATTCTGGCGGTTTTGCTCATTGGCTTCTTGCTGATCGATCGATTCGAAATCGTTCGCCGCTGCGTGGTAATCGGCGGTGCCGCGTGGACAATTACGCTGGCGATCGGGGCCATGGCGCTTGGCGGTATTGGCGAGCCCGTGTTCTTTGATGCCGCCTTTGTGTTCAATATGCTCGGCTTTGTGCTGGCGCTCGCCGTGTGTGTCCTGTTCTTTTGCGGGCGTGCCCTGTATTACCAGGGTTATGAGCAAGGCGAGCAGCATGCCGACCGCGTGATCGCCGCCCGTATTCAGGACCGTCTGATCGATAACCCCGACACGTGGGATACCATCGACGGCGATTTTCTCGAGGTCGAGGGTGCGCTCAACCGGGCGCGCGATTGCGAGCGTAAGGTGCAACAGGCCTTGCGTGACGAATCGCATCGCAAAGATGACCTGGTTACGTACCTAGCGCACGATCTGCGTACGCCGCTCGCCAGCGTGGTGGGCTATCTTTCGCTCCTGCAGGAGGCTCCCGATTTGCCGCTTGAGCAGCGTGCACGCTTTACGGGCGTGGCACTCGACAAGGCCCATCGGCTCGACGCGCTCATCGAGGAGTTCTTCGACATCACGCGTTTCGATTTCCACGATATTGTGCTCACCCGCGCCTACGTCGATTTGGGGCTATTGCTGGCGCAGGTGGCCGACGAGTTCTATCCCATTCTCAAC
>URNI01000165.1 GCA_900549135.1 uncultured Collinsella sp.
GAATGACCTCGCGGGCCTTGGCGTCGGCTTCGTTGCGGATGCGCTCAGCGTTCTCGTTGGCATCGTTGACGATGCCCTCGGCGGTCTGCTGGGCAGCGATCAGCGCAGCGGAGATCTGGCGCTCCTGAGCGGAGAAGTCGGGTGCGGGAGCGGCCACAGGAGCGGCGGGAACGGCCTGAGCGGCAGCGTCCTGAGCCTGGGCAAGCTGAGCCTGCGTGTCGGCAAGCTGCTGCTCGGTAGCAGTCAGACGACCCTTAAGATCGACAATCTTGGCAAGCATAGCGTCAACCTCGGAGGACAGCGTCTCCAAAAAGACGTCGACCTCGGCGGGATCATAGCCGCGCTTGGCCTCAGAGAAAGTCTGAGCCTGGATGTCAGCAGGGGTAATAGCCATAACAAGTTCTCCTTTATCATCGCCTTGGCGCCGGGCGCCCGACGTAAGTTACTAAGCCAGTTCTATACGAGTATACCTATAAGAAGCTGCAGAATCAGCCTCTGCACCAACTGCAACGCAATAATCGCAACGACCGGCGAAAAATCAACGCCGCCCATCGGCGGAATAAACCGACGAAACAGGTTGAGCCACGGACCGCAGACGCTATCGAGCACCGCGGCGATATCCTGCAGCAGGCCGCCCTGCTTCATGGGAATCCACGTCATAAAGCAATAGACCACGATGAGCGTGGAGTAGAAGTTGAACAGCGTGTTGACCAGCTGGACAATGGTGTAGATGTTGATGAGAATCTCCTCGTCTTGGGTTTACTTAAGGTAGCCGTCGGCGCGCAGCTTCTTGAGGTCCGAATCCTTGACCTCGCAGCCGGCGGGCAGCACCATAAACACGCGATCGCCCACCTCTTTGACCGTAGCGCCCAGGCCGCAGGCAAAGCCATAGCTAAAGTCCAGGACACGCTTGGCGACCTCGGTGCGAACGCCAACAAAAATCAGCGCAACGGGCTGCTTGGTGCGCACACGGCGGACAACGGTCTCGACATCGTCATAGCTCTCGGGACGCAGAACATAGGCAGGCAGCTGCGGCGTGGCGTTAATGATGTTGCTCGCATAGGCCGAGGCGTCGCTCGGCGCAGGAGCGGGCGCAGGTGCCGCGGCGCGAGCGCGGGCGCTCTCGGCATAGCTCGACGGCGTGTCGTAAGCGCCGGGACGATAGCCGCCCGCGACACTATCCTGAGAACGCGACGGCGGATTGTACGTCGTTGCATGACGGGAGTCATCGCCGACCAGCTGGCCGGAGCGCGTGTACACCGCGACCGACTCGGCCTCACCGCGGCGCGTCTGCCCCAGCAGGCCGTTGCTCGGCTCGTCTTGGGTGTAGAAGCCCTCGCCCGAAGCACCGCTGTAGCCGTTGCCCTGATAGCCATCGTCATAGCCATCATCGTAGCCGTAGTCGTCGTCCTGGCCATAACCCTGGTCGTAACCCTGCTGGCCGCCCAGGTGCATCTTATTTTTAATCTCGTCAAGGAAGCCCATGGTTGTGTCCTCTCGCGGTTTAGTGCAGGCGCCCCGATAATCAGTGCGCACTTCAGAGCCTTATTTTACTGCAAACTCCGGGCTAAATACTACCCTGCCCAGGCGAACGAGCGTAGAGCCCTCCTCAAGGGCAGGCTCAAAGTCCTCGCTCATACCGCAGGAAAGCTCAGGCAGGTTCAAATCGGGATGCGCCGCCTCCAGCTCATCCCTCAGCTCACGAAGCCCCGCAAAGGTGCGGCGTGCCACATCCTTATTCCCCCGGGGCGCCATAGTCATAAGCCCCTGTACGCAAATTCCCTCAAGTTCCGCAAGCTCACCCGCGGCGGCGCGAATCTCATCGGGCGAAAAGCCTCCCTTCGACTCCTCACCACTCACATTGACCTCAATGAGCACACGCTGGGGGCCGGCGAGCTCGCCTGCCTCAATCTTGCGGACAGCACGGCTCGAGATCGCCTGCGCCAGATGCAGCGAACCCACCGAGTGAATCAGCTCGGCTGAGCCCAGCACCGCATTGATCTTATTGGTCTGCAGGTTGCCGATCATATCGAAGCGCACCTCGGGCAGCTCCGGATGCTCCGCCAGACCCGTGAGCTTGCGAACCAGCTCCTGCGGGCGATTCTCGGCAAAATGGCGATACCCCGCCTGGATGGCGGCAACGGTCTCATCGACACCGACGGTCTTGGACACGGCAATGAGGCGCGCGGCGTCGTGGGGACGGCCTGCGCGATCGAGCGCCGCATAAAAACGTTCCAGAATCTGCTCGCGGCGAGCGCGCATCAAGTCCAAATAGTTATCCATTGCTAATCGCCTCCGCTGACAGCCAAACAAGTAGTCCCATGCTAACGCAAGAGCGCGGCCCCGCATGTGCAAGGCCGCGCTCACTTAGGTATTTACAATCTTTCGACGAACGGGGTTGCTTACTCCTCGTCGTCCTCGCCATCGTCCTCATCCTCAAGATGATCGAGCAGGTAGCGAAGACCCTCGCTGACCTCGTTAGCGGGCACCTTGGCAACGTAGCGAGCGTCGACGGCGGGCCTCATGATAACACCCTCGCCCGAAGGCACGCGCATGCTCTCGAGCTCATCCTCATCAGTGCGGGCGATATCGCCGGCATTCATGCGCTGACCAGTCAACAGGAAGGTCAGACGGCAGGCGGCATCGATGGAAATCGAGGCGATGCGATCGAGGTAGCGCGAAACCATGATGGCGCGGCGCAGGTCGTCATAGTTGCTGTCGTCGTCCATAAAGTCGCCCGTATCCATACGGTTAAAGGTGCGGAAGAACTTCTCGTAGGCGGCGTGCACTGGCTCGTCCTCGACGGCCAAGTTGCAAATGATGGACATGTCATTGGTGACGAGCGCAGAAAGCGAAGAGCCCAGCACCTGGTAGACGGCCTCAGCCTCGGCCTCGACCGTGCCGACAAGCTCCTTGGGCAGCGAGATGTCAGCCTTGATCATATGACGCGTGGCGCGGCAGATCTGACGGACCTTATCGGTCATGCGCTGCAGGTTAAAGTCGACGTAGATGATCGTCTGAAGCAGGCGGAAGTCGGAGGCGACCGGTGACTGCGTGGCGATCAGGTTGTAGCAGACGGCCTCCAGGTTGGCGCAGCGCGCGTCAATCGAAAGCGTGCGCTTCTTGGTCTTGGTGGCGAGCTTGCGGTCATCGGTCA
>URNI01000166.1 GCA_900549135.1 uncultured Collinsella sp.
CCCAGGCAGTTCATGCTGCTAAAGGTGCCGTCTTTGTTGAGCGGCACGCAGCCGTGGAACAGCAGATTGCCGTTGGCGACCTTATACATAGAGCCGTGGGTATAGAGGAAATCGATGTGTCGATGCAGGTGATCGGCGGTGACAAACTCGGATACGAGCTTGTCGATGATGTGCTGTTCCTCGGGCGTGAGCGTGTAGGGGTCCGCCGGATCGACGGTGGGGAAGTCGTTGGTCGTGAGCGGCCATACGCTGCCGTCGGCAAGCGTGACTGTGCCGGCATCGTGATCGATCTTGTCGAGCAGCAGGCGGTCTGCCATATCGAACTCGGGGTGGCGCTGGATAATCTGGCCCTCGAGCTTAAAGAGCAGCACGTTGATGGCCTTGATCAGCGGGGTGATGGACTCACCGGCGGTGTAGGTGGCATCGGCAAAGGCGACAAGCTCACGCAGCGAGATGCCGTAGTCGTTCTCGAGAATCTCGTAGTTGTCGTAGCGCAGGTTGTTGCGCAGTACCGTGGCGATGCAGGCGGGCTCACCGGTCGCAGCGCCCATCCACAGCAGGTCGTGGTTGCCCCACTGGATGTCGAGCGAATGGTAGGTGAGCAGACGGTCCATAATCTTGGCCGCGCCGCCGCCGCGGTCGAAGATGTCGCCCACCAGGTGCAGGTGGTCGACGGCCAGGCGCTTGATGAGCGAGGCGAGCGACTCAATAAAGTCGTCGGCGCTGGCGGTCTCCAAGATGGATTCGATAATGCGCTCGTGATAACGCACACGGTAGTTGTTCTCATCCGGATGCGTGTGCAGCAACTCGTCGATGATGTAGGCGTAATCGCGCGGGATGGCCTTACGCACCTTGGAGCGCGTGTAGCGGCTTGAAAGTGAGCGAGCGACCATGATGAGCTGGTCAAGCATCGTCTTGTACCAGGCGGGCGAGTCCTCGCGCTGACTGCGGACCAGGTCGATCTTCTCGCGCGGGTAGTAGATGAGCGTACACAGCTCGCCCTTTTCGTCAAAGGAGAGCGTGTCGCCAAAGATCTCGTCGACATGTTCGCGCACGACGCCCGAGCAGTTGTTGAGGATGTGCATAAAGGCTTCGTACTCACCATGCACGTCGCTCATAAAATGCTCGGTGCCCTTGGGTAGGTTAAGGATGGCCGAGAGGTTGATAATTTCGGTAAATGCGGATTGTTCGGTGGGAAACTGTCTCGACAGCAGGCGCAGATACTTGAAGTCTTGCGGGTTGCGATCGAATGCGACCATGAAACACCTTCCGATGGGGCTGGTAAAACTGATAAACAGCATCAAACGTTTATCAGTATGCGCCGCTTTTGTTTCGATTTTGCGCCAGCGGCTGAATTGTCGGCTGAACGGTTTGGTAAATCGATTTAGTGAAGGTAGATGTGTCGGTTGGGTGGAGACGACAGAGGGTGTTTTCTCAGATATTTATGCATGGGGCCGGTGGAGACGATGGTGGTAAAGATGTTCACTATATTTGGTTCGATTTGGTAAATAGTGGACATATGTACCGCATGTAGGCTCACTGTGCGATAATTTGCGCAGCAATGAGTAAGGAGCCTCATATGAGTGATTTTGTCCTGACCTGTGAATCCGCCGCCGACCGAACCCGTGAGTTCTTTGCGGCGCGCAATATCCCTGTCGTGTGTTTTCATTACGAGATCGACGATGTTGTCTATACGGACGATCTGTATCAGTCGATTACGCCGGACAAGTTTTTTGCCCAGATTGCCGCGGGCGCCATGCCCAAGACGTCTCAGGTGAGCGTGGGTGAGTACGAGGAGTTTTGGGAGCCGTTTGTTGCCGAGGGTAAAGACGTGCTGCACCTGACGTTGTCGTCGGGTATTTCGGGCACGTATGGATCGGCCTGCGTCGCGGCGCAGATGCTCGCGGATCGCTATCCCCAGGGCGGCAAGGTGCGCGTCATCGATTCGCTGGCGGCGTCTTCGGGCTTTGGCCTGCTGGCGGAATGTGCCGCCGACGTTCGCGATAGCGGCGCTTCGCTCGACGAGACGGCCGCTTGGATTGAGGAGCATAAACTCAACCTTCACCACTGGTTCTTCTCGACCGATCTGTCGAGCTACCTGCGCGGCGGTCGCATTTCGGCCGCGAGCGCGATCATTGGCACGGCGCTTAAGATTTGCCCGCTTATGACGGTCGATTGCGAAGGTAAGCTGTCGCCACGTGAGAAAATTCGCACTAAGAAGCGCGCGATTTCCGAGATGGCTAAGACCATGATGGCACACGTGCAGGGCGGTACGGATTATTCGGGTAAGTGCATCATGTCGCACTCGGCGTGCCGCGAGGATGCCGAGGCAGTTGCGGCGCTGATTGAGGAACAGGTTCCGCAGCTTAAAGGCAAGATTGAGATCAATGACATCGGTACTCTGATTGGCTCGCATACCGGACCTGGTACGGTGGCGCTCTTCTTTATGGGCGACAAGCGCGTGGACTAACGTTCGTGGGCTGGCTGACGGTTTTAACGGCTGCGCCTGTCCCTCCTGACATTCGATAACAGAAAAAGGCCCGTCCCGTTGTTTGCGGGACGGGCCTTGCTGTTGCGGCTAGCGTTTCTTTCCGCGGAAGAAGAAACCGTGCAGCGAGGGCTTGAGTCCGCGGTTGGCGCGACGCTCCTCGATATGATCGTGGATCGAAGCGACGCGCTCGATGACTTCGTCGGGGATCGGCACGTCGGGATTCATGTTCTCGACCTGGCTGACTTCGGCGGCGGCGACCTGGTCGATAATGGGCACATCGTCGCGCGAGATGACAGGTGTGGCGTCTTCCTTCATCTTGCGATAACGCTGCATCATGTCGGCCTGTAGCTGCTGGGCCGAAGGCGGCGTCCAGATGATGGCGTTGGCGCCGGCGGCGATGGTCTCGCGAATGCTCTCGGGCGTCTTGCCGCCCGGTGCGATGAGCGGCAGGTTGGGATAGTGCTCGCGCAGTTCACGCAGGACCTGGGGCGTGTTCTTGCCGGCCGCGATGTTGAGGATCTTGGCTCCGGCGCGCACTTTGGCATGCGCATCATCGTCGCAGCGAACGACCGTGGCGATGACGGGGATGTCGGCGATGTTGGTGATGTGCTCGACCATCTCGGC
>URNI01000167.1 GCA_900549135.1 uncultured Collinsella sp.
TTTATCGCGAGTTCCGCACGAACAGGAGGCCACTTAATGTGGCCTCCGTCGTGAGCAGGACTGTAGAGCAGGAAAGTTCATATGCGGCCGCTGGCGCCCGGGTAGCGCCGGGGACCGCACCCGTACGACTACAGCGTCATGTTTGGATCGGCGTCGACATCGAACGGCGAGATTTCACCTCGGTCGAATTTACGGCGAGCGACCTCCGCGATCATGGCGGCGTTATCGGTGCAGGCAGACAAGGGCGGCACCGTCACGCGGATCCCCTGACGCCCGAGCTTCTTGATCATCATCTCGCGCAGATGCGGATTGGCCGAGACGCCGCCACCGATGCAATACTCCTTGCACCCAGTGGCATGCAGGGCGTTTTTGGCTTTCTTGTACTGCACGTCAAAGACCGCCGCCTCGAACGAGGCCGCTAGGTCGGGCAGGTGAATCGTGCGCCCGGCCTTGGTCTCCTGCTCGATGTAGAGCGTCACGGCCGTTTTAAGACCCGAAAGCGAGAAACGATAATCTCCCCTGCTGTTAAGCGCGCGAGGAAAATCGATCGCGCGGGGATTGCCTGTCTCGGCCAGCTTGGAAATGATGGGGCCACCGGGATAGCCCAGGCCCAACGCCTTGGCCACCTTGTCGAAGGCCTCGCCCACGGCGTCGTCGAGCGTCTCACCGAGCACCTCGTAGTCGCCCCATGCCTTTACGTGCACGAGCATGGTGTGCCCGCCCGAGACAAGCGTAAAGATAAACGGAGGCTTGAGGTCGGGCTGCGCCAGCAAGTTGGCAAACAGGTGCCCCTCCAGATGGTTGACGCATACGAGCGGCTTACCGGCAGCGTAGGCAAAGCCTTTGGCAAAGGCAACGCCCACCACGAGGGCGCCCACCAGGCCCGGACCCTGTGTCACGCCCACGGCGGCAAGCTCGCTGGGGGCAATGGCTCCACCCTCAAGACCAAGCGATGCTGCGGCATCCTCGAGCGCCGCATCCACGACACTCACAATCACCTCAACGTGTTTGCGCGAGGCGATCTCGGGCACCACGCCGCCAAAGCGGGCATGAAAATCAATCTGTGTTGACACCTGGTTGGCCAGCATATTGCCATCCGCATCGATAATCGCCACGGCCGTCTCGTCGCAGGAACTCTCGATAGCGAGCACTAGGCGGCGGCGCTCAATTTCGGCACGCTCCCCCTCGGAGCGCCCAGGCGCAGGCAGCGGCCATACGCGCTGCTCTGCCGCCGTCGGCTCGGGCGAAGCGTTGTCGACCGGGAGCACCAAGGGCAGCGGCGCCGTCATGACGATGGCATCTTTGCCAACACCGTAGTAACCGCGGCGACGGCCAGCCTCGGTAAAGCCCAGAGCGTTATAAAGCGCGATCGCTCCCTCGTTACCGTCCTCGACCTCGAGCGAAGCCGTGGTGCAGCCGAGCATCTGGGCATCATAGCTCACGTGCGACAGCAGCTTGCGGGCAATGCCCTCGCGGCGATGTGCCGGGTCGACGGCGACATCCAGAATCTGCACATCACCGTCCACGACCATACCGCCGGCAAGGCCCAGCAGCTTGCCGTCGTCGTGTGCCACCCACCAACTACGCGGCGCAGCGACGTCCTCGCCCAGTTCGGACAGGAACATGCCCGGCGTCCACGCCTCGTGTCCGGCACCTTCAAAGCAGGCAGCCTCCAGCGCGCTCGCGCCCTCGGCATCCGCCGCGCCCATGGGACGGAACTGCAGATGACGACCGGCGAGCTCATCGGCAACACCCGTAATTTCGCTCTGCGCACTCTCGGCAAGACCAAGACGCTTGCGCTCGTTTTCCTCGGCATCCGAAAGGCGCGTGTAAATCGGCAAGACGCGGGCCGGATCGCCGTCACCCGCAGCGTGCGCGAGCAGCAAGCCCTCGCCCGAAGGCCACCACAGGTCGCGCTCCACGCAGCGGGCGGTCTCGTCCTCACCCAGCAGCTTGCCATAGCGCACGAGACCGTCACCGGTCAGCTGAACCTGGTCCCAGTCCGCTGCTTGGCGCCACTCATCGAGCGCAACGGCGGCCTTGACCACGTGTTCGCGCTCAAATTGACGCTCGGGACCCTCATCGACCAGCATATACAGCGCCGGATATACCTCACCGCGCATAGCATCGGCCAAGATACCAAGCTTGCCGCGCACGCCAGCCTTCCACGCCGTCCAAGCGCAAGCGTCGAGCGTCGACACGCCCAGCAGCGGAACATTGGCACCGCGCGCGAGGCCCTTGGCAGTGGAGATGCCGATGCGCACGCCCGTAAACGACCCCGGGCCGCGGCCGACCACGTAGCAACCAACATCGCTGCGATCCAGACCGGCCTGAGCCAGCACGCCATCAACGGTATTCACGAGCTCAACGTTGGCGTGACGGCGACACATGTGGTCGCCACTCACGAGCTTCGTCTCGCCCGTCCGCCCATCAATCCAGCTTGCCGCGCAGGCAAGCATGTCGGTCGAAGTATCGAGCGCCACCACCAGCGCGTTGTCGTTATGCAAGCTCATCTTGTACAGCCTTATCAATCAAATGGGAAAGCTCCATTGCACGGTCACCGTGCGCCTCAAGCGTTATCGTTCGCACATCGCTGTCGCCCTCATCACGCTTGAGCGTCACCGAAAGATACTCATCCGTCAGCTCGTCCTGGAATTGTTCGCCCCATTCCAGCAGGCAAGCACCCTCGTAGCCCAGCACATCGAAAATGCCCGTATCCTCGAGCTCGTAGGCATGCTCCAGGCGGTATAGATCAAAGTGAAACAGCGGAATACGACCTTGATCGTGAACGGCCATGAGCGCAAACGTAGGGCTCGTAACCATATGCCCATCGCCCAGCCCGCGCGAGACGCCCTTGGTAAAGTGAGTTTTGCCCACTCCCAGGCCACCGGTCAGGATGAGCACATCGCCGTCCTCAAGGCACGGTGCAATTAGCTCGCCAAAGTACTCCGTATCGGCAGCGCAAGTCGTTTTGTAAGTACCTACCCCCAGGCGCTCCAGGGACATATATGCTCCTTATTATTCCGAGGCGTCCTCTGGTGCGGGATGTCGCTCCAGATAGTCGCCCAGCATCTTAAAGTCTTCCTCCAGCAGCTCCTGCCACG
>URNI01000168.1 GCA_900549135.1 uncultured Collinsella sp.
CTGCCTCGAGCGTGTATACACCTTGCGTGAGATTGATGCCAGAGCCATCGGAGGCGACGAACTCAATCCTGTCGACCGTTATTCCGTCGATGGTCTTGCCCGTAATGTGTATCGGAACGCGCGATGCTCCGTTATCGGTGTTCCAGCTCGCAGCCGCGACATCCAGCACAATGGCGTGCTCCGAATGGGCGGATACAAAGTGCGACAGCACCTGCCGCAGATGGAGACCCATACAGCTACCGCCGACAATGCCAATTACCAGCATGCAGACAAGGATGACCGCAGCGTGGTTTCCAGGCTTTACCCGAAGCCCAGAATCAACAGAGATGCCATTGACGGCAGCCCCGCACGCTGTGCAGTACTTCACGCCATCGCGCAACTCAGCTCCACAATAAGGACAATTCATACCAGCCCCCACAACCATAGACGTTCCTATCGAGGCCACTGTAGATCGACAATCCAAATCCAAGTTGCGCAACAATCAAATCAAAAACGCGTCAAGCAAAAGTCTCTACCGGGAAAAGGGCTCATATCAGGAAAGTGCAATTCAGACCCTCTCAAGTATGCATTTGCTGCACCTAATAGAAACGCGGCGACTCCTTAGTAGCCGCAGGCCGGGCGCAGGGTTACCTCCCAAATCTTTCCGCAGGACGGAGGAGCTCCCGCCGCACGTAGTGCGTAGCGGGAGCTCCGACATGTCCGAGGACGATTTGGGAGGTAACCCTGTGCGCGGCCGGTGGGACCCAAACGCCGCCATGCTTCTTATGTGCAGCAAAGCTAATGCTGCTAAAATACAAAGCGCTCATGTAGTTTAAACGCACGACGATAAGGAGCACCAGTGGGTAACCACTTCCGTACCTCCGGTGCGGGCGATGATGCCCCCAAGACGCAGGCAGGCGTCCAGGGCAGTCGTTTCGCCACTCCGGATTCAGAGGGCCAGCCTGTTGCTCAGGCCCCCGCTCAGCCGGCAGATCAGGCACAGCCGGCATCCGATCCCTTTGCCTACAATCCAACCAGCGATGTCGCGCTTTCCGGCACGGCGGGTTTTGAGCCCGTTCAGGCCGTGACCGCTCGCGTGGAGCAGCCTCAGGCTGGTGCCGCCACGCCGCAGCCTACCATGGCCGGCATTCCCGACCCCTTGGCCCCTGCGACGCCGGCTCCTCAGCCTGCGCAGTCCGGTCTCTTTGCCGCTATTCCCGACCCCACGCAGCCTGCTGCCCCGGTGGTCGAGAGCGATCAGGCAGCCGAGGTCGCAAGCCTCGATAACGCGCTCAACAACCCCGATTTTACGTCGGTGTTTGCGCCCATCGATCCGCAGGCCAGCCGCAAGAAGATGGCCAAGCAGGCCGGTGTCGAGCCCGTCATCCTCATGGAGCACGTCACCAAGATCTACCCGGCACAGCCCAACAAGCCCGCGCTCGACGACATCAACATCGAGATCTATCCGGGCGAGTTCGTCTTCCTGGTCGGTCACTCCGGCTCGGGTAAGACCACGCTGCTGTCGACGCTCAACCGCGACGTCAAGCCGACGAGCGGCCGTATTTTGGTCGCCGGCCAGGACCTCATGAAGATCAAGAACCGCAAGGTTTCGTTCTTGCGTCGCCAGATCGGTGCCGTGTTCCAGGACTTTAAGCTCCTGCCGCAGAAGACCGCCTACGAAAACGTGGCGTTTGCCCTGCAGTGCATCGGCAAGCCCAAGGGCGTCATTCGCAGCCAGGTGCCCGAGGTGCTGCGCCTGGTCGGTCTGGCCGATCAGATGGACTCTCTGCCCGATCAGCTGTCCGGTGGCGAGCAGCAGCGCGTCGCCGTTGCCCGCGCTATGGTCAACCGTCCGCCGCTGCTTATCTGCGACGAGCCCACGGGCAACCTCGACCCGGCGATTTCGCTGGGCATTATGAAGCTGCTCGAGCGCATTAACCGTACCGGCACCACCGTGATCGTTGCCACGCACGACCGCGAGATGGTCGATAGCATGCACCGTCGCGTGATCGCCCTCGAGGGCGGCCACGTAATCCGCGACCAGGAGAGGGGAGGTTACGGCAACTATGGCACCAACTAACGTGGGCTATTCGCTCAAAGAGGCTATCAGCCACTTCTTCCGTAACTGGACCACCTCGCTCGGCGCCGTCATCACGATCTTCCTTTCGCTGTTTATCATCGGCCTGTTCATTATGGGTTCCGCGATGCTGAACTCCGTGATCGGCACCGTCGAGGATCAGGTTGTCATCAACGCGTTCATTAGTGATGACGCCGATCAGGCCGATGTTCAGGCTTTTGAGGCCGAGCTTAAGACGTGGAATAACGTCAAGTCCGTGACCTATAAGGATAAGGACGACGCGCTGGCCGAGTATACGAGCAAGATGTCGGGCAACGCCGACGCCACCATGAGCGCGCTCGATGGCCAGAACCCGCTGCCGGCTTCCTTCGCTATTGAGATGGACGATCCGTCCAAGGTCGAGAGCACGGCAAAGAAGCTCAAGAAGGATGCCGATTTCCAGAAGATCGCGGATGACGGCGACGTCAACGCGAGCGTGCTGTACGGCCAGGAGGAAGTGAGCCGCCTGTTCCAGGTGACCAACTACATCCGCATCGCCGCCGTGGTGCTCGTTGGTCTTCTGACCTTTATCGCATTCATCTTCATCAACAACACGATTCGCCTGTCCATCACGGCGCGTCGTCGTGAGATTGCGATTATGCGTCTGGTCGGCGCCAGCAACGGCTTCATTCGTGGCCCGTTTATCACCGAGGGCGTGCTGCAGGCCATTTTGGGCTCACTGCTTTCCATCGGCGTTCTGGAGCTGCTGCGCAATCTGATGATTCCGCGTCTGCAGGAGAGCATCGGCTGGATGTCGTTTGCCCTGCCGATGCAGTACTACCTGGTGACCTATGCTGCGCTGATTCTGGTCGGTGTGATTATCGGTCTCTTTGGTTCTGCCATCGCCATGCGCCGCTACCTGCGCGTGTAGGCATGCTTGGAATTCATCCCTTCCAACGGGTCGTCTCTTATGGGGCGGCCCGTTTTTTGATCCCTAGGGGACGGCAGGAAAGCGAATCATTTGGGT
>URNI01000169.1 GCA_900549135.1 uncultured Collinsella sp.
CCCGAGTCCTGCACGCTCGATTACGAGGAGGGCGAGGAGCCGACGTTTGAGCCCGTGCCCCAGCCCGATCAGGTCGTGGCTGCTCAGCCCGATGATGCCAACGGCATCGAGGCGGAGACCGATGCAGAGCCCACTATCGATTCCGCAGCCGGTCTGGACGTCATGGCGCCTGCCCCGGCGCCCGAGGAGCTCGATAATACCGAGGACGATTACGATGCATATCCGCAGCGCGTGTCCTATGAGAGCGACACCGATTTCTCTGCCGAGCTTCCGGTGACGACGCCCCATGCCGATATCGCTTCCGCGTTTTCTTCGTTCGGTGCCAGTGCCTCCCATTTCTTTAAGGGGGTATTCGCAAAGGGCAAGAAGCTCGTCGACGACTTTGAGGAAAAGCGCGCTGTTGCCCGCGAGGCAGCCGAGCGCGAGGCTGTGGCCCAACAACAGGCGGCCGAGGCCGAGCGTGAGCGCGCAGCACAGGAATTTGAGCAAAACGACGCCGAACAGCCGGTATCCGTTGATGTTGCAGACGCCACGACGTCTTTCGAGGCGCCGCAGCCTTCGTCTGCTGATGCTGCCGAGGAGACGACGACCTTCGAAACCCAACAGCCGGTCGACAGCACTGTGTCGTTCGATGCCACGATGACGTTTGAGAAGCAGGGCACCGCTATCGCCGAACCCCTTTCCACTCCTGTCGAGGACGAGCCCGCTGCGCCCGATACGGTCGAGGATCAATCCGCGGCGGAACAGGTCGCTGCGGACAACTCCGAGCAAGAGCCCGAGCCCGTGGCCCCCGAAGCTCCGCAGACGGATGAGTCGAGGCCTTACTCTACGCAGATCTTCACTATGCCCGCACCGAGCGATCCCGGCGCGACGGTTGCCAACGCCGTTCCGTCGCAGGCCGAGACGGTCGATGCTCTGATGGCTCAGATTTCGTCTCAGGCGTCGCCGCGCCCGAACATGAACATTCTCGATCCGGCGTCTGCGCCGGCCCCCATGTCCTCTGCGTCTCCGCTGGCCTCGGTCCCCGATCCCTCGATGCCTTCGATGCGGCAAGCCAATGTCGCCTCGCGCACCTCGCTGTTCGACCTTCCCGACCCTTCGGCTCAGGTCAACGATCCCTTCGCGACGGCACAGGGTTCCGAGCCCACATCGGCTCCGGTTGTTCCTCCCATGCCGGCCACCTCGGATGTTCAGCCGTTTGAGACTATCTCGGCTCCTGCCGCTTCGAGCGCCAAGCCGCAAAAGCGCGGCTTGGGAGGCCTGTTCGGTCGCAAAAAGAAAAACGAGCAGGACAGCATGAGCGATTGGCTTGGCGTCGAGGATGATTACGACGCCAAAAAGTCTGGTCGCGGCATCGGCTCGTGGGATAACTTCGAGGATGACGACGACGGCTGGAAGGGTGGTGCCACGTCTTCCGATGGAGCTTCCACTGAGGATATGCTCGCTGCCGTTGCCTCCATGGGTGATGACGAGCTGCTTGGCCACGACATCTGGTTTGTGGCTACAGGCGCTTCCGATTGCGACGGCGCCGGTATGAAGGCGTTCCTGGCCGCGCATCGCGACAAGCTCCGCGGCGTGTTCTTTATCAACCTTGAGTCCATTGGTGCCGGCAGGCTTTCGGTCGTGACGGTCGAGGGCGAACAGCAGTTGCTCAAGGGTGATCGACGCATCATGAACCTGGTCAATAAGGTGTGCAAGTCGTTCCATGTCGATTGCGGTGCATTTGAGATGCCCTATGCCAAGACCGACGCCTATGCTGCGCTCGAGGCAAGTCGACGCGCCCTCACCATTGCCGGCGTTGACGGTCCGCGTCTGGCGTGCGCTTACACCGAGGACGATCTGCCGCACAACGTCAATCCGACAAATATCGCTACGGTGTCCGAGGTCGTGACCGAGGTCATTCGTCGTTCGTAGGTTGACCTCTAAGGAGTCTGCGTGTTTTCGTACATCAAGCGCCACTGGCCCATCTATCTCATCTTGGCCCTGATCGCCATTGCCCTTGGTTTCGGGGCCGCGTATATCGTTGGTGTTAAAGGCTCAACGCCTGAGTCCACGATTAACGAAGAAGTGGAGCACGAGCAGAGTTTGGGAGCCGATGGCATCTCCGAGTCCGATCAAGCGCTCATTGACGGTGGGTCTGCATCTGGGGAATAGCCACTGCGCTACACATGAAAAAAGAGGCGAGCCGGGAGACGGGCTCGCCTCTTTTTTTATTGCGTCAGCGACGCTTCGACGCCAGCTTTAGATTGGCAAACCAGATTGCCGCGGCGCCGGAGGTCATGAAGGCGGTGAGGCAGGCGGCGATGGGAAGGGAACCCGTCGCTGGTAAATCTTGCGGCATGGTGCATCGCTGGATGACGCGATCCTCGTCATGTGATTCAAGGTTGCTGCCCCCGCCATTACGGCAGAGGTCAACGCGAGCGCTGTTGGCGAGTGCGGTCTGGGGCGTGTAAGACGACGCGGCCTGCATATGGATGACGGCGCCGTGGATATCCGAGTCAAGGACGGCGCTCGCATCATCAAGGTCGTCATGCTCGTCTTTGAGATCCTCACGGTTCCAAGAGTCTGCAGCGCCTCTTGTCGTGAAGTCGGCCGATACGGCCCCGTATTCAAGACGAATGCCTGTGATGGCGGTATCGCCCAAAAGAGCGAGCTCTTTTGCCTCGAGGGTGACTGATTCCGTTGTTGGAATATCTGCTTTCCAAAGATGCCAACCGCCGTAATCGACCATGCGCAAATCGTTGCCTAAGAGCTTTTTGACTTCATCCGTTTCGAGCCAAGGGTTGTCATGCCCGTCACTGAGCGTTGCGTTGACTTGTTCGCCCGTATCGGTGCCTCCCGCTGGCGACGTTCGATACCACACGTTGCAAAGACCGTCGAAGTCCCCGGCCGCAATAGGGGTTTCGATGGCGATAAGTCTGGCAGTGCCGTCTTTGGCACACTCGAGATCGTCGGTGATGGCGAATTCATCAACCCAGGTATTCGACTCATTTTTAGCATCGAGCGTATAGGA
>URNI01000170.1 GCA_900549135.1 uncultured Collinsella sp.
ACATGATCTATTACGTCGAGGACGATGACAACATCAGGGATTTGACGGTCTATGCGCTGCGCAAGCAGGGAATCGAGGCCGAGGGCTTTTCGTGCGACGGCGAGTTTAAGGCTGCCGTGGCGCGACGGGTGCCCGATGCTGTGCTGCTCGATATCATGCTGCCCGATACCGATGGCTTGGCGATTATGCGTCGCCTGCGTGCCGACCGTCTGACGGCGACGGTGCCCATCATGATGCTTACCGCCAAGGACACCGAGCTCGACAAGGTGATGGCGCTCGATGGCGGTGCCGACGATTACCTGACTAAACCCTTCTCGCTCATGGAGCTTGCGAGCCGCTGCCGCGCACTGCTGCGTCGCGGCGGCATGGCCAAGCAGGCGAGCGATGTGCTCAGCGTGGGCGACATCGTGCTCTCGCCCAGCCATCGCGAGGTGACCGTTGCCGGCGAGCCGCTTAAGCTCACCCTGCGCGAGTTCGACCTGCTCGAGTACCTCATGCGCAAGCCCGGCGTGGTCTTTACCCGCGAGTCGTTGCTGCAGAGCGTGTGGGGCTGGGACTTCGACGGCGGTTCGCGCACCGTCGACGTGCACGTGCAGACGCTTCGTCAAAAACTGGGCGAGCATGCCAGCGCCATCGAGACCGTGCGCGGCGTGGGCTACCGCTTGGCCGAGCCTTCTGCCGGTGATGGTGCCGAAGGTGACGACACCGCGGCCACTGCATCGGAGGAGTAACCCGTGGTCTTCGCCCCCCAGGGAAAACATACGCTGTCGCACCGCGTTTTTGTGACGATCTTTGTCTGCGCCATGGCGGTTATCGTGGCGTTTACGGTGCTGGGTGCGTTCTTTGTGCAAAACACCTTGGCGGATGCCACGAGTGCCAATCTGGCACAGGAAACCGAGCTCATTGCTGCCGCCCTCGACGAGCAGCAGGAGCTCATCCCGTTCTTGCGTAGCCTCGATCGCGAGGACTTGCGCATCACGCTGATTAACAAGGATGGATCGGTTGCCTACGACAACGAGGCGTCGCCTTCCACACTGCCCAACCACGGCGATCGCCCCGAGGTCATCGAGGCCTTTGCGAATGGTTCGGGTTCCGCGGAGCGCGCAAGCTCTACGCTCGACGAGATTATGTTGTATCGCGCCGTCGCCCTTGATAACGGCCAGGTTGTCCGCTTGGCGCAGGCCCAGCCTGGCGTTGCGGCGATTTTGCTGTCGATGGTGGCGCCGATGCTGCTTATCGCAGCAGCGGGTGCGGTACTCTCGTTTTTTATGGCGCGCCGCGAGTCCCGTGCCATCATCGCGCCGTTGCAAGAGGTGGATTTGGACCACCCACGCCGTAGCTATGAGCACGCCTATGCCGAGATGGTCCCCATGCTTGAGCGTATCGAGTCGCAGCGCCAGGAACTCAAGCGCCAAATGGCGGTGCTGGCGGACAACGATCGTATGCGCCGCGAGTTCACGGCGAATATCACCCATGAGCTCAAGACGCCGCTTACGGCGATTTCGGGCTATGCCGAGCTCATCGCAAACGGCATGGTCGAGGGCGAGGACGACCTGCGCAACTTTGGCGGTCGCATCTATCGTGAGGCGGGCCGCTTGGCAGCGCTTGTCAACGACATCCTTACGCTGTCTAACTTGGACGAGGCCGAGCGTGCAACTGAGGGCGAGGCGGTGCCCATTGGGTCCACGGAGCCTATTGAGCTCTCGCGTGCCATCTACGCGGTTGAGCAGCGTCTTGAACAGGTCGCCCGTCAGGCGAATGTGACGATAAGTCATGAGACCAAGCCTGTGGTCATCGAGGGCGTGTCGCGCTTGATTGACGAGCTCATCTATAATCTGGCAAGCAACGCCATCCGCTACAATCGACCCGGCGGTACGGTTACGCTGCAGTGCGGCACCAACGACGAAGGCCATCCGTTCCTTGCGGTCGCCGACACGGGAATCGGTATCGCGCCTGAAGAACAGGGCAAGGTATTTGAGCGGTTCTATCGCGTGGACAAGAGTAGGTCCAAGGCGCGCGGCGGAACCGGTCTGGGGCTTGCAATCACGAGAAGTGCGATCCTGATGCACCGCGGAGCGATCAAGGTTTACAGTAAAGAGGGCGAAGGTACGACCTTTACTGTTCGGATCCCGCTGATTTATGTGAACTGATACAACGGTTCACCTGGCAGGGGCTTTTGCCGGAATGGAGAACAAAAATATGAAAAAAATGGCAGGATTTGCAGCAGCTGTGTTTCTTGGCCTGATGCTCACGAGTTGCCAGGGCACACAGAATGCAGAACAGAGCGGTTATAAGGTTTTTTGCCGTAATGCAGAGGCTACTGCACTTCGGGAAGTGCAATATGAGCCGGAAGCAGAAGGCGGGGAAAAACTGGTGGAAGAATTGCTTTCTGCAATGGAAGGGACGTTTAATCGAAACGACTATCAGAGTGTTTTTCCGGAGGGACTGACTGCTGCGGTATCGACTTTAAAGGACGGACGGCTGACGATTGATTTTAATGATGCTTATAAGCAGATGGATGATACAAGAGAAGTTTTGCTGCGTGCCGCAGTGGTGCAGACGATGACGCAGATCACGGATGTCCGGGAAGTGGTATTTACCGTTGCAGGTGAGGCACTTCTGAACTCGGAAAATCAGGCAGTAGGGCCGATGCATGCCTCTTCGTTTATCAATTCGGAGGGTGACAGTATCAATGCATATCAATATGAGGCATTGCCGCTTTATTTCGGTAGCAGAAACGGCACTTCACTGACAAAACAGATGCGAAACGTGCATTATGCATCGGATGATTCTCTTGAAAAACTGGTGGTTGAGCAGCTGATCGCAGGACCGGCGGGCAGCAAACTTACTGCAGTTGTGCCGTCTGATACGGTTGTGCGTGAAATCCGTACGGAGGGGGATTTATGTACGGTGAATTTAAGCAGTGAATTTAATCAGGCAGTGGCAGGATCTTCGGTTACACCGGAAGTGACGGTTTATGCGATCGTAAATTCCATCTGCG
>URNI01000171.1 GCA_900549135.1 uncultured Collinsella sp.
CCGTCACGAGCATGCCGCCCATCACGAGTTCGTAGAGCATATTGGGCAGGTTGTTAGCGACCTGATAGGAAGACGAGAGCAGTGACATGCCGATGGCGGCAGCCATAGCCCAAGTGCGGATGAAACCGGTGACACGCGACACAATGGTCAGCACGGTCATAAGGCCGGCAGACCGACCCACCGTGGAATAGTCGGACGAGCCCATATCGTCCACGTCGTTCTGAGATCCCATGCGAGACTCGGACTGCGGCTCAATCTCATCCTCAGAGGAAAGAGGGCCATCCGCCGCAAAGGGATCATCGACTGAGATCGCATTGTCGCCAGACGCGGCATAATCCCCAAACACCGTATCGACTTCCTGTGCGGCAACATCTCGACCAGAAAACGACAAGGGATCCCAATCGTCATCGTCGTCGACCGTCACGCCTTCGACGAGACCAATCGAACCGAGCGGAGACCATTCATCATCTGAAAGCAAAGATTCGCCGTCATCGGGAGCGTCCTGCGTTGCAGGGCTAACGGCGGCCGCGCCCTGATGCGAACTTTTCCCTTGTGCGGCCATCAAATACACCGCAGTCTCATCGGGACGCGGAACATGAGGCGTATCCGAAGTGCTGGACATCCGATCCACGCCTGTACGAGCAGCGGCCAAAAACACTGCCGTCTCGTCGGGTCGAGTCGAAGAAAGGGGCGAACGAAAAGGCACCGGACCGGCACCGGCGGCACGCAAATACACCGCTGTCTCACCCGGATCGGCGGCAGCCGACCAAGCTTTACGAATCTCATGTTCGACCGAAGCCAGCTCAGACGAAGACGCCGAGGGGGTCGGCCCCTTTGCAAAATGAGCCCCGCGCTTTAATTCTTCCTGCGGCATCGCTCAGCCCTCTCTCGTAATCGGGGCGACCGTGGCCCCGCAAAATGCAACTAAGTCGTCGGGTGCAACCTCAAGCTGGTAGCCGCGCTTGCCTCCCGAGATAAAAATGGTATCCCAAAGGACACATGTCTCATCAATCAGCGTCCGATAGCGCTTTTTCATACCGACAGGACTACAGCCACCGCGCACATAGCCAGTCGCGGCAAGCAAATCCTTCACGTGCATCATGGTGAGAGATTTCTCCCCTGCGGCGCGCGCGGCAGCTTTCAAGTCAAGTTCATCGGCAACGGGAATGCAGCACACAACGTGATCGTTTGACGGCGTGACACAGACCAGAGTTTTGAATCCCTGGCCGGGCTCCTCACCAAGCTGTTCGGAAATCGCAACGCCAAGGCCCGCTGATTCATCGCCATCGTCTTCGTACGTATGGAGAACATAGGGGATGCCGGCGCTTTCCAGCTCACGCATGGCGTTGGTCTTTGGCGTCTTCGCGGCCTTCGGCATGGCATATCCTTTCCCTCATATACGAACGCAATTTTTTAAGTATATGTCCATTTGCGCGACATACGCTATCTCGACAAAGAGAGCGCCACCGAATCGCAAGGAACCGGCGGCGCTCATGTTTCAAAAACACCTATGTATTAGCCATCAAGTTGTGCTTGACGCTCCTTATCGCGTTTGAGCAACGGCGCCAAGAACTTGCCGGTATAGCTCTGCGGGCATGCCGCAACTTGCTCTGGCGTACCCGAGACCACGACAGTTCCGCCACCGTTGCCACCCTCGGGACCCATATCGATCAGGCGGTCGGCGACCTTGATGACATCGAGGTTGTGTTCGATCACCAGCACCGTATTGCCCGCATCGACTAGACGCTGAAGCACATCTAGCAATTGGCGAACGTCCTCAAAATGAAGACCGGTCGTAGGCTCATCCAAAATATAGAACGTCTTACCCGTCTGACGACGATGAAGCTCCTTGGCGAGCTTTACGCGCTGCGCCTCACCACCCGAGAGCGTCGTGGCGGGCTGGCCCAAGCTCACATAGCCTAGGCCGACGTCATACAGGGTTTGAAGCTTTCGCTTGATCTGCGGAATATTCCCAAAGAAAGCCAGCGCCTCGGCCACGCTCATGTCGAGTACGTCCGAGATAGTCTTGCCACGATAGGTAACCTCGAGCGTCTCGCGGTTATAGCGCTTGCCGCCGCAAACCTCGCAGGGAACATAAATATCGGGAAGAAAGTGCATCTCGATCTTGATCTGGCCGTCGCCCTTGCACGCCTCGCAGCGTCCGCCGCTCACATTAAAGGAGAAGCGTCCCGGCGAGTAGCCACGCGCCTTCGACTCCGGCGTGCTCGCAAACAGCGCACGCAGGTCATCCCACAAACCAATATAGGTAGCGGGATTCGAGCGCGGCGTACGGCCGATCGGTGACTGGTCGATATCGATTACCTTATCGATGCACTCGATACCCTCAATCTTCTTGTACGGTCCCACGGGACGCGTCGAACGATGGATGGCATTCGTAAGCGCGGGCGCAATCGTATCGGTGACCAGGGAGCTCTTGCCCGATCCCGAAACACCGGTAACGACTGTGAGCGTACCGAACTCAATCTTGGCGGTAACGTTTTTGAGGTTGTTAGCGCGGGCACCCGTGATCTTAAGACAGCCGCGGCCGGGCTTGCGGCGCTCATCGGGCACGCGGATCATCCGCTTGCCGGTCAAATAAGCACCCGTCATGGAATCGGGACACGCCATGATATCGGCAGGCGTTCCCGCGGCGACCACGTGTCCGCCGTTAACACCCGCACCGGGACCCATATCGATCACGTAGTCGGCAGCGCGAATTGTATCTTCGTCGTGCTCGACGACGATAACGGTATTACCGATGTCGCGCAAGCGCTCGAGCGTCTTGATCAGGCGCTCGTTATCACGCTGGTGAAGGCCAATCGAAGGCTCATCCAGAATATAAAGAACGCCCATGAGGCCAGCACCGATCTGCGTAGCCAGACGAATGCGCTGCGCCTCACCGCCGGAAAGCGTGGCCGAAGCACGATTGAGCGTCAGATAATCAAGGCCGACGTCAACCAGAAAACGCAAGCGTTCCAAGAT
>URNI01000172.1 GCA_900549135.1 uncultured Collinsella sp.
TTTGAAAGGAGCCGCTGGTGGTCACGACGACGTTTGCTTCGCCTTTGGGCGAAATATTGCTTGCCGCTGATGGCCGCGGTCTGACGGGGCTTTGGTTTGAGGGACAGGAGCACTTTGGCTCCACGCTTCTCAAAGAAGATCCCGAACATGTTGAAGGCGCCGATGCGGTTTCCGGTACTGGTGGCATGTCGTCGGTGAGTCCGGCAAATGGTGCGGCGTCTTCGGTGCTTGAGCGTTCTTGGGCTTGGTTGAATGCTTATTTTGCAGGGCAGGAACCTCGGTTTACGCCGCCGTTGCATTTGATTGGCACGGCGTTTCAGCGTGAAGTTTGGTACGAGCTGCTTTCTATTCCGCGTGGCGAGGTCGCCACGTATGGCGAGATTGCCCAGCGTGTTGCGGCTCGACATCGTGTGCCGGGAAACGAGGACCCCGTTGTGTCTCCCCGTGCCGTGGGGGCCGCGGTCGCGCGTAATCCCATTTCGATTATTGTGCCGTGCCATCGCGTGGTTGCCGCCGATGGTTCGCTCAACGGATATGCCGGCGGGCTTGATCGCAAGGAGTGGCTGCTTCGGCTTGAGGGCGCGTACGAGGAGTAACGCTCGAGCACTTTGCATAACTAGGACGCCGTGAAAGGACGAGTCACTGTCCCTTCGCGCTCGGCATGCGTCAAAGCGCTCGACACGTGCGCCTTAAGTTTGGCTAAGCCCTATCCAGCGTTTTTAGAAACGTGCAGGTTGAGCAGCTAAGGCTGCGCTAAGGCGGCTGGCGGTGCGCTATCATCGGCAATATCGAAATCTGTATAGCCGCGCGCCAAAGGAACAACTATGAAGCTGATGCTTGCCGAGGACGAACCCGGCCTCTCCCGTGCCCTTACCGCGATTCTTCAACATAGCGACTACGTGGTTGACACCGCGCTCGACGGCCTGACGGCGCTCGAATATCTGCTCGCCAACGACTATGACGCCGCAATCCTGGACATCATGATGCCCGGCATGGACGGCATCGAGGTGCTCAAGCGCACGCGTGAGGCCGGCAAGCGCCTGCCCATCATCATGCTTACGGCCAAAAGCGAGGTGTCCGATAAGGTCGAGGGCCTGGATGCCGGTGCCAACGATTACCTGACCAAGCCGTTTGCCGCTAAGGAGCTGCTTGCGCGTATTCGTGCCATGACGCGTGCCGCGACGGCAATTGACGCCACGACGCTCAGCGTGGGCAACGTGCGTCTCGACACGGCATCGTGCACGCTCGTTGGCCCTTTGGGCGAGGAGCACCTGGCCAATCGTGAGTTTCAGCTTATGGAGCTCTTTATGCGCAACGCCGGCACGCGTATGCCTACCGAACGTCTGATGCTCGAGGTTTGGGGTGAGGATGCGCCCGAAGGTGCCAACGTGGTGTGGGTCTATATCTCGTACCTGCGCAAAAAGCTGACGGCGCTGGGTGCCAACGTGGCCATCCGCGCATCGCGCAATCAGGGATATTCGCTTGAGGTTGTCGAAGGGGACGAGCGAGCGTGAGCGTACGCGCGTGGTGCAAACGCATGACGGAGCGGTTTCGCGCCGCCACGAGTGGCGCGGGGCGGGCAAATGCTGTTGACGCATTGGGCCGCCGCCTGCGTCGCAAGTTCATCCTCGTTGCCATGGGCGCCGTGACCGTGGTGCTCACGCTCATCATCGCCGGCATCAACATCGTCAATTATTCGCATGTCTGCAAGATGGCCGACGCTCGCCTGGACTATATCCTGGCGGGCAAGGACGGTATCGATTGGGGGGACGAGCCAAAAGACGATCCCGCTAATGGCAAGGATGCCGGCGATAGCCAAGTGGGCGTTCGCATCAGGCACTTCGAAGGTATGACGGCGGAGTCTCCCTTCGACACGCGCTACTTTACGGTGTCGATCGCCGGTGGGCAGGTGACCGATGTCAACACGGCCCGCATTGCCGCGGTGGGCGCCAAGCGTGCTGCACGCATCGCGGCAGGACTATATTCCAAGGGTTGGACCTCGGGCTTTTCTGGTAACTACCGCTATACGGTTACGGTTCAGGGCGACGAGACCACCTATGTGTTCGTGGACTGCTCGCGTGAGCTTGCAAGCTTTCATTCGTTTTTGAGCGCGAGCGTGGCGATCAGTTGCATTGGCTGGCTGGCGGTGCTGGCAATTGTGGCGGGTGCCTCGGGCGCGGTGATTCGACCGATGGTCGAGAGCTACAGCAAGCAAAAGCGCTTTATTACCGATGCAAGCCACGAGATCAAAACGCCGTTGGCCGTGATCGACGCCGCTAACGAGGTACAGGAAATTGAGAGCGGCGAGAGCGAGTGGACGCAGAGCATTCACGAGCAGGTCGCGCGGCTGACGGCGCTGACGGAGCGTCTGGTGTTCCTGGCGCGTATGGACGAGGGTTCGGCCGGCTTTACCATGACATCGATCGATCTTTCAGAGGCAGTGGACAAGGCGGCGGCGCCGTTTGGGTCGGTGGCGGTTTCGCGCGGAAAGCGGCTGGCGACGTCGATCGCGAGCGGCGTGCGAGCCCATGCCGATGCCGCGGCAGTGGCGCAGGTTGTTGAGCTGCTGCTGGACAATGCCACACGCTACGCAAGCGAGGACAGCGTGATTGAGCTGAGCCTGCGTGCCGTTTCGCGCGGTCAGGGTAAAGGTGCCGCCGAGCTTGTCGTATCGAACGCCGTGGACGAGCCGCCCGAAGGCGACCTGGACCGATTGTTCGACCGCTTCTATCGTGCAGACGTATCGCGCAGCTCCAAGACGGGCGGCTCGGGCGTGGGCCTATCCGTTGTGCGTGCCATCGCCGAGGCCCATGGCGGGAGCGCTTCTGTCTGCGGCCACAGCAACCAGATTACCTTCACTGTCCGCCTCTAAAACCTACCAAAATAAACCTGTCCCTTTTTGGTCGGTGCGAAATGGGTAATACTAAAGAGTT
>URNI01000173.1 GCA_900549135.1 uncultured Collinsella sp.
TGGCGGTCCAGTGCTTTGGAATCATCTGACAACAAAGGATTTTGTGACCTACGAGAATCGCGGCCCTGTGCTGTTCCCCGATTCCGATTTGGATTCGAGTGGAGCGTATTCTGGTTCTGCCTTTGTACACGACGGCAAGATTCACTACTTCTATACCGGCAACGTCAAGCATTTTGACCGCGATGATTACGACTACGTGTTGACGGGCCGTGAGCAAAACCAGATTCATATGGTTGCCGAGAACCCCGACGAATTGGGCGAGAAGCGCATAGCTGTTGGGCCGGTCGATTACCCCGACGATATCGGTACGCACGTGCGTGATCCCAAAATCCTTGAACACGATGGTATCTACTACATGGTTCTGGGCGCTCGTACAAAAGACGACCGCGGCTGCGTGCTTGTCTATACCTCGAGCGATCTAGAGGACTGGAGCTATGCGACGCGCATTGAGTTGGGCGAGAAGTTTGGCTTTATGTGGGAGTGCCCCGATCTGTTTGAGCTCGATGGTGAGCTTATTCTCGTTTGCTGTCCGCAGGGTGTGTCCGCCGATGGATGGCGTTACCGCAATCCGCACCAGTGCGTGTGGTTTCCCATCGAGGCCGATTGGGAGGCGCCGAGTTTTAAGATCGCCGGGCAGGGCATGCCCCCGATGGTCGATGCCGGCTTTGATTTCTACGCACCGCAGTCCTTTGAGGATGCTGCGGGTCGGCGTTTGATGATCGGGTGGTCGGGTTGCCCCGATGCGACGACAAAAAGCCCGACGGTGGCACGCGGGTGGCAGTGCGCGTTGACGGTGCCGAGAGAACTGAGCATGCGCGATGGTAAGCTCTGTCAGCAGCCGGTGCACGAGATTGAGAGGATGCGCGGCGACTGCGTTTGCGCGACAGGCGGTGAAACCGTTGAGGAGCCGGGCCGCCTGTTTGATCTTGTGGTTTCCTGTGAGGGCGCCCAGGTGATCGAGCTCGAAATCCGCAAGGGTGTCTTTGTGCGCTATGCAGACGGGATGCTTACCCTCGACATGGGTGACGAAGGCTATGGGCGCGACCAGAGGTCGATCGAGCTCAGCGAGCTTCGCGACCTGCGCGTGCTTTCGGACACTACGATGGTCGAGATTTTTGCAAATGGCGGCGAGGCAGCACTTACGAGCCGTACCTATTCGCCGGCGGTTCCGGCGATGGAGCTGCACGCCGAGGGTGCGGTATCGATGAATTTCTACCGCCTCGTGCATTAACCGTGCATGGAGTACGATTGGACTTGCTGGGCGGAATGTGTCGCAGTTACCGCGGCCAGCTACCGTTTATCGCGTATAGCGACCGTTTGCGGAATAAGTAACACTCCTTAATAAACCGAGTAGAATCTCAGGATGCACGGAGTTTTCCAAGGAGACGCTGTCCTTTGTTGTGTGCAAGGGGCGGCGTCTCTTTGGCGCTTGGACGCCGTTGTGCAACAGTGCGGCGGCACGTGCGTCACATATTGAAAAACCAACGTCGAGATGGGTCGTGATAAGAATGGGCAAATACGTAATCGTGGTTGAATCTGGTTCGGATGTGACGCCAGAGCTCTGCGAGCGCTACGGCATCGTGCGCGTGCCCATGCATGTCACGATTGCTGACGAGACCGTCGAGGACGGTTCGATCGATCCGCTTGAGATTTATTCGCGCTGCAACGAGTTTGGCGTTATGCCCAAGACCAGCGGTTGCTCGCCGGCGGATTTTGCTCACGTGTACGACCGTATCCATGCCGAGCAGCCCGACGCGACTATTCTGCATCTTGCGTATTCCGAGGCCACGACCTGTTCGCATCAGTCCTCGAAGATTGCGGCCCAGGGGCGCGACTACGTGTTCTCCATGGACACGCGTTTTGTCTCGGTGGGCCAGTCGCTCGTTGTTGTCGAGACCGCCAAATACATCGAGGCTCATCCCGATGCCACCGTTGACGAGATCTTTGCATTTACGAACTCCGTCATGGACCGCGTGCTGCTGGGCTTTGTTCCTACGGACCTCGCCTTCCTTAAGGCGGGCGGTCGCTTGTCCAACGTCGCGTTCCTGGGCGCCCACCTGCTCAAGATTAAGCCCTGCATTGAGGTAACGGGCGGCAAGTTCGTGGCAACCAAGAAGTTCCGCGGCTCTATGCTCAAATGCGCCCGTGCCTTTATTGACCACATGGTTGCGAAGGGCGAGATCGACTACTTGCACATTGGCCTAGCGTATTCGGTGGGCCTTTCCCAGGAGCTGCGCGACGACATGGAGGTCTATGCGCACGACCTGGGCTTTAAGGACGTTGCCTGGACCCAGGTCGGCGGTGTCATCTCGAGCCATTGCGGCCCGACCGCCTTCGGTGCGGTGCTCACGCTCAAGGCGTAAGGCCTGGCGTCTATCGATTTCTATTGCCACGGCGGCGGGCAGGTTGCGATGACCCTCCCGCTGCTCTTGCTGGGGCCAAATAGAACAACCCAATTGACCGCTAAACTGTTTCACCATCATGCGTATGGGCTAGAATGGCTCTGGCATTTATGTAACTAAAACGAATGAGAGGCAAGGTAGCGGGAATGGCTGAGATGACGCTCGAGGGTGTGGACGCTCGTCCCGAGGACTCCGCGTTTGCCCTGGGCCGCGTGCATTCGATCGAGACGATGGGTACGGTTGATGGTCCCGGCATCCGCTTCGTAGTGTTTGTCCAAGGCTGTCCCATGCGCTGCGCGTATTGTCACAATCCCGATACCTGGTCGGTTAACGGCGGCACCATGGTGACCGTTGAGCACCTCATGGACGAGTTCCAGAGTAACCATGAGTTTTACCGCAGCGGCGGCATTACCGTTTCGGGCGGCGAGCCGCTTCTGCAGCCCGAATTTTTGGCCGGCCTGTTCCGTACAATGCACAACAACCCCGATGGCCGCGTGCATACCTGCCTTGACAGCTGCGGATA
>URNI01000174.1 GCA_900549135.1 uncultured Collinsella sp.
CTTCGGCGGCCTCGAAGCCCTGGCGCTCCTTAAACTGGAAGATGCCGGCAAAGATGACAGCCGGGAACGTTTGAATGGCGTTGTTGTAGCTGAGCACGCAGTCGTTGTAGCTCTGGCGTGCATAGCTAATCTTGTTCTCGGTATCCTCGAGCGATGCCTGCAGCTGCGTAAAGTTGGTGTTTGCCTTAAGATCGGGATAGGCCTCGGCTACGGCGAAGAGCTGGCGCAGCGCACCGGTCAGCACGTTGTCGGCTTCCATCTTGGCTTCGGGCGTGGTGGCCTTGACGGCGGTGTTACGCGCGCTGATCACGGCGGAGAGCGTCTCCTGCTCGTGCTTGGCGTAGCCCTTGACGGTCTCGACCAGGTTGGGGATCAGGTCGTTTCGACGCTGCAGCTGCGTATCGATGTTCTGCCAGGCGTTATCGATGCGGTTACGCTTGGTGACCATGTTGTTGTAGATGCCGGCGATGGCGCAGGCAATCACAATGACAACAACGATGCCGATGATGACGGGAAGCATGATGTCTCCGTTTCGAATGGCCGCGGCGGCATGCGCCAGCTGCCGTTGGTATAACGCTACTAGTATACCCGCAACGTTTTGTCGTGCCGAACTTTCCGGTAAGCGTTGTGTTTTCGTCGGGGTCGGCACCGGGGCAAAGCGCGCGAGGTACAGGTGTAAGATATGCGACAGATTGACGAGTGTTGTCTTTGCCCTGAGGATGGCGATACCAGTGGACCTTCGCATCAAGAAAACCTACCGCGCCCTGTTCGATGCCTTTACCGAGCTTCTCGAGGAGCATCGTTTTGAGGACCTGACGGTTGCCATGCTGTGCGACCGCGCCATGATTCGCCGCACGACGTTCTACAAGCACTTTCGCGACAAGAACGATTACTTTGCCTTTTATATCGATGAGCTCATGTCGGGCTTGCCGCAAAAACAGCCCGATGAGGCCGGCGCGGTATCTGCCGAGGACGTGCGCGCGCTTCGGCACGCGATTTTGGACGATGCCATGGATTTGATTCTGGCGCACGAGCGGCTCATGGATAACATTTTGGCAAGCAGCATGTCGGGCATGTTGACCAATGTTATTTGCGACCGCATTGCCCGCTCCATCCGCGAGCGTGTGATGAACGTGCTTGCCGAGGATGCCCTGGCCCCCGTGTCACTCGAGACGACGTCTGAGTTTGTCGCCGGCGGTATTATTCGACTTTTCACGATATGGTGGGAATCGGGCCACGATCTTGAGCGTCGACCTGAGATAGCCGACGTGGTCGATGCACTGTTTGAGCGGACCATGACGCCGGTGCATCACTAGGAGTGGCGGAGAGAGGGGGATTCGAACCCCCGGAACGCTCTCGCGCTCAACGGTTTTCAAGACCGCCGCATTCAACCGCTCTGCCATCTCTCCGTGAGTCGTAATGATAGCATCGTTTTGGATTTGCAACAGGGAAGGCGAACGATGACGATCACCGAAATCGACGAGAAGTTCATGCGTGAGGCGCTGGCGGAGGCTCGCGCCGCTGCTGCGGTGGGCGAGGTACCGATTGGTGCCGTGGTGGTGCGCGACGGTGAGATCGTCGCGAGGGCGCACAATCGGCGCGAGCTCGATCAGGATCCTTCGGCTCATGCCGAGTTTGCGGCCGTGTGCGCCGCTGCCCAGGCGCTTGGCCGCTGGCGCCTTTCCGATTGCACGGCCTACGTGACGCTCGAGCCATGCTGCATGTGTGCGGGGCTTATGGTTAACGCGCGCGTGGGGCGCTGCGTGTATGGCGCGCGTGACGCCAAGGCGGGCGCGCTGGGATCCCTGTATGACCTCAATGCCGACTCGCGCCTGAATCATCGCTTTAACGTGACGGCTGGGGTCCTGGCGGATGAATGCCGCGAGCTGCTGAGTAGCTATTTTGGCGGTCTGCGCGGAGCGGGCGGCGCTGATTGCGGTTGTGGGGCCGATCTTGAGGCGCATGCCGCTCATGCCGAGGCGCTTGCAGGTGCCGGTGAGGATGTTGGCACGGCGGTTGACTTTGGTCCTGCGTGCCGCCGGCCCCGCCGTGTGCTGCTGGCGATTGATTCCTTTAAGGGCAGCGTGTCGAGTGCGCAGGCGGAGGCGGCGGTTGCCGAAGGCGTGCGTCGCGTTTGGCCCGATGCCGAGGTGCGCGCATTGCCGCTGGCAGATGGTGGCGAGGGAACGCTCGATGCCGTTGCCGCGTGCGGCGGTGAGATTGTGACCTGCGAGGTGGCAGGTCCCTTGGGCGACCGCGTGTCTGCCCGGATGCTGGTTGATGTCGAGCGCAAGTCCGCGGTCATCGAGATGGCCGAGGCGGCCGGAATTGGGTATTCGCCTTGCACGGAGTCGACGGCGTTGGCGGCCACAACCTATGGCGTGGGCGAGCTGATGCTCCGTGCGGTTCGTGCCGGGGCAAAGACTATCTATATTGGTTTGGGTGGCAGTGCCACCAACGACGGTGGCGCCGGCATGCTGCAGGCGCTGGGCGCGCGTGTGGTCGATGATCAGGGCTGCGATGTCGCCCCCGGTCTTGCCGGCCTTGAGCAGGTTGCGAGCGTTGATTTGGCGCCAGCGCTTCGGGCGCTGAACGGCGCGCGTGTCGTGGTGCTTTCTGATGTCGAGAATCCGCTCGTAGGGCGTCGCGGCGCGCTTGCGGTGTTCGGCGGACAGAAGGGTCTGCCGACGGATGATGCCGAGGTACTGCGCAGGTACGACGGCTGGATGGTCGGCTACGGTCGCCTGCTCGATGCGGCAATTTTCGAGGCGCGAGCCCAGGGGTTGTTGCGCACACCCGAGGGCGCACGGACATTTGGCTCGGTGCTCGGCGTGCCCGGCGCGGGCGCTGCCGGTGGCTTGGGCGCCGCGTTGCTGGCGCTCGGTGCGGAGCTGCGCTCGGGTGTAGAGACGGTGCTCG
>URNI01000175.1 GCA_900549135.1 uncultured Collinsella sp.
CAGGCCCCAAAAGACCGATGAGAGAACGCTCAGAACAGTATCCATAAAACGAAAAAGCAATCCTTATGGGTTAGGAACGGGTTGCGGCGAGCACCTGCGCAGCCTTTTCACGCGCCCACGCATCGATGTCGCGAAGCTGCTCAAACGAATCGACCGCCTGCATATCGTGGGCATCCATGCAGGATTCCACAATGCGATCGATATCGGTAAAGCTGCAGCCATCGTGCAGGAAGGCATCGACGGCGACCTCGTTGGCGGCATTGAGCACGCACGGCATGGTACCACCCGTCTTGCCGGCACGCTCGGCCAGCGCCAGACAGCGGAAGGTATCCATGTCGGCAGCATCAAACGTGAGCTGCCCCAGCTCGCGGAAATCGATACGAGGCGCCGGGGTATCCCAACGCTCGGGATACGAGAACGCGAACTGGATGGGAATACGCATGTCGGAAGCACCGAGATGCGCCATCACGGAGCCGTCGGCAAACTCGACCATAGAGTGAATCTTGGACTGACGCTGCACGACCACGTTAATGAAATCGAGGTCGCAGTTAAACAGATGCATGGCCTCAATGCGCTCCAGGCCCTTGTTCATGAGGGTGGCGGAGTCGATGGTGATCTTGGCACCCATGGCCCACGTGGGATGTGCAAGGGCATCGGCACGCGTCACGCGATTGAGCTCGTCGCGCGTGCGGCCAAAGAACGGACCGCCCGAGCAGGTAAGCCAAATACAATGAGCCTCGCGCGGGTCCTCCCCCAGATAGCACTGGTAGATGGCGGAGTGCTCAGAGTCGACTGGAATAAGCTGGCCCGGTTGCGCCAACGGCATAAGCAAGTCGCCACCGACGACGAGGGACTCCTTGTTGGCAAGGGCAAGGCGCTTATTCGAGGTCAAGGCCGCATGGCTCGCCTCGAGACCGGCGGCGCCCACAATAGCGACGAGCACGCAGTCGACATCGTCGCGACGCGCGAGCTCGCAAACCGCCTGCGCGCCAACGCCGAGCTTCGTTCCCTCGGGCAACTCCTGCAGCACGGCGTCATCGCCATGAGCGACATCGGCCACGGCAACCGCCGGAACCGAGAACTCGCGGGCAGCGGCAACGAGCTCGGAGGTACTAGAGTTAACGGACAGCGCCGTCACCTGCAGGCGATCGGCATGCTGACGGCACACATCAAGTGCCTGGGTGCCGATGGAGCCCGTACAACCCAGGATGGCAACGCGAAGGCGTCCATCGGGGCCATACGTCGTTTGGAAGGACATTACAGCACGCCTCCGATCATCAAAAGCAGCTGAGCGGTAATGCAGCCAAAGATAAGCGAGTCGCTACGGTCGAGCATGCCGCCATGGCCCGGGATAAGGTTGCCGGAATCCTTGACGCCCACACCACGCTTGATGCGTGACTCGATGAGGTCGCCGATAACACCCAGGATGGACACAACCACGCCGCACAGCAGTGCGTAGGGCAAGCTCAGCTTATAGAAATGCGTCGCCCACAAAATGAGCCAGATGAGAACCGAGCCCAAGATGCCACCGACAAAGCCCTCCCAGCTCTTTTTGGGAGAGATCTTGGGGACCATCTTATGCTTGCCGATACGGCTGCCCACGATGTAGGCAAACGAATCGGAGACCCAGAGAGACGCGCAAACACCCACCGAAAGCAGGGCGCCGGCAAAACCGGGCACGGCATCGCGCAGCAGTACGATGGCCGACAGCATAAAACCGGTGTAGATAGGACCCATGAGCGTCACAGCCACATCGGATATGCGAGTACGCGCCGACCAGACATACCAAATACCCACCGCAAGCATCAGAGCAAAAAGCAGGGCATTCAACAACAGCGAGTCGCCCAGCGCCGAGAGCGGAAAGAGCACGGCGGCAGCGATACCCAGGCGCTCGTTGGCCACCTTGCCATCGAGCTTCGTCATGCGGAAAAACTCAAAGCAGCACAGGCCGCTCATGACGGAGACGAAGATGGCGGTGGGAACGATACCCAAAACCAGGCAGAGAATAAATACGACGGCGTAGACGATACCTGCGGCGGCACGGGTAATAAAGCCGGCAAGCCACGAAGTCGCGGCCGCGCCGCTCTTGGCGGCAGGCGCCTTGGGAGTTGACGCCTTGGAAACAGACGCCTTGGGACGATCGGACACGATTAAGCCTCCTCGGTCTTGCTCAGTCCACCAAACCTACGGTCGCGGCCCTGGTAGGCCAAAATGGCGTTGACAAGACCCCAACGATCAAAGTCGGGCCAATAGGTATCGGTGACATAAAACTCGGAATAGGCAACCTGCCACAGCAGATAGTTCGAAAGACGAAGCTCGCCGGAGGTTCGAATCACAAGCTCCGGATCGGGCAGCCCAGCGGTGTACAGGTGCGAAGCAACCATATCATCGTCGATAGCGGCGGGATCAATCTTTCCGGCGGCGGCATCGAGCGCGATCTGACGGGCAGCACGGGTGATCTCGGCACGAGCGCCGTAGTTGACGGCAAGTGCCAACGTCATGCCGGTGTGGTCGGCACACTCGGCAAGACCTCGCTCAAAGACATCGCGGGTCTTCTTAGGCAGTGCGGAAATATCGCCCAAAAAGACAACGCGCACGTTTTCGCGCTTAAGCAGCGGCAGCTCATCGATAAACGTCTTGGCAAACAGATGCATCAAAACATTGACCTCGTGCTGCGGACGATTCCAGTTTTCGGTGGAAAACACATAGGCCGAAAGGACGTCGACGCCCAAGCGCACGCATGCGGTAATGATCTCGCGCAGGGAGACGATACCGGCCTTGTGGCCCTCGGTGCGGGCAAGACCGCGCGCCGTGGCCCAGCGACCGTTACCGTCCATGATGCACGAAATATGATGCGGGATCTTATTGAGGTCAAGGTCGGAAAAACCGACGCCCGCAGGGGCGTCGGCAAAGTACT
>URNI01000176.1 GCA_900549135.1 uncultured Collinsella sp.
AGCAGCGGGGCCACCTGAGCATCGGCAAGCGCAATCTCCACGGTGCAGGGGTCGGACTTGAGCGGCGCGCGACCCGAATGCTCGACAACGAGCGCAAAGATCGAGTTATCGGTGAGGTCCTCGTCGGCCAGCGTCTGCAGGTAGGGATGGTCGGCCAGCACAAAGGCGTTGTTCTCGAGCATAACGGGGATGCCGTCGGCCGTGCGCACGCGCTCGACCACGATGAGCTCGCAGCCGGGCTCCACGCCAAAGAACGCCGCATCCTCGCGCGTCGCCGCGACCACCGTGCGCGACACCAGGCGCGCACCCGGCACCATGTCGTTGGCAGCACAACCCTCGGAAAAGCTCTGGACGTCACCCTTCTGGCGAATCTTGCGCTTGAGCTTGGGAGCGCACACAAAGGTACCCCTCCCCTGCTGGCGGTTGAGATACCCCGCGCGCGACAGCTCCTCGATGGCGCGGCGCACGGTGATGCGCCCCACGCCGTAGGACTTCGCGAGCTCCATCTCGGCAGGAATGCGCGAGCCGGCTGGGTACACGCCGCGCGCGATCTCGCCCTTTAGGTCGTCCATGACCTGCTGGTACAGCGGCACGGCGGACACGTCAGTACGGTCGGTCTTGCTATCGAAAGCCATCGTTACGCTCCATCCCGCGCATGCTCGGACTCAAACTCTTCAATCGCCGCCATAAACTGCTCGCCAAAGGCGTCGGCTTTTTTCTCGCCAATGCCGTTGACCTGGATCAGCTCGTCGCGCGTCTGCGGGCGCAGGCGGCACAGGCCGCGCAGGGCCTTGTCGGAAAAGACCATATACGGCGCCATCTCCAGCTCGGTCGAGATCTCCTTGCGCAGGGCACGCAGGCGCTCGAACAGCTCGGCATCGTCGCCAACGCGCGCGCGCTGATCCAGCTCGGCCTCCTCGCGCAGCAAATCCACCGCACGGCGGGCGCGGGCCGAGGCCTTGCGCTTGGACGCGCGACGCTTAACGGTAAAGGCGAACGCCTCGTCCTCGACCTCGCTGGCACGCGGACCCAGCCCCACGACCGGGTACTGCCCCTGCGAGGTGGCCAAATAGCCGCGGCCGCACAGCTGGCCGATGATGTCCTTGATGCGCCCGACCGATTCGCTCGACAGCTCACCGTAGCCGCGGTCCTCGTCCAGATGCATCTGGCGAATGCGCTCGGTGTTGCCGCCGTGAAGCACATCGGCGATGAACGACTTACCAAAGCGCATGGGTCGCGTGGCCACATAGCGCACAGCGGCGCGGGCCATATCGGTGACGTCCTCGACCTCGAACTGCGTGAGGCAGTTGCTGCAGTTGCCGCAGCTCTCGACGTCGTCCGTGGCGGTGCCGCCCGTACTGGCCGCGGCATGCCCGGCCGCGGCCTCGTCGCCAAAGTAGCGCAGCATGTATTCGCGCAGGCAGCCGGTGGTATTGCAGTAGCCCTCCATCTGGCTGAGCAGACGATATCGATTCTGGAGCGCCCACGCGCGCTGCTCGTCGTCGAGCGCCTCATCGGCAGCATCGCCGCGGTCGATCAGAAAGCGGCGCATGCGAAAATCGTTGCCGTTCCACAGCAAGTAGCAGCTGGCCGGGTCGCCATCGCGGCCGGCGCGGCCCGCCTCCTGGTAGTAGGCTTCGATGCTCTCGGGCACGTTGTTGTGGATCACGTAGCGCACGTTGGGCTTGTCGATGCCCATGCCAAAGGCGTTGGTGGCAACCATCACCTGGATATCGTCATCGATAAAGGCGCGCTGGCTTTGGCGGCGGGCGTCGTTGCCCATGCCGGCATGGTAGCGGCCAACGCGAATGCCGCTGGGGCCCAGCGCCTCGGCAAGCTCGCCCGCCAGCGCATCAACTGTCTTGCGGGTCGAACAATACACGATGCCGCTCTCGCTCGAATGCGCAATCACGTAGTCGCGCACCCAGGCAGTCTTGGCCTTGTCGCCCATCTCCTCGCAGCCAAAGTAGAGGTTCTTGCGATCGAAGCCCGTCACCACCGTCGCGGGATTTTGCAGGCCGAGCATCTGCTGGATATCCGCGCGCACACGCTCGGTCGCCGTAGCGGTAAAGGCCGCCACGATGGGGCGCCGCGGCAGCGCATCGATGAACTCGCGAATTTGCAGGTAGGCGGGGCGGAAATCCTGGCCCCATTGGCTCACGCAGTGGGCCTCGTCAATGGCCACGAGCGGCACGCCAATGCCGCCGTCCGCCGCGGCCTCCTGCGCAAAGGCTAAAAAGCGCGGCTCGAGCAGGCGCTCGGGCGCCACGTACATAAGCTGATAGCGACCCTCGCGCGCCCGCTTGAGCACAGTGTTTTGCTGGGCCGGGGTAAGGCTGGAGTTGAGATAGCTGGGTCGCGCACCCGCCGCGAGCAACGCACGGGTCTGGTCCTCCATAAGCGACAGCAGCGGACTCACCACAAAGGTGATGCCGGGCAGCATGAGCGCGGGCACCTGGTAGCAAATGGACTTGCCGGCGCCCGTGGGCATAACACCCAGCGCATCGCGGCCGGCAAGAATCGCATCGACCATGCGGTCCTGTCCCGGGCGAAACGAGGTGTAGCCAAAATAGGCGCCGAGCGTGTCGAGCGCCATCTGCTGCATGCTATCGGTCATGGTTTCCTAACGTTCAAGTCATCTGCCGCCGATTATACGCCGCCACGCGGACCAGCGTCGAACGGCTGACGGCCACGGGCAATACGGTCTAAGGCGGACGAGCGTGGATTTTTGGACACTTTCCGGAAGAGCGTGAAAACGTCGCTGGTTGAGCATAAGTCAGCGAAAACGGCCCTAGGCGAGCAAGGTGACGCGAAAGAGGAGGGAAGCGTACTTTTGTACGCGACCGACGATTGAACGTCAGATTGCCGCTTAGGGGCGTTTGCAGCGTCG
>URNI01000177.1 GCA_900549135.1 uncultured Collinsella sp.
CTGGTGATCTCCGCCTTGAGAGGGCGGCGTCCTAAACCGCTAGACGAACGGGCCACATGACATCTGCACTGCCGTGCTGCGAGGAAATATATTACGGGACAAAAAACGTCAGCGCAAGAAGAAATTCCAAATTGCCGAAAAATTGTCGGCAGGTTATGGAACACGCAGGTAAACTGGGTAGCTAATTCAAGTTGAGATGGACCAAAAGAGCTTCGCGATCGTTGGGAATGTTGTCTTCGATCACGGCGTCGAGGGCGGAGTTGAGAAGCTGCCCCAGTTCCGGCCCGGGCTTGACTCCAGCACGGATCAGGTCGCCGCCGTTGATGGCGAGCATCTTGAGCGTATAGGGCTCCCCCGCCCTCAGCAGCTCGTGCGCCATCGCGCGCATCTCCTCAATCGTCTCAACGTAATAGAAGCACGACGGGGCCTTGCCAAGTGTGTCGGCACGCTTAAGGTCCATGAGCTCGTCAATCAGGCGGGCCGTGTCGACGCCCTCACCCGAAAGCGCGCGCATCATATTGAGCAGACAGGAGCGCTCGGGACGCAGCGGCTTGTCATGGTATTTGATGAGCAGACACACGTCGCGCACCAAGTCGTGCGAGAGCGCCAGGCGATCCATAATGACGCGCGCCTTCTTGGCGCCGAGCTCGGGATGACCGTAGAAGTGTCCGCTACCGGCATGGTCGACCGTGAAGCACTCGGGCTTGGACACATCGTGCAAAAACGCCGCCCACATAAGGCTCGACGAGGGCGCGACGCCGTCACACAGCGCGAGCTCCCCCGCCACCGTCAGCACACGGGCAATATGCACGTAGACGTTAAACGCATGATAGACACTGCGCTGATCAAACCCGCGACCCGCTGCCAACTCGGGCACGGCGGCGCAGATGAGCTCGGGATAGCGGAGCATCGCGTCTCCCCCATGACCGGTCGAAAGAATGCCCTCGAGCTCAATACCCACACGCTCACGCGCCACGGCATCAAGCAGCGGCGCGCACTCGGCAAGCGCACGCTTGGTCTCGGGCTCAATCATAAAGTCCAGACGGCAGGCAAAGCGCACCGCACGCAGCATGCGCAGGGCGTCCTCGTTAAAGCGACGCTTGGGATCGCCGACAGCGCGAATCAGCTTGCGCTCCAGATCACCCTGGCCGTCGTAGCGGTCGACAAGCCCGCGCTCGGGATGCCAGGCCATGGCATTGACGGTAAAGTCGCGGCGCGCCAGATCGTCCTCGAGCGAGGCGGCACGCTCCACACTCTGGGGATGACGACCATCGGTGTAAAAGCCATCCAGACGGTACGTGGTGACCTCGATACGCTCGCCATCGGAAATAGCCGTGATTCCGCCAAATTTAATGCCCGACTCCACAACCGCGATGCCGGCGGCCTCGAGCGCCGCTTTGGACTCCTGCCACAGGCCGCTACAGCACATATCAACATCGTGGCTGGGGTACCCCATCAGGGCGTCGCGCACCCAACCGCCCACGTACCAAGCCTCAAGACCAGCCGCCTCAAGCGCGCGCAGGACGCGCAGGGACGCATCGGACGGTTGCGTACCGTTGAGCGAAACATTGCACATGCCTATGGCCTCCTGCACTTGTGAGCGTTAATCGATGGTTCTCAAGAAGTCTAACAAGAAACGAGAAAGCGCGCACATGCAATCGCGTCATCGATTCGATAAAACGAGACAGCAGACGCCATATGCGTTCAGTGCATAAAAAACACCCGCCTCGGAGATCCAAAGCGGGTGTTCGGCAGCGATTTTTCGATGCGGCTAGCAGACCTGACGAACTTCGATGTTCTTCTTGTATTCGTCCACCTTGGCAAAGTCGCCCAGGCCCGGGCACTCGACCACGTTGGCGCCGGTGGCCATCGACAGACGGAGGGCATCCTCGACGCGCTCGGGAGCGTCGTGCCATACGGACAGGAAGGCAGCGAGCGAGGAATCGCCGGCGCACACCGTCGACAGCAGCTTGACATCGAAGGTGCGATTGGCAAACCAGATGTGCTCGCCGTTGGAGAAGTACGCACCGGCGCCACCGAGGGTCAGCAGCACGTTCTTGGCGCCCTTGGCGTGCAGCTCGGCCATAGCGCCCTTGACGGACTCATCGTCGCCACCGCTCACCTTAATGCCAAAGATGTCGAGCAGCTCGTCGTCATTGGGCTTGATCAGCAGCGGCTCCATGGCAATGAGGTCTGCCAGCTGATGGCTCGAGATGTCGAGGACGAACTCGGCCCCCTTGGCCTTGACGCGGCGCAGGACCTCGGCCAGGAAGCCCTCGGAAGTGTTGGGAGGCAGCGAGCCGCTGATGACCAGGCAGGTCATGTCATCGAGCGAATCGATGAGCTCAAACATCTCCTGCTCGTTGGCCTCGTTGATGGCGGCACCGGCGTTGACCATGTTGTACTCGGTGTCGGGTCCGGCATTGAGGAACACGTTGACGCGCGTGATGCCGTCGGTCCACACGGGCTTGACGGGCACGCCCAGGGCCTCGGCGCCCTTAACGATAAACTCGCCCGAGAAGCCGGCGAAGAAACCCAGGATCGTGGTGTCGACACCATAGTGGTCAAGCGTAAACGAGACGTTGAGGCCCTTGCCGTTGGGCGTGTAGACGGCGTTGCGGGTACGCGTGACGGTGTTGGCAGCAAGACCGTCACAGGCGATGTTGTAGTCAATGGCGGGATTTGCAGTGAGCGTGTAAATCATGAATGTTCCTTTCACGAAGCAACGTGTTGATGAAAGTATATTCCACGCATCGACAAAAGGCTAGGACAACTCGGTGAACGGTGTGGAAGCGATGGAGCACGGCAGGACACCTCTCCCCCATGGCGGAACAATCAGAACCACCCTTAAAAAGGGTGGTTTGCTCTTAGGGTATAACCCACGGGCC
>URNI01000178.1 GCA_900549135.1 uncultured Collinsella sp.
GAGTTCCGCACGCAAAGGAAAGCACTTAATGTGCTTTCCGTCTTGCGCAGGACTGCCCGAGCAGCGAACTAAACAGCCAGGCACGCCAGGAGGACTCACATGATCAAGATCACCGTCCCAGCAACAAGCGCCAACTTGGGCATTGGCTACGATACCCTCGGCATGGCCGTCAGCCTCTACTCGCACTTCACCTTCGAGCGCGCTGACAAGCTCACCATCACCGGATGCCCCGAGGAGTTTCAAAACGAGAACAACCTGGTCTACGTCAGCTTTGTCGATGCGCTTGCCGCATGGGGCGAGCCGGCTTTTCCCGTTGCCATCGACATTCAAACCGATGTGCCCGTCGCTCGTGGCCTGGGCTCCAGCTCCACTTGCGTCGTCGCCGGCATCATGGCAGCTGCCGCGCTGACGGGCCACACCGTCGACCGCGCCGAGCTCGTCCGCATCGCCACCGAGGTCGAGGGCCATCCCGATAACGTCGCCCCCGCTATCCTGGGCGGCGCCGTCTGCTCCTTTACGCCGACCGGCTCGCTGCCCCAGTGCCTGCGCTACGAGGTGAGCGATCGCTTGCGTTTTATTACCGTGATTCCGCCCTACGAGGTACATACGAGCGAGGCACGCAAGGTCGTGCCGCAGGAGATTCCGCTCTCCACCGCCGTGTGGCAGATGGGCCGCATCGCCGGTATGACGCGCGGCTTGGAGACTGGTGACCTGGACCTGATTGCCGCCGCTAATGACGACCGCATTCAGGAACCCTATCGTCGCCGTCTGATTCCCGACTACAACGCCGTGCGCGACACCTGCCTTAACGGCGGCGCCAAGACCATCTGGATCAGCGGTTCGGGCTCGACCCTTATGGCCGTGACCGACGACACCATCGTGGCAAAGTTCCTGCAGGTCAAGCTACGCGAGCAGTTCCCTAAGTGTGATACGCATATTCTGACGTGCGACACGGAAGGCGCCCAGATCGAATACCTGTAGTCGCCGTCCCGTATACTCGCCGGGGAGGCCAGGGGCTTTGCCCCCAAATCGTCCTCGGACATGGCAGGACCCCCGCTGTGCACTTCGTGCGGCGGGGGTCCTACCGTCCTGCGGAAAGATTTGGGGGCAAAGCCCCTGGCCTCCCCTATGTTAACTTCGCCGGCGGCGGCTACAGGGACCTACGCTCTGGAAAGTCGCCGGGCTGATAATTCGGCTTTTTATTGGTAGGGGCTTTTGCTGGGCTGGAGCACCTGCTAGAGATGGGCTTTGGTGCTTTGTTTGGTTTACGCTGCGCTGGTTTCTTTGTATTCGAAGACTGGTTCTAGGAGATCTTCGATGTTGCAGTGGAGGGCTTTTGCTATAGCTCTTACGGTTGTTACCGAGGCTTCGTTGATGTTTCGCTGGCGCTGTTCGTACATTTGGATTGAACGGAGCGATACACCCGATTCGTATGCCAGGTCTTGTTGGGTTTTTTTAATCCTCTTTCTTGCTAGCGCCAGTTTAGTCTGACGCGGCGCCTTCTTCGCCATATCACAGACAAGGCGCGCCACGCGCTCCTCCGAGGCCTCATGCCAGGGGTAGTACAGGTTTCGCAGCGCATCAAATGGAACAACATGAAGCAGATCTTCGAACGATTCCCCTAGGCGCCACTGCAAATATGCCAGTATCCAGCCCGTCCAATATTCTGGTGTCTTCTCAAATCGGTAGGTCCGATCTGGCATCGACCCTGTTTGGTAACCAGATCTTTCGGAGATGAGCGCAAATAGTTCAACGCCCGATTTTCCCGACACTACCCATGCGTTGCCGCGCTCAAACTCGCGAGCTACGCCGCTCAGGCAAAAGAGTTCAGCGACTTCTGATCCTTCTGCTCCATAATCGTTAACGGCATAGTCAAAGCAGTCGCCGAGGTTGTTCATTGCATCCTCGAGGTAGTAGACGGGGTATGTCCTACTCGGCCCACAATCCGTTAACTCTTGGATCATTTAAATCAACCCTCCCTGCCATCAAATCCCTAATGTCGACACCATCAGAGTCAAATCCGTTTACCGTATCCAGGTACTTACGTCGAGCATTCTGTTCTCGCTCAAATCGTTTGGGATAAAACTCGGCTCCCGAGGCCTGTTTCCAATCGCGGAACCTGATCGCCGAGAACGCGCGCTCACTCATAAGCGCATACTGAATGCCCAAATCGCCCAAACGCATAATGCGCTGCAATTGCCTGAGCGAAATCATGCCGTTGACAAACTGTCTTGCAAACGAGAAATAAGAATCGTCTGCACGATAGCCTCGAATAACGTCATAAGGAGATATATCAATTAAGCAGTTATCAAGTAGATAGCGAAGCCCCTCGCGTGCTACTGGCGTTGAAACATTGAACTCTCTGTTATTCGCCAGAATTGCAAGCCAGTTGAGAATCGAGAACTCACCTGATTCCAAATCCAAAATCGCAAGGCCATCTAAATCAAGCTCATATCGATTGGCAATGCCATCAGACTCAGTCCGGCATGCCCACTCCATTGCCATTTCTTCATGCGGCGTGCAATAAAACCCGCGCCCATAGTCATTGAATTGCCTACATTTATCCAACGATGGATGCTCGACAACAACGTCCGATCCGTGCCATAACTCCATATCGACCTCCAAACAAAAATATCACCCCAGTGATAGTGTACCAACAACTATCACTGGGGTGATATAGATAGATGCAAACTATTGCCTGCCATGAGCCCTTACTAGAGGCAAGCCTCGGCGATGCGCTTTTTGAGTTCGTCGATGCCGGTGCCGGTCTGGGAGCTTGTAATGATTACGTTCTCGGCCGGGACGTTGAGCTGCTTTTTGATGGCTGCTGCCTGGC
>URNI01000179.1 GCA_900549135.1 uncultured Collinsella sp.
CCCTGCGCCGCCCAGGCCAAATTGGATATTGCTTTCGGGGTCGAGGATACGCTCCTTAAGAAAGAGATCAATCGCTTCCGAGCGGCTAAGTGCGGGGTCGCCGCGCTCGATGAGCAGGGGTTTAAGGCCCGCTTCGGCAAGGGTGAGGGCGGCGAAGAGACCGGCGCAACCGGCGCCGACAACGACGGGACGCCCCTTGGGTGCATTCGGGACAGGGATGGGGAATGAAGGAGCCTCGCCGTCTACTATGCGGATGCGCGAGCGGTCGCGCTCGGCGACGCGGTCGACCACCTCCTGCTCGAATCGAGAGCTTGTCAGCTCAACTCGAAAGCTCAAAATAAAATGGACATCTCGCTTTTTACGGGCGTCGATTGACTTGCGATGGAGCTCAATGGCTTTAATCTGGGAATCCTCGCATCGCAGGGCTCGCTTGACGGCGCGTCTACCAATAGCAAGGCAGGCAGTTTCGTCGCCGGCCTCATCGAGTGACGCGTGGACTTGGGTGATTTCGATCATCGAGGTCTCCTTAGAGGCAAGAAAGAGGCCGCCCGGTGTCCCAGACGGCCCGAATGCGTTTTGATTATAGACTGCGCGGCTATAGGCTGCTTGCAGCGCGAATACCCGAGATCCAAGCCCACGCAAGGTTGAAACCGCCGCAATCGGCATCGATGTCGAGCGCTTCGCCGCAGACGTAAAGCGGGGCGTCGACAGCGCTGCTCGCGCGTAGACTGGGTGTTGAGATGCTCTCGACAGATACGCCACCACGCGTGACCTGCGCCGAGCGCTCCTCGGCTGTTCCCTCGACGAGCAACTTAAAGTGCTTGAGGATCGAGACCAGGTGGATGACATCGTTGGAGCCTGGATGGCACTGCTCGAACGTTGTGCAGACGACGCGGGAGAGTTGCGGGGCGAGCATGCCGTCGAGCCAACGGGGATCGCGGGGCGAAAAGCCGCCGAGCAGCTCAACGCGCCGGTTGAGCATATCGAGCAGCTCGTCTTTGGAGAGGTCGGGGAAAACGTCGAGCAGGATCGTATCGCCGTGCTGGATACGACGGGAGAGGTTGAAGACAGCGACGCCCGAGATACCGAAGGTTCGAAACAGGACTTCACCGTCTTCGTGCCAGAGCTCATTATGATTGCGGGCGAGCGTCAAGCGGGCGCGGACGCGCAGGCCATCCAACGTCTTGAGTGCCGCCCGATCGCCGACGACCGTTGCCGATACGGGGCAGAGGATGGGGCGCAGCGAAGTGAGGGGGAGGCGAAACGTATCGGCGATACCAGTGGGGTTGCCACCCGTGGCGATAATTACGGCATGTGCCTGCAGGGCCTCGTTCTTGCGAGGGACATCGGCGAGCGCTTTCCGAAGCGAGCGGAGCTCCGATTTTCGGTCGTCGTGCTTTTTTGCCTTTAGCGCCCGCGCTGGACGGTCTATTTGGAGTGCCCAGCCTTCGGAAGCTTTGTGTGCCGAGGCAACGTTGGCTCCGCAGATTAAGGTGATACCCAGGCGGTCGCAAACATTGAGAAGTGCGTCGCGCACCGATTCGGCGCGAAGGGAGCGCGGGTACAGCCGGCCTTCCTCGGAGGTTGTCATGATGCCCAGCGAGGAGAAGAAACCCATAAGCTCTTGTTCGGGTTGGGGGCCCATGACAGATTCGACGAATGCGGGGTGGTTATACCGCTGAGGATCAATCGATTCGTTGGAGAGGTTGCAGCGGCCGTTACCGGTCGCAAGGAGCTTAAGGCCGCAGGCGACATCGCGCTCAACGATGCAGACGCTTTTGCCAGCACGTGCGGCCGTAATGGCGGCGGCGAGGCCTGAAGCCCCGCCGCCGATTACCAGGACGTCATAGAAGGCGCTCGTGTTCACTTAGGCCTCGTCGGTCTCGTGCGGGGTAATAGCCTCGACGGCAGAGACTGCCTTGGGCAACATGCCATCGGGCAGCGCGGTCTCGACCTCGCCCTTATCGCAGGCCTCGGCGAGTGCCGGATTAATGGGAAGCGTGCCCAAGATGTCGAGGTTATAGCGCTCTGCGACCTCGGGGAGCTTGCTCTTGCCAAAGACCTCGATCTTCTTGCCGCAGTCGGGGCACTCAATATAGCTCATGTTCTCGACGATGCCCAGAATGGGGACGTTCATCTTCTCGGCCATGTTGACCGCCTTGGCGACGATCATCGAGACCAGATCCTGCGGGCTCGTGACGATGACGATGCCGTCGACGGGCAGTGACTGGAAGACGGTGAGTGCGACGTCGCCTGTTCCCGGAGGCATGTCGACCAGCAGGTAGTCGATGGGGCCCCACGAGGTCTCGCTCCAGAACTGCCTGATGGCGCCTGCGATGACCGGACCGCGCCAAAGGACGGGGTCGGTCTCGTTTTGGAGCAGAAGGTTGGAGCTCATGACCTTGACGCCGTGCTCGGAGATTTCAGGCAGCATGAGGTTGCCAAGGGCATGGACGTGGCGTCCGCTCATACCGAACATCTTGGGGATAGAGGGACCGGTGATGTCGGCATCGAGGACGCCGACCTTGTGGCCGTGACGGGCAAGCTCGGTGGCGATGGCACCGGTGACAAACGACTTGCCGACACCGCCCTTGCCGGATGCTATGGCGAAAATACGGGTTTTGATGCCCGGCTTGTTGAAGGGATTCTGCTTGCGCTCGGCTTTGAGACCGGCAACGAGTTGGGTGAGCTTGTCTTGGCTCATAGATCCGACTTCGATGCGCGGCAGCAGCGTTGCATCCGGGTAGGATGCCACCGCTCCGTTGATCTGGTTGGTGATGGTCTGCGACAGC
>URNI01000180.1 GCA_900549135.1 uncultured Collinsella sp.
GAGAGAGGAGAGCCCCCGACAAGGTATGAGGAGGCCCGACTCGGACCGTGCTTCCTCACGTCGCACCACACCGCGTTCCAGCCGCGGCGGGCAGTCGTTTAGCGAACGCTATATTGCCGGCGTTCCCGCCCGTATCATGCGCCCCCGTTTGATATTCATGGCCTGCTTGTTTACCTTGGTATGCTTTGGCCTGCTGATGGTGTACTCGGCGTCTTCGGTCGAGGCGCTGCACGAGAATGGCTCGGCGACGTTTTTTCTGGGTCGACAGGCCGCGTTTGCCGTGGTCGGTGTTCTGGCGCTGATTGCCATCGTGCGCGTTTTGCCGGACAGCTGGTTTGGGGAGGATGTGCTCAGGATCTTCCTCATAGGCATGATAGGGCTACTGTTTTTGGTGTTCTTGGTGGGCAGCGGCAGCCGTGGCGCCACGCGCTGGCTTAACATCGCCGGTATTCAGTTCCAGCCTTCCGAGTTTTTAAAGCCATTTGCCATTGCGTATTCGGCCATCATGCTTGATCGCTTCTTTTCGCCCGGTGGCAACATCAACGAATTCCTTCGCAAGATGGGCATCTACCTGGGCATTTCGCTCTTTCTGATCTTTATCCAGCCCGATTTCGGTACTGTCCTGATCATCCTGTTGACCCTCATGTGCATGGCGTTGTTTGCGGGTCTCGACCCCAGATTTATCATCGGCGTGCTAATCTTCGGCATTCTCGTGATCGTGATTGCGCTTGTCGCAGAGCCGTACCGTATGGTGCGTATTCAGGTTGCCTTGAACCCTTGGGCCGACGAGTATGGTGACGGCTATCAGGCCACGCTTGCCATTATGGCCTTTGCCTCGGGCGGTCTGTTCGGCCGTGGCATCGGCAACTCAACCATGAAGTACTCGTATCTGCCCGAGGCGCACAACGACTACATCCTGGCCATCATTGGCGAGGAAGTCGGTTTTGTCGGAACCGTGCTGTTCTTCTTGGTGTTTGCGATGCTGATCTACTCGGCGTTTCGCATTGCCGAGCAGGCGACCGATCGCCGGGGCGCGCTCATGGCGTCTGGCTCCGCGGTCATTCTCGCGGTGCAGTTTTTGATTAACGCGCTGGGCATCCTCAACGTGTTTCCCATGACGGGCAAACCGTTGCCGTTTATTAGCTACGGCGGTTCGTCGATCATTGTGTCGCTTATGCTTGCCGGGTTGATCCTGCGCGTTTCGTACGAGAGCGCCCGCCGCGATGAGTATGACCGTCGCCGTGAGAGCTTTGCCGTTATGGATGAGAGCACCGCCGGCGTGCCCCACGTGCGCGGCGAGCGATCTACGCGTAACGGTTTTACAGTCCTGGATGGCTCTGCGACCGAGCCGGCAGCCCGCCCGCGTCAGCGAACGGCTCCGCAAGGCCGTCCGCAGCGCCCCAGCCCTCGCAACGCGGGCGGCGGATATAATCGAATCGATTTGAACTCGGACCCGTCGGCGCGTCTGCGCACCGACGACCAGGGACCGCGTGTACGAAGGGACTACCATGACCGATAAAATGACCGTTGCTATTGCAGCCGGCGGCACGGCAGGACACATCAACCCCGCGCTCGCCTTGGCCGAAGAGCTGCGTGACCGTGGCCACCACGTTGTGTTCGTGGGCCAGTCGCGCAAGCTCGAGGGTCGTCTGGTCCCCGAGGCTGGGTTTGATTTTGTGCCCATTACGGTCACAGGCTTCGACCGCTCCCGTCCTTGGACGGCGCTGACCTCGCTGTGGCGTGTCAACAAGGCCAAGCGTGCGCTCGCCAGTCATTTTTCAAAGGTTGGCAAGCCCGATGCCGCCATTGGTTTTGGTGCCTATGTCGAGGTTCCGCTGCTGGGGTGGTGCAAGGGCGCGGGCGTTCCGTATCTGCTGCATGAGCAGAACTCTGTTCCGGGCCTGGCCAACAAGATGATGAACTCCCACGCCGCCCGCGTGTGCATCTCGGTGCCGGCAGCGCGTTCGGTCTTTGAACGCGAAGGTGACCCTGGCCACGTGTTCATGACCGGCAACCCCGTACGTCGCTCGGTAATCGAGGGCGATCGCGCTCGCGGCCGCAAGGCACTTGGCGTTCCCGAGGACGCTACGCTGCTGCTCGTCTTTGGCGGTTCACTTGGCGCCCAGCACCTCAACGAGCGCGTGGCTTCGCTCAAAAACGAGCTGCTTTCGCGCAAGAACCTCTATGTGTTGCATTCGACGGGTGCCGACGGCTTTGAGGAGACCGAGCGCGCTTTGGCGCTGACGCCCGAGGAGGCGAAGCGTTACCGCGTCCAGCCTTACATCGACAACATGGGCGATATGTTGGCTGCTGCCGATTTGGTGCTCTCGCGTTCGGGCGCATCGAGCGTGGCCGAGATCGCTGCGCTCGCCGTGCCCTCGGTGCTCGTGCCGTATCCGCATGCGACGGCCGACCACCAAACCACCAATGCCCGTTATCTGGTCGACGCCGGGGCCGGTGTGCTCTGCGCCGATGCCGATATCGACGGTTCTGCCTTTGCCGATGAGCTGCTGCACTTGGTCGATGATGCGGCGGCGCGCGACGCCATGCGTCAGGCGGCACGTGGTCTGGCTCAGGATAGGGCCGCCGCTCTTCTGGCGGATGCGGTAGAGGGTTTGCGTTAGTTAGACGGGATATCGTCGGTCGCCCTCGCGCTGATGCGGTAGGTGCGGTACAGTTAACGGGTTACAGGCAGTGTTTACGCAAGGAGTACACGAGCACATGGCTGATTCCCA
>URNI01000181.1 GCA_900549135.1 uncultured Collinsella sp.
CCTTGAAGCCTTCCCATGCCTCCTGCATTGTGTAACCACGCTCCTAGTTACGTGTTATGCGGCGTTCTCTCACACCGCTGCTTATTGAATTCTTGAATGTTCGACTTGCACTACCGGCTTCTTCCGTTCTTCACCACACGCTGGTGCAGAGAAAACGTTTGTCCACCTTGGAACTACAACCGAAAACCCAAGATTTCACCCGTCTGAGAAGGATAACATAGCGACCCTCTCCATCTGGGCTGTTATATGTTTCTTTTTTTATATCATAAGGGCGTTTTTTACAAACCCGCAGGAAATGCGAGCGCGAACAACTACCGTTCACCGATTTGTATGTTATTTTTCCTTGCCTTTGTACGACGTTCGCTCTAGCTGTTATGCCAGCTTTAGCAGGGTAAAGTGTCCCAAAGACCCTACAGAAACTGCAGGGCGGCCACGGGATCCCCCGTGGCCGCCCTGTGGCGTGACTAGTTTTTAGCTTTGATTGCCGCTTGGCATTAGGCGGCTGAGGCGGCCTTGTCGGTCGTTGCCTTGCTATCGCCGTTGCCCTGGCCCTCAAAATGCTTGTAGCACCAGCTGGTGACCAGCGGGGTCAAAATAGCCGTCACGATTGCGCAGGCAGCAACCTGTGCCGTGGCCGTCGCGAGCACCGCGCCGCCGTACATGGCCCCGTTGACGCTTGCCATGGCAGCAGGCGTGGCCACATTGGCTCCGGCGCAGCTCGAAATGGCCGCACCTGCGACACCCGTACCGCCCGTGAGCTTATCGACCGCGATAACGGGAATTGCAAAGACCACCGAGCAGATCACGCCGAGCAGAATACCGGGGAGACCGCCATTAATGAGCTGGCCAAAGGTCATGGTCGAGCCCATGGCAAAGAAGACGAGCACGATGATAGCGGAAAGCGCCGGGGCCATCATCTTCTTAAAGCTGGGGAACAGGTTACCTAGAATAATGCCGACGACGATCGGCAGGATGGCGCCCACGAGCGACCAGCCAATCGGAGCCTGACCGGCGGCGCCAAGGACAATCATCGTGACCGGAGGGCCGACAACGAGCGTGGTGATGGCGACGGCGCCACGCTCGGCCTCGTTGCCCATGGTGCCCATCAGTCCAGCGTACATAGCATTGTTGGCGCCGGTGCAAGCGGCCAGCATCACCATGGCAGAGATGCCAAACAGGTTGTCGTTGAACACATAAAGGATGAGCAGCGACACGGCAACGACCACGATCTGCTTGACGGCAATGATAATGGCGCCGCGGGCAGCGGCGGCAGGAGCGCTCTTAAACGAAATCGTCGTACCGACGATGAGCAAAAAGGCGCCCACAAGCGGGCCTGCGCCCTGCTGAGTCATGCCAAGCGTAAAGCTGCCGAGCGTTTTGAACAGGTCGGGGAATAGCGTGTTGAGCAGGCAGCCCAGCAAAAGCGGCACCAAAATATTGGCACCCGGGATGGAGGACATCTTAAAGAACGGCTCCTTTGCCGCCGGCGCCTCCACCGCAGTCGATTCACTCATATATATCTCCTTTGGATGCATGCGATTCGTAGCCGCACGCGCCTATGTCAGAAAGAAGGCGACAACCCCGAGTCGCCAGGGTCGCCGCCAAACGATCACCGCAGGGTATTACCCGTCCAGAACGATGCCACCGTCGCAGTCACCGATCTCGCCGTTCACGAAGCTGGCGAGGTCGGAGGCAAAGAAGAGCACCATCTGCGCAGGCTCGCTGGCCTGGGCGGCACGGCCCAGAGGAATACCGTTGATGATGCGCTGAGAGTTCTCGTCAGAGAGGATCGAGGTCATATCGGTAAGCGTGAGCGACGGGCATACAGCGTTGCAGCGAACGCCAAACTTGCCGCCTTCCTTGGCGACTGCCTTGGTTAGACCGTTAACACCGGCCTTGGAGCTCGCATAAGCCGCGGTGCCGAGCAGGCCGCCGCCGATCTTGCCAGCAACAGAGCTCACGTTGACGATAGTGCCGGCATGGGCCGCCTTAAAGTGCGGGTACACGGCATTCATCATGGTAAACGTACCATTGAGGTTGATGTCGATGGTGCGACGCCACTCGGTGTCATCGATCTCGTCGAACTTCTTGGTGCTGATGACGCCAGCACAGTTAATCAGGATATTGGTTTGAGGCAGGTCCGTAAAAATCTGCTCGACAGTCTCGCGCGCCTTGGGTGCATCAGCGACATCGAGCTGATAGAACTTGTTGCCCTCGCCAAGCTCGGCCACCGCGGCCTCGCCCTTAGCAGCGTTCCTTGCGATGAGCGCGACGTGTCCGCCGCCCGCGACGATGCCCTTGGCGATCTCGAGGCCAATGCCCTGAGTGCCACCCGTGACAATCGCGGTCTTACCCGTGAAGTCAAATGCCATGACTCCATCCCCCTTTATGTAAGGTGTCTCCTTGCGGGAAGTTGGAGCATCGCACGTGGCGATTATATGAGTCCCAGTCGTCATGGTGGTGACAACCCCTCGCCTAACCGCGTGCATAATAATTCTTTGAAACGCTTCAGCAATTGAATGATTTTAAGTCTTAATGCACTCTTAATATTGCCTAGCGGCCAAG
>URNI01000182.1 GCA_900549135.1 uncultured Collinsella sp.
GTGGCGCCGATGCCGCTCGCGCCATCATGACGACCGACACGCACTCCAAGGAGTACGCCGTGTCCTACGTCAGTGAGGCTGCGGGTCATGCGGGCAATGTCTATACGGTAGGCGGAATGTGCAAGGGCTCGGGCATGATCATGCCCAACATGGCCACCATGATCGCAGTTATCACCACCGATGCCCCCGTCGAGCCTGCGGCACTTCATGCCCTGCTGCTCTCGACCGTCAAGCAGACCTTTAACAAGGTAACGGTCGATTCCGACACCTCGACCAACGACACCTGCATCATGCTTGCCTCCGGCGCCGCTGCCGCAGATGCCGAGCCTATCGTCGAGGGCTCCGATGCCTTCGACGAGTTGGCATTTGCCGTGCACGAGGTGTGCGAGAGCCTGGCGCGCAATATCGCCGCCGATGGTGAGGGCGCATCCAAGCTTGTTACGGTCAACGTTACCGGCGCCGTGAACGACAAGGAGGCCGATATCGCCGCCCGTGCCGTTGCCAACTCGCCGCTCGTTAAGACCTGCATCGCCGGCCACGACTGCAACTGGGGCCGTGTTGCTATGGCGCTTGGCAAGTGCGGCGTGAAGTTTAATCAGGAAGACGTTTCCATCGACATGATGGGCATGCCTGTCTGTCGCGACGGTCTGACTGTTCCCTTTGACGAGGACGAGGCTCTACGACGTTTCGAGGCGCCCGAGATCGTGATCTCGGCCGACCTGGGCGCAGGCGACGCGGCAACGACTGTGTGGACCTGCGACCTCACGCATGAGTACATCTCCATCAACGGCGATTACCGTTCCTAGATTCCAGGCACGCTGCGCATCTTGCCGCGATTGCGGACAGCGGAGCACGGCGCGATAACGATACGAAAGACGAGGCAGATTATGAAATTCGCACGCGATTGTCGTTCGAGCGAATCCAACGAAGCAACCGCGCAGCTGCTGTTCGAAGCGCTGCCGTGGATTAAGAACTTGACCGGCAAGACGGTTGTTATCAAATATGGCGGAGCCGCCATGGTTGATGAGCAGCTGCGCCGCGACGTGATGAGCGATATCGTTTTGCTCAAGATCATCGGTATGCGCCCCGTCATCGTGCACGGCGGCGGCAAGGCTATCAACGAGGCGCTGAGCCATTACGATATTCCCGTCGAGTTTAAGAACGGCCAGCGCGTGACCACGCCGGCGACTATGGATATCGTGCGCGAGGTGCTGGGCGGCAAGGTCAACCAAGAGCTGGTTGCTGCCATCAACCACCACGGCAACCTGGCCATGGGCGTGTCGGGCAGCGATGCCGGCACGCTCATCGCCGAGCCGCTCGACCCCGAGCTCGGTCGCGTGGGCAAAGTGACGCACGTCAACACCGACTATATCGAGTGCTTACTCGATAGCGAGTACATCCCCGTCATCGCTACCGTCGCGGCGGGGGAGGACGGCGGTTTCTTCAACATCAACGCCGACACCGCCGCCGGTGCCGTTGCCGCGGCGCTCCACGCGCATAAGGCGATCTTTTTGACCGATGTCGATGGCCTGTACAAGGACTTTAGCGACAAGGATTCGCTTATCTCCAACCTAACGCTCGACGAGGTTAACGAAATGCTCTACGGCGGCGAGGTCGATAAGGGCATGATTCCCAAGCTGCGTGCGGCTGTCGATGCGCTTACTGGCGGCGTATTTCGTGCCCACATCATTAACGGTACTACGCCGCATTCGCTGCTCCTGGAGCTGCTGACCGATGCCGGCGTCGGCACCGTGATCCATTCCACCGAGACGGCTTACGAGTTCGATACGCATCCGCATCCGCTTTCGACGTTTGCTGCGCGTCTGACCGAAAACCTTGACGAGGTCGAGAAGCTTCAGACGGTCTAGCTGACCCTCAGCCGCCCCATTCCTGCACCCATAGCCCCGCGCCGTCTGGCGCCCAACGAAAGGCATCTCATGTCACTTGCAGCTCAGCAATCGCTTGAATCCCATTACGTTATGCATACCTTTGGCCGCTCTCCGGTCGAGTTTGTCGAGGGTCACGGCATGAAGCTCACCGGCGACGATGGCCGTGAGTACCTCGACTTTCTTGCCGGCATCGGCGTGTGCAGCCTAGGTCATGGCGACCCGGCTGTGCTCTCGGCGCTCGAGGCACAGACCAAAAAGCTCATGCATGTCTCCAATTACTTTTACATCGAGCAGCGCGGACAGGTCGCGGCGCTGCTGTCCAAGCTTGCTAACGACGACGTAGATGGTGCGCGCGTGCTTGCCGATGCCATTGCCGCCGGCGATGAGACCACGGCAGCTGCTCTTGGTGCCCCGGCTGCGGACGAGCAGGTGTGGGAGACCTTCTTTGCCAACTCTGGCGCCGAGGCCAACGAGGGCTCGATGAAGCTTGCGCGCCTGTACGCCAAGCGTGCCGGTAATGGCGGCAACACCATCGTGTGCATGCGCGGCGGCTTCCACGGCCGTACGCTCGAGACCATTGCCGCCACCATGCAGGATTGGCTGCAGGACAGCTTCCGCCCGCTGCCGGGTGGCTTTG
>URNI01000183.1 GCA_900549135.1 uncultured Collinsella sp.
GCAGATGGGCGCCATCACCGGCGGCCTCAACATCCCGGGCATGCCGTTCTAAGACGCGCATATATATGAGTGCCAACCATAGTCTGCAGAAACTGCTCGATGAGCTGGGGCGCCTGCCGGGTATTGGCCCCAAGTCGGCCCAGCGCATCGCCTACTACCTGCTCGAGGCCGACGCCGAGGAGGCACGCCGCCTGGCCGAGGCCATTCTGGAGGTTAAGCAGGAAGTGCATTTTTGCAGCCGCTGCTTTAATTACGCCACCGCTGACGAGTGCTCCATCTGCCAAGACTCGATGCGCGACACCACCCGCATCTGCGTGGTGGGTGAGCCGCGCGATGTCCAGGCGATTGAGCGCACGGGCAGCTACCACGGCCTCTACCACGTGTTGGGCGGTGTGATCAGCCCCATGGACAAGATCGGCCCCGAGCAGCTGCACATCCGCGAGTTGCTGGCGCGCTTGGGCCACGAGGATATCCACGAGGTCATTATCGCCACTAACCCCAATATCGAGGGCGAGACCACGGCGAGCTACCTTGCTCGCACCATCAAGCCGCTGGGCGTCGAGGTGTCGCGCCTGGCGAGCGGCCTGCCCGTGGGCGGCGACCTGGAGTATGCTGACGAGCTCACGCTCGGCCGCGCCATCGAGGCCCGTCGCGCAATCTAGGATCTAGATATCGGCCCGCCGACCTCGCGTTTCCCTGCGCGTTGCACGTGGTTGCCATAATTGGCCCCATGTTTGTGCATTTGTTGTGCAACAAATGCACTTTCCATCCGCTTATCGCGTGGATGCCCCTGTTCGTGTCCCGTATTTGCGCGTTCGTTGCGCAACCTTTTGTGTTCGCTGATACACTCAACTATGGGTTTGAATGAATGCGCCGCTTTCGAGCGGCGTGTTTTTGTTGGAGGAGATCGCATGCGGCCCGGGGGCACTCAGACAAAGCATGGCGCCGCGGTGCGTATGCGGCGCCGGTTGGGCCTGGCGCCTCGGGCGTGTGTGCTGCTGTCCTGTTCGCTGGCGCTGGTCGTTGCCGGCGTTTCTGCCTACGGTTTGGCTGTGCCACCTATGGTGCAAGCGCGTACCGCGCGCGAGCTGCGCGTGGGGCACAAGGCCAAAAGCGATTTGGGCACCACAACCGGATACGCTTGGGCGAGCGTAGTCACGCACGTCGTGTTTGGTGTCGACGACGCGGGCAGCGCTGAGGCGCCGGACAACGAAATCGCGCTTGCCAACGGCAAGACCATCGTGCTCACCAATACCAAGATCATCCATCACCTTTCCGATAACAGTGTTTCGGCCGTCGTAAACAAGGCCGAGCAGCAAAAGGGCCAGGATACGCAGCAGTCGGGGAAACCTGGCGGCTCCGGTTCGTCTGGTTCCAGTTCCGATTCGTCGAACTCGAGCGGTGGTTCCGGTTCGGGCTCCACCTCCGGCGGGTCCGGGGGCAACAGCTCGACGGGCGGCAGCACCGGTGGCAATACAAACTCCAGCGGCCTTTCGGCCGCCGAGGAGGAAAGCATACACAGCTGGCTCGTGACCAAGTGCAACATGCTCGATGGCTATGTCTCTCGGGCCAATGGCGCGGTCTCGACCTATAACGCAACAGGCGATACCGGGCCGTGCGATAGCCTGGCCAACGATATGTTTGTCATTCGCGCCGAGTTTGGCCGACAAACGTTTTCTCCCCAGTCAAAGTGGTATCAGCAATACGCCAACCTATGGGGCTGCTACACCAACCTGTGCCAATGGGTGGGGCATTACGGCGATGACGACGTCGCGCTCAACAACTTCAATACCAAAGTGGCGGCGATCGCCCTATGACGAATAGCCTTGCTTCTAGCGCATCGTGCGCGCTAAACCGCGACCCCATGGTGGGCCTGCGCCTGGTGCGCGTTGGAGGGTTTGAGCCTGCTATTGCGCTGAGCCCGGATGAGCTACCCGTCTACCAGCGTCGATTTGCGATGCTGTTTGCCGACGACGGCACCATGCGCCGTGGCGGCATCGGCCGCGTGACGCGTGCCGTCAATGCCCAGGGCGAGGCCGTGGCGCTCAAGCAGCTCATCTTGCCGACGCGCGACGAGTTCGATGACGACGCCGCTTATGAGGCGCTGGTCGCTAAGTTTAAGGCGGCGTTTCGCGAGGAATACGAATGCCATCGCGCCCTTTCGGGCCTTAAAGGCTTTCCCCGCCTGTATGGATGGGGCGAGGTCGACGGTGTGCCTGCGATTGTCATGGAATGGGTCGAGGGCGAGACGCTTGCCCGCCTGCGCCCGCGCCTTGCCGTGGACGATGCCGGTCGCTTGTCACCGCTCGTGGCCGCTCGCCTGGGCCGCGACCTGTTCGACTTGCTCTGCCGCATGAACCTGGTGGGGGAGGGCTTTGTCCATCGCGACATCTCGCCGGCCAATATTATGGTTCGCACGGCGCGCCTGCCGCTCGACCAACAACTTGCCGAGGGCACGTTCGATTTGTGCCTCATCGACTTTGGCTCGTCGCTGGCGCTCGAGCCCGCCTCTGCGGTG
>URNI01000184.1 GCA_900549135.1 uncultured Collinsella sp.
AGGAAAGCACTTAATGTGCTTTCCGTCTTGCGCAGGACTGTAGAGCAGGAAACTTAATTACGCGCCGCTCCCCGCCCACGCCGGGCAAACCCTCCCTTGTACTTTATCAAGGTAGAGTGTATGATTCTGAACGTTACATGACTCACTTTACTTAACTAAAGTGCCATCAAGGGGGAATACCATGAATACCGATATGTCTCGTCGTCAGTTTGTTGGTCTAGCCGGTTCGCTCGCCACGGTGCTTGGCCTTGGTCTTGTCGGCTGCGGCGGTGGTGCCGGCAAGGGCTCCGCTGCAGGCTCTGCCGCGGCCAAGGATGTGAAGGGTGCTGCGGAGTCCAAGAAGCTCGTGGTGGGCTTTGATAAGTCCTATCCTCCGTACGGCTTTGTGGGCGACGACGGCGAGTACACTGGTTTTGACCTCGATCTGGCCAAGGCTGTTGCCGATAAGCAGGGCTGGGAGGTCAAATACGAGGCCATCGACTGGGACGCCAAGGATACGCTGCTTAACTCGGGCGCCATCAACTGCATCTGGAACGGCTTTACCATGGAGGGCCGCGAGAACGACTACACGTTCTCCGAGCCGTACATGCTCAATGAGCAGGTGCTGGTGGTCAAGAAGGATGCAGGTATCAAGAGCTGGGACGATCTTGCCGGCAAGACTGTGATTACCCAGACCGATTCCGCTGCGCAGGATGTGCTCGAGGGTGATCAGAAGGATCTGGCGGCGACGTTTGCCACGCTCGATACCATCGGCGAGTACAACACGGCCTTTATGCAGCTCGAGAGCGGCGCGGTCGATGCCGTGGCTTGCGACCTTTCGATTGCCCAGTATCAGCTTGCCGCCAAGCCCGATGCCTATACGCAGCTTGATAAGCCGCTGTCCAGCGAGCACTACGCCGTCGGCTTTAAGAAGGGCGACATCAAGTCGGCCGACGCCGTGACCGAGTCGCTCCGGGTGCTCTACGAGGACGGCACGGTCAAGGACCTGTGCGACAAGTATTCAAGCTATGGTCTATCTTTCGATAATTGGGTGCTCAAGTAATGTCTATTCAGGTCATGATGCAGATGCTTGGCCAGGGATTCTTGGTCAGTTTGCAGCTGTTTGTGCTGACGTTGCTCGGGTCGATTCCGCTGGGAATTCCCGTGGCGTTTATGCGCATGAGCAAAATCGCGCCGCTTCGCTGGATTGCGCGCATCTACATTTCGATCATGCGCGGTACGCCGCTCATGCTGCAGATGTTTGCCATCTACTTTGCCCCGTACTACGTGTTTGGCATTTCGCTCACGCCCGATTCCAAGTGGACGGCGTGCGTCGTGGCGTTCATCATCAACTACGCCGGTTACTTTGCCGAGATCTATCGCTCGGGCTTGCAGTCCATTCCGCGCGGTCAATACGAGGCTGCCGAGGTGCTGGGCTACTCGCGCATGCAGACGTTTCTGTATATCGTGATGCCGCAGGTCGCCAAGCGCATTTTGCCGGCGATGGGCAACGAGATCATCACGCTGGTCAAAGACACGTCGCTGGCGTTTGCCATCGGCGTGGGCGAGATGTTCTCGACGGCCAAGGCGCTGGTCGCCTCGCAAGTGAGCATGGTGCCGTTTGCGATTGCGGCGCTGATCTACTGGGTCTTTAACTTCGTCGTCGAGATGCTGCTGGGCGCCGCCGAGAAAAAATTGGATTACTACCATGATTAATTCGGTAATGAAAATATCGAACGCGCGCAAGGCGTTTGGCGGCAATGAGGTGCTCAAGGATATCTCACTCGAGGTAAAGCGTGGCGAGGTCGTAGCGATTATTGGACCTTCGGGTGGCGGTAAGTCCACGCTGCTGCGCTGCGCCACGTTGCTCGAGACGCTCGACGGCGGCTCGCTTTCGTTTGGCGACCTTGCGGTTGCGACGGATGCGGGGTCGGGTGCGGTATATGCGAAAGGTGACGTGCCCAAGCAGGCGCGCTCGCGATTTGGCCTGGTGTTTCAGAACTACAATCTGTTCCCGCACTATACGGTGATGAAAAACATCACCGATGCTCCGATTCGCGTGCTCAAGCGCCCGCGCGAGCAGGCCGAAGCACGTGCGCGTGAGCTGATCGCGCAGATGGGGCTTACGGGCAACGAGAACAAGGTGCCATGTGAGCTTTCGGGCGGTCAGCAACAGCGTGTGAGTATCGCCCGCGCCTTGGCGCTCGACCCGGAGATCTTGTTCTTTGACGAGCCGACCTCGGCGCTCGATCCCGAGCTAACGGCCGAGGTGCTGCGTGTCATTAAAGATCTTGCCGCGCAGGATATGACGATGGTGATCGTGACCCACGCGATGCAATTTGCGCGCGATGTTGCCGACCGCGTGGTCTTTATGGACGGCGGTCGCATTGTCGAGGAGGGTCCTGCCGAGCAGGTTATCGATCATCCGCGTGAGCAGCGCACCCGTGAGTTCTTGAGCCGTATCGAGGGCTAGGCTCAGCTATATATTGAGA
>URNI01000185.1 GCA_900549135.1 uncultured Collinsella sp.
GCCAGCGCTCCAGTTGCGGCAGGACGGCGCCCATGAGCGAGACGGCTTCGTCGAGCGACATACTGGTGTTTTGTGCCAGGCGCGGGGCACAATCCTCGATCATTGCCTCCATGGTGGTGTCGTAGGTGTACTTGCCGTGGTCGTAGCACCACTTGCAGTAATGGTCGGTCGTGGCACCTGTGGCATCGGTGCTGCAGTCGTCGGGCGTGAGTATCATGCCGCAGCTCTGGCAATAATGCTCGGGCATTTCGAGCAGGTGGGACAGTGGCTCGCCGGTTACGGCGGCAATGAGCTTCATCATGTCGATGCCCGGGGTGACCTCGCCGCGTTCCCAACGGCTGACGGCTTGGCGTGTGACGAAGAGCTTGGCGGCGAGCTGCTCTTGGGTAAGGTGATGGGCGCGACGGACAGCGATGAGCTTTTCTGCAAAGGCCATAACGGCTCCTTTCTGCTGGTTGATGGCTTAAGCATACGCGGCGGCAGGCGCCCTTCCAAGCAACCGTTGGTTGCACGACGGGGGACCGCGGCGAAGAATTGCGCGCAACGCCCCACGCCTCCATGCCGTACAATGACCGGCATGGAACCTATCGCACGCATACATACCGACTTGCCGCAGAAGTTTGGCATTCCGCGCAACAGCTTTTTGGCGCCCCATCTGCAGGGACGAATCTTTTTTGAGCCGGAATTTGCCTCCAATGCAGCGGTTGAGGGCCTGGACTCCTTCTCTCACCTGTGGCTGCTGTGGCGCTTCGAAAACGGAACGCCCGGCGGCACGGCTAAGGATATTGCCGTCGACGCTAAAACGCAGGACAGGTCCGGCACCAACGCAAAATGGTCGAAAACCGTGCGCCCGCCGCGTCTGGGCGGAGCCGAACGTGTGGGAGTGTTTGCCACGCGCAGTCCGTTTCGCCCTAATCCCATCGGGCTCACCTGCGTCAAGCTTGATCGTGTCGAGCTCACCGACGATGGCCCCATCATCCATGTGTTGGGGGCCGACCTGCGCGACGGTACGCCCATCTACGACATCAAGCCCTACATTCCGTTTGCGGACTGCCACCCGGATGCGACCGGAGGCTGGATCGAGGATGCTCCGTGGCAAGAGCTCGATGTTGAGTTCCCGCAAGCGCTGCAGGATATGGTTCCGCCCGCAAAGCTCCCCGGCTTGGTCGAGGTCCTTCGCCAAGATCCACGCCGCGCAGGCAGCAAGCACGAGCCAAACCGCGTTTATCACTTGGCATACGCCGGGCTCGACATATCGTTTGCGGTCGATGAAACCCAGCTAACCGTAGTCGCCGTCAACGACGCGCGAGACTAACCAGCCATTCGTCCGCATCCGTCAAATTAAGCGCCAAACCCCGCGTCAAAACCGCCCACGCTGGTGGACAATAACGCCTACCAAAACAATCAACTTTGTACGGGAGCTCAGCATGAAATACGACTTTAGCTCGCTTATCGACCGCCACGGCATGGACTCTATCGCTGTTGACTCTTGGGGTGAGATCCCCGGTATGGCCCCGAACGCACCCGACGAGGGCTTCGACCGCATCCCCATGTGGGTGGCCGACATGAATTTTGCCACGGTGCCCACGGTCCAGGAACACATCATTCAGCGTGCCCAGCACCCCATGTTTGGCTACTTTAACCCACGCGCTGAGTACTTCGATCGCATCATCGAATGGCAGAACCGCCGCAATGGCGTCGAAGGTTTGAGCCCTGAACATATCGGCTACGAAAACGGCGTGCTGGGCGGCGTCGTGTCGACGCTGCGCGCGTATGTCCAGCCGGGCGATGCGATGCTGGTCCACAGCCCTACCTACATCGGCTTTACCAAGTCCATTGAGGCCGCGGGCTATCACATTGTCCACAGCCCGCTTAAGCTCGACGACCAGGGCGTGTGGCGTATGGACTTTGAGGACATGGAGTATAAGCTCGCCCAAAACCACATCCATGCCGCGGTGTTCTGCTCGCCGCACAATCCCTGCGGCCGCGTATGGGAGCGTGACGAGATCGAGCGCGCCATGGACATCTATCGCCAGCACGATTGCGTAGTGATCTCGGACGAGATTTGGTCCGATATCATCCTGCCGGGACACAAGCATATCCCGACGCAGTCGGTGAGCGAGGATGCCCGCATGCGCACGGTTGCCCTCTATGCGCCGAGCAAGACGTTTAACCTGGCGGGTCTGGTCGGCAGCTACCACATCATCTACAACGAGACGCTGCGCGACCGCGTGTGTGCCGTGTCCAACAAGACTCACTACAACGAGATGAACGTCCTCTCCATGCATGCGCTTATCGGTGCCTACCAGCCGCAGGGCTACGAGTGGGTGGACGAGCTCAACCAGGTGCTTGCCGGCAATATCGAGTACTTCTGCAATTACGTGGACGAGCATTTTGAGGGCGTGTCCTATTCGCGTCCGCAGGGCACGTACATGGTGTTTCTGGACTGCACCGAGTGGTGCCGCGA
>URNI01000186.1 GCA_900549135.1 uncultured Collinsella sp.
ATGATATGTTACCTATGAAAGGAGACCGGATGCCGGGCGAGAATTTTCCTGGCGATAGGATCGTCAGCTTGGTCGATGAGCTCGAAGGGCTGATCGAGGAAGCCAAGCCGCCTTTCGGCAAGAACGCTCAGTTCAAGGTCATCGACGCCGACGTGTTCTTTAATATCCTCGACGAGATCCGCATGAGCTATCCTGAGGAGTGGCAGAAGTCCCGCCGTATCCTTAAGGAGCGCGAGGAGCTTATGGCTTCCGCCGCCGCTCAGGCTGATTCCATCATCGCCGACGCTCAGCAGCAGGCCCTCACCATTGCCGGTGAGCAGGAGATCGTCCGCCTTGCGCAGCAGCAGGCCGACGACATCCGCGATCGTGCCCAGCAGTACGAGCGCGAGACGCGTTATGCTGCCGAGGACTACGCAGAGCAGGTCTTTACGCACCTGGAGGAGAACCTCAAGAGCCTGACCGGCACCGTTACCCGTTGCCGTCAGCAGCTCAACGAGGGCGCCGCCCAACAGAATGGTCAGTGGTAATGGCTGAGTTCCCGAGCGTTACCGTCGATCTTTCCGAGCAGCTCGAGTTTCCTGGAGATTCGTATCCGCTGACCGGTAAGGTCGATGTCGCCACCTACACGGTGGGCGAGAAGGAGTACCAGCTTCAGGACGGCATCGACTACGACGTTGTCTTTACCAATGCCGGTACCGGTGTCTTGCTCACGGGCATGGTCCGCGCGCACGCCACCGGCGAGTGCGACCGTTGCCTGGAGCCCGCCTCGTTTGATATCGCCGGCGAGATTGAGGAGTTCTACCTCTTTGAGGAGCCCGATGATCCCGAGGCCTACGAGGATGGCTACGAGCTCCTGGGTGAGGACCACATCGTCGATCTGGGCGAGCCCATCAATGACGCGGTCGTTATGGACACGCCGTTTGTGGTGCTTTGCAAGCCCGATTGCCGTGGTCTGTGCCCCACATGCGGTTGCAATCTCAACGTCGAGCAATGCGATTGCGCCGCCCAGGCAGAGGCAGAATGGGCCGCTGCCACGGAAAATCCATTTGCAGCATTGAAGAATCTCAAGCTTGACGAGTAAAACTGTGGTAGTATCGCTACTTGCGCGTAATCGCCACACTGGATAGTTCATAAGGAAGGTCACTATGCCCGTACCTAAACAAAAGCAGGGTCGTATCCGCACTCACACCCGTCGTTCCGCCAACATGAAGATCTCGGCTGCGGCTCAGTCCACGTGCCCCCGTTGCGGTGCTGTCAAGCTCCCGCACCACGTGTGCCCCAGCTGCGGTTTCTACAAGGACCGCGAGGTTATCGTTACCGAGTAACGGTATACTCTGGATGCGATGCCGTTCCAAATGGAACCACAATGGCCGGCTCAATGAGTCGGCCATTTTTGTATAAGGAGCATGTATATGAGTAACGTTCGCGTTTGTGTAGACGTTGTGGGCGGAGACGAGAAACCTCAGGTTGTTCTCGATGGTATCGAGGCTGCGCTTGCCGCCGATCCCGATATCGAGGTCTTGGCAGCTGGCCCCGCCGAAATCGTCAATCCCTTTGCAGCTTCCCATGCACGTGTTGAGGCCCTTGAGGCACCTGACGTTATCGCCATGGATGACGATCCCATTCGCGCCGTGATGACCAAGCGTAAGTCGTCGATCGTGCTTTCTTGCCGCGCCATTAAGAAGGGCAACGCGGATGCGTTCTTCTCCGCCGGCTCGACCGGTGCCATGACCGCCGCTGCCACCGCCTACGTGACGCCGTTTAGGTATCAGGCCGAAGGCAAGAAGCAGCCGGTGCGCCCCTGTCTGACCAATGCGCTGCCCAATCGCGCCGGCGGTCTGACGGTGCTGTGCGACATGGGTGCCAACCCCGATGTCGAGGTTGACGATATGGTGCGTTTTGCCCAGATGGGCAGCGCCTATGCCCGCGTCGTCCTGGGCATCGAGCATCCTCGCGTGGGCCTGCTTGCCAACGGCACCGAGGACGAGAAGGGTTCTAACTTTACCAAGGCCTGTTTCCCTGCTATGAAGGCCGCCGTTCCCGGCTTTGTTGGTAACTGCGAGGGCACCGACCTCACCTCAGGCAACTTCGATGTCGTCGTTGCCGATGGTATGTCGGGCAACATCGCGCTCAAGGCCACCGAGGGCGCTGCCAAGTTTTTGCTGCAGGAACTCAAGGGTGCCTTTATGGCCTCGCTCGGCACCAAGATCGCCGCGCTGCTCATCAAAAAGCAGATGCGCGAGATTAAAGCCAAGCTTTCGGGCGACGCCAAGGGCGGCGCGATTCTTTTGGGCCTGCGCGGCGTGGTCCTGATCGGCCATGGTGCCACCTCGGTCGAGGCTGTTAAAAACGGTACGCTTGCGGCGGCCGAAGCCGTGCGCGCCGGGCTGGTCGAGAATGTCGCCAACTCCATGGACGGCATCGTTTTATAACAGCGGCGTTATGCGTCTCGGGGCG
>URNI01000187.1 GCA_900549135.1 uncultured Collinsella sp.
TATAGGCCCTCGTGTTGCGACGGAGCGCCCCGCGGTCGATCTCGACCCAGGACCAACGCGTCAAATCGGCTTTATTCATAATTAGTCATCCGACCCTTCGTCTGTGATTCCCAGATCATCGAGCGCATCCTTTGCCGCTAACTCCATGGCTGGACCGATCAAGTCGATAAGATCGGTCGCGATAACGCTCTTCTCGCCAAACTCCGTCGCCGCGGCAAAACCGGCATAGCTATGAAGTGCGACAGCATACGAGTACAGCAGCTCCCAACGGTCCATCTCGTCGCGCATGGTGGCCAGTGTGCCGGCCAGAATGCCCGCAAGGACGTCACCCGAGCCAGCGGTCGCCAACGACGCCGGGCCAGAGAGCGGCAGTAGCACGCGCTCAACACCGCAAATAGCCGTCGTCGGGCCCTTAGCGATAACAACAAGGTTATCGGAACCGGCGGCCCAGACAACCTTTTGCGCAGCAGCGATCGCAGTGCCAAGGTCATTGACCTCATCGCCGGCAACGAGACGCGAAAGCTCGCGATAATGCGGCGTCATGACGAGCGGCTGCTCGCGACGATACATCTCGGGATTGCTGTCGATGCCGTCGATTGCAATCTTGGCAAGGCAGTTGAGAGCATCGGCATCCAAGATAAGCGGCACGTCGAGCTCGAGCAGGCCCGAAACCACCTGCATGGCACCGGCAGACGTCGTCATGCCCGGACCACACAGCACACAGCTATATTTCTTGGCAATCTCACATACCGTCATGCGTGCAGCGGCACCAAAAGAACCGCGAGAATCAGATGGAATGGCAAAGACCGGAATCGAGGGGAGCGCCATGCGGATAAGGTTGGCACACGAATCCGGCGTCGCGACCGCCACATAGCCGGCACCTGCGCGGGCGGCGGACTTAGCAGCCATAATGGCGGCACCAGGATACTGCGCCGATCCGGCAACAATGAGCACCGAGCCGCGCGAGTACTTATCGATATTCGTGGGCAGCGGAGCAAAGTAGTCCACAAGGTCGCCGGGCTCCACGATCTCGGCAGCATGGTCGACATCGTCAATGACCTCATCAAGGCGGTCATACAGACCACCGCAGACCAGATCGCCTGCATATTCGGGACCGTCAGCGCTGTATAAGCCGATCTTGGGAGCAATCATCGTCACCGTACGCTCGGCACGAATGCAGTCGTCATCCACCACACCCGTCTCGGCATTCAGACCCGAGGGAACATCAATGGAGACAACGCAATCGGCATTTTCATTGACCGTGGGAATCCAAATTGAAAACGGCGCACGAAGATCACCGTGAAAACCAGTACCAAAAATGGCATCGACTACAACATCAGCCTTATCGATCAGCACCTCCAGCTCATAACGAGAGGGGCCGACACACACATGCACGTCGCGACCAGCAGTGCGACGGGCGACATGACGAGCGAGAGCGGCAGGGATCTCATCCGGCTCAACCGGGGAGACAATATCTACATCAATGCCCTTATGTGTCAGAATGTCAGCGGCAACCCAGCCATCTCCGCCATTGTTGCCAAAACCGACCAATACAAGAACGCGATCGGGATTGAGCTTTAAAATCTCATTGGCAGCAAATTCGCCCGCCAACTCCATGAGTTCGGCCTTCGAGGTGCCCTCACGCTCGATGATATCCTCGAGGCGAACGACTTCCTCAGTACTCAAAACCGGTTTCATCTATGCTCCTAGCGCATCTTGCGGAACATCATCCAGATGTTCCGACAAAGCAGATTGTTGCAGCTGTTCGAGCTCGTCCAAGACAGAACGAGCCTCTTTAAATGTCTGAGCAACGCGCTCCTTCGTGCTCACTTTTTCTTCCTTGGGTTTAGGTCGAGCATCCTCGGTGATCGCAATGGCATTAGCGACAGCCAAGTCACCCGTCAGGGTAATAGAAAGAGCAACCTCGACAACACCCAATTCCTGGGCGATTTCGAGAGCGCGGCCCGAAAGCAGGGCTTTTGGCTTGCCGAGCTTATCGCGCGTTACGGAAACGTCTTTACGGCCAACACCCTGGCTAAAACCCGTTCCAAGCGCCTTAAGCACTGCCTCGCGAGAAGCGAAACGACTGGCATAGTGCGCGGCAGGGCGAGACGATGCATCGCAATACGCACGCTCTTCATCGGTAAACACACGCCGGGCAAACGCAGGCGTCTTCTCAAGGATTGATTTCATTCGGGAAATCTCGACGATATCAACGCCGATTCCGGCTTCGGCCATAATCACCTCCATGCTGCACAGACTAAGATATTGTAGCCCGTTCGCAGAAGATGCGACAAACGAGGGTCAAAAACACAGCGACAGTGGAGTGATGGCCGCTTTTTAACGCAAAAAAGGGGGAGGCCGCGAGGCCTCCCCCTTCTTCAGTTCAAGCGTACGGCTCGGTGCCGTCCACCGGTCAGCGGCGCCCTGGCCTCC
>URNI01000188.1 GCA_900549135.1 uncultured Collinsella sp.
TTCGACGCAAAATCGTCTACCTGGACTACAAGCCGGGCGAAAAGCTGGGCGTCAAGCAACTTTGCGATGACCTGGATATGGGGCGCACCCCCGTGCGCGAGGCACTGGTGCGTCTGGCGCAAGAGGGCCTGGTGCGCACCGTGCCCCAAAGCGGCACCTATGTCTCGCCCATCAACCTCACCCTTGCCGAGAGTGCCTGTTACATCCGCGAGCATCTGGAAAAGCAGGTGATTGTAGAGTGCTGTGCGCGCGCCACGTCGGCCGGCATCGAGCAGCTCGACCGCGCCATCGCGCTGCAGGAAAAGGCCATGGCCGATGAGGATCGCATCGGCTTCTTTTTGAGCGATAACCTCATGCATCACATGATTTTTAGCATCGCATGTCGCAGCACCGTGTGGTCGTGGCTCGAAGAGACCAATGCCGACCTGGAGCGCTTCCGCTGGCTGCGCGCTGCCACGCAGGTTCTCGACAATCAGGACATCGTGAACGAACACAAGCAGATTCGCCGCGCTATCGCCGGTCGCGACCCCATCGAAGCGAGCTTTTTGGTCAGCAAGCACCTGCACATGATGTTCCGCAACCAAACCGAGGTTCTTGACCAGTTCCCCGAGTACTTCGAGACCAGCAAGCTCCGCTAACCTGCCAAAAAGGGACAGGTTTATTTTGGCAGGTTTTATCTGGTCAAATGCAAAAGGCCCGACTCCGCCACAACGGAGCCGGGCCTTAGTCGTTATAACGCGACAACAACGGGGCACTCGATGTCAGTCGCCAGCAGCGAGCGGGCCGCATTTGCGCCAAGGTGACGTGAAATGAGAGGGCGCTGACCTTCTGGTCGCGCCCTCGAAATTGAACGTCAGATTGGTGTGAATGCGGTCCGCGCAGCGTCAAGCAGTTCCGGCGTTTGGCAAAACGCCGGAACATCCGCTACTCGACGGTAACGCTCTTTGCCAGGTTGCGAGGCTGGTCGACGTCGCAACCGCGCAGGATGGCAACCTCACGGGCGAGTAGCTGCAGCGGAACGCTCGCCGTGATGGGGCTGAACACGTCGCGGACGGCCGGCACGCGAATGATGCAGTCAGCAATCTTGTTGATTTCCTCGTCGCCCTCGGTTGCAACGACAATCACCTTGGCGCCGCGCGCCTTGCACTCCATGAGGTTCGACACTGTCTTATCGTACGTCGCGCTCTTGGTGGCCACCGCGATGACAGGGAAGCCCGGGTCGACCAGCGCAATGGGGCCGTGCTTCATCTCGCCGGCAGCATATGCCTCGGCGTGCAGGTAGCTGACCTCCTTGAGCTTGAGCGCGCCCTCGTAGGAAATGGCGGCGCCCATGCCGCGACCCACGAACAGTGCAGACTGCGCGTCCTTGCACACAAGCGCGGCCTCGCGCACGGCCTCGGCCTGCGTATCCAGGATCCACTGGATCTGCTCGGCCGTATCGGAAAGCTCGCGGAACAGCATGCGCGTCTGTTTGGTGGTCAGACGGTACTTCACCTGCGCCAGCAGCAAGGCCAAAAGCGTGAGGCTCACGACCTGACCGATGAAACTCTTGGTCGAGGCGACTGCGATCTCCTTGTTGGCCTTGGTGTAGATAACGCCGTCGCTTTCGCGCGCCACCGGGCTGCCCACCACGTTGGTGATACCAAAGACCTTGGCGCCCTTGATGCGCGCATCGCGAATGGCGGCAAGGGTATCGGCCGTCTCGCCCGACTGGGACACGGCAACGACGAGCGTCGTCGGCGTGATGATGGGGTTGCGATAGCGGAACTCGCTAGCCGCCTCAACCTCGGTAGGAATGCGAGCCCAGCCCTCAATAAGGTTCTTGGCGATGAGGCCGGCGTGATAGCTGGTGCCGCAGGCGATCACGTAGACGCGGTCGATGTCGTTGAGCTCCTCGAGGGACAGGCCCAGCTCATCGATATCGAGCTCACCGGCGGGGGTCATGCGGCCCACCAGGGTATCGCGCACGACGCGAGGCTGCTCGTGGATCTCCTTGAGCATAAAGTCGGGATAGCCGCCCTTTTCGGCCATGTCCAGATCCCAATCGATGTGGGTGACCTTGGGCTCAATCACATTGCCGGTCTCGTCGGTATACTCGACGCCCGCAGGCGTGAGCTTGGCAAACTGGCCGTCTTCGAGTACCACGACATCGCGGGTGGCATCGATAAGCGCGATCACGTCGGAGGCAACGTAGGAGCCGGTCTCGCCCACGCCGACCACAATCGGGGAGTCCTTGCGGGCAACGGCGATTACGCCAGGCTCGTCGGCGCACACAGCGGCCAAGCCATAGGCGCCCACCACATGGGTGCAGGCTTCGCGCACGGAAGCCATCAGGTCGCGCGTCTCGGCATAGGCCTCTTCGATCAAGTGCGCGAAGACTTCGGTATCGGTCTCGCTCTTAAAGTGATGGCCGCGGCCCTCCAGCTCTTCGCGCA
>URNI01000189.1 GCA_900549135.1 uncultured Collinsella sp.
ATATGTTGTAAAACACCCCCGAGCATATGTTCGAAAACACAATATGTTGTGTTTGCAGCAAAGGCGTGATGCCACCTGTAGAACCACGCCCGCGAACCTCAACCTTCAAGTTGACCTTGAGGCGATTTTTACGTCCCTTTACACGCCGTTCACATCGCCCCCAAACTCCCCCACCCACGGTACACACGGCCCACCACCACGTCGGTGTCTGGCGAAAAATGGGACGGGCCCCAGATTGCCCATGCACGCAAAAGTGCGTCTCGGCAATCTGGGGCCCGTCCCCCTTAATATTTATAAATATGCAGGTCAGCGAGGTGCTAGCGATGTGCCAGCGGATGCGCCGCCAGATAGACCTCGGTCAGTTGCGTGCGGTCGACATGCGTGTAGACCTGCGTGGTCGAAATATCGGCATGGCCCAAAATCTCCTGCAGCACACGCAAGTCGGCACCGCCCGCGAGCATGTGGGTGGCAAAGGAGTGGCGCAAGGTGTGGGGATGGAGCCCCACCAGCCCCACCTGGCGCCCATACCGCTCGCATATCGCATGCACGCCCTGGCGCGACAGGCGACGTCCGTTCTTATTTAAAAAGACCGCCGAGGTCTCCATCCCGTGAGCATGGGCGGCCAGGAGAGTGCGCCCGCCACCTATATAGCGTGTCAGGGCACGCGCCGCGCTTCCCACCAACGGGGCCAGACGCTCCTTGGAGCCCTTACCGCGCACCAGGACAAACCCGTCATCGATATGGATATCGCCCACATCAAGCCCAACCAGCTCACTCACGCGCAAGCCGCAGCCGTAAAGCACTTCCAAGATGGCGTGATCGCGCAGTCCCATCTCGCCCTCGGGAAAGTCTTGATCCAGCAGTGCCGAGACGTCCTCCACCGAAAGGTATTCCGGCAGGCGATCTGCCTTTTTGGGTAGGCGCAACGCCGCCGTCGGGTTTTGGGCCACGGCCCCATCGCGCACCAAAAAGGCATGTAGGCCCTTCACGGCAGCAAGCGCGCGCTCCACCGAGGCGTCGGAATAGCCTCCGTCGCGGCGATCGGCAACAAAGCCTTCCACGACCTGACGGCTCACATCTTCAAAAGACGCAATGTCAGCCCGCTCCAGATAGGCGCAGTACGTCGTCAGGTCACGACGATAGGCCGCAATCGTGTTGCGCGCCAAGCCCCGCTCGACCGCGAGGTAATCGAGATACTCCCCCGCCGCCACAGCGAGCGACGAGGGAGCAGCTTCGGTATGTTCCTGGTTCGCCGGCACCCTTAGTCCGTAGCGAGGTTCATGGGCGTCACCTGCAGACGGTCGACACCCTCATGCTGGCCAATCGAGGCGCGCACGAACTCACGGAACAGCGGCTGAGGATTGGTGGGGCGGCTCTTGAACTCGGGGTGGGCCTGAGTGGCCACGTACCACGGGTGCACGTCGCGCGGCAGCTCGACCATCTCGACCAGGCGCTCGTCGGGCGACAAACCCGAGATAACCAAGCCGGCGTCCTCGAGCTGGTCTCGGAAGGCGTTGTTGAACTCAAAGCGGTGACGGTGACGCTCGTAGACGAGCTCCTCGCCATATGCCTCGCGCGCGAGGGAATCGGCGGCGAGCTTGCACGGATAGGCGCCCAGGCGCATGGTGCCGCCCTTCTCGGTCACGTCCTCCTGCGAGCTCATCAGGTCAATGACACTATACGGGCCATCCGGATCAAACTCGAAAGAGCTGGCGCCGGCAAGGCCGACCACGTTGCGGGCAAATTCGCACACGGCCACCTGCATACCCAGGCAAATGCCCAGATACGGAATCTTGTGCTCGCGGGCGAACTCGGCCGCGAGGATCTTGCCCTCCAGGGCGCGCTTGCCAAAGCCGCCGGGGACCAGGATGCCCGAGGCGTCGCCCAGGACCTCGGAGACATTCTGCTCGTCGAGGCTCTCGCCATCGATCAGCTGCACGTCAACGTGGCGATCGTAGAACACGCCCGCGTGGTGCAGAGCCTCGATAACCGACAGGTAGGCATCGGGCAGCTGCGTATACTTGCCCACGACGGCGATCTTCACCTTGTCGGCGTGCTGGTTGGCATGGTTCTGCTTGCGCAGGAACTCGTTCCACTGACTCATGTCGCGCTCACGCGGGTCAAGACCCAGACGCTCGCAAATGCGCAGATCAAAGTCCTGCTCGGCGAGCAGCTGCGGAACATCGTAGATGCTCGCGCAGTCCTCGTTGGTAAAGACACAGTCGGTGTCGACGTCGCAGAAGCTTGCGATCTTGCCGCGGATGGCATCGTCGATATGGTGGTCGGAGCGCAGAACGATAATATCGGGCTGGATACCAAAGCTGCGGAGCTCCTTAACGGAGTGCTGCGTCGGCTTGGTCTTGACCTCGTGGGCGGCGGCGATATAGGGAACGAGCGATACGTGGATGTAGCAGACGT
>URNI01000190.1 GCA_900549135.1 uncultured Collinsella sp.
ACCGAGCCGTACGCTTGAACTGAGAAGGGGGAGGCCTCGCGGCCTCCCCCTTTTTTGCGTTTGCGGGCTTTTGTCTCACATAGTAGCTGTGTTTTATAACCCTCGTTTGTCGCATCTTCTGTGAACGGGCTACAATAACTTAGTCTGTGCGATATGGAGGTGAACATGGCTGAAGCTGGTATCGGCGTTGATATCGTCGAGATTTCCCGTATGAAATCAATTCTTGAAAAGACGCCGTCGTTTGCTCGGCGTGTGTTTACCGAAGAAGAGCGTGCGTATTGTGATGCATCATCGCGTCCCGCTGCTCACTATGCCAGCCGCTTTGCTTCGCGCGAGGCGGTACTTAAAGCTCTCGGCACGGGTTTTAGTCAAGGCGTTGGTCGCAAGGATGTTTCGGTTACGCGTGATAAACTCGGCAAACCGAAAGCGCTGCTTTCGGGCCGTGCTCTCGAGATCGCTCAAGAGCTGGGTGTTGTTGAGGTCGCTCTTTCCATTACGCTTACAGGAGACTTAGCCGTTGCGAATGCCATCGCGATTACCGAAGATGCTCGGCCTAAGCCAAAAGAGGAAAAGGTGAGCACCAAGAAACGCGTAGCGCAGACATTTAAAGAGGCTCGCTCTGTTTTAGATGAGCTTGAGCAGCTGCAGAATTCAGCATTGACGGAGCACCTGGGCGATGCTTCGCAAGATACGCTAGGAGCATAGATGAAACCGGTTTTGAGTACCGAAGAAGTCGTTCGTCTCGAGGATATCATCGAACGCGAAGGGACTTCGAAGGCCGAGCTTATGGAGCTCGCGGGTGAGTTTGCCGCCAACGAGATCTTGAAGCTCAATCCCGATCGGGTTCTCGTTCTGGTCGGTTTTGGTAATAATGGCGGCGACGGTTGGGTTGCCGCCGATATTCTGAGCCATAAGGGTGTGGACGTCGATATCGTTTCTCCGGTTGAGCCGGATGAGATTCCTGCTGCTCTGGCACGTCATGTTGCTCGTCGTACTGCCGGCCGCGATGTGCACGTTTGCGTCGGCCCCTCGCGTGATGAACTCGAGGTTTTGATCGATAAGGCCGATGTTGTTGTCGATGCCATATTTGGTACCGGTTTCCACGGGAATCTGCGTGCGCCGTTCTCCATCTGGATTCCTACGGTCAATGAATGCGCCGATTGTGTCGTATCCATTGATGTCCCCTCGGGCCTGAATGCCGAGACGGGCGTTGTTGATGACGACTGCATTCGTGCCGAACATACGGTGACGATGATTGCGCCCAAGATTGGTCTGTATAGCGCTGATGGCCCTGAGTATGCTGGCGATTTGATCTGCGGCAATCTTTACGACCGTCTTGACGAGGTCATCGATGATGTCGACCACGCCGCCGAGATTGTCGAGCCCGGTGACTTAGTTGATTACTTTGCTCCACTACCTACGAATATCGATAAGTATTCCCGTGGCTCTGTGCTTATTGTCGCCGGATCTGCGCAATATCCTGGTGCTGCCATTATGGCGGCCAAGTCTGCAGCTCGCGCGGGTGCTGGTTACGTGGCAGTCGCGGCTCCTGACGCCTGCGCTAATCTTATTCGCATTGCACTTCCTTCGATTCCCGTCTTTGCTATTCCGTCTGATTCCCGCGGCTCCTTTGGCGCCGCTGCGCGCATGACGGTGTGCGAGATTGCAAAGAAGTACAGCTGCGTACTGTGCGGTCCCGGTATGACGACGTCTGCCGGCGCTATGCAGGTGGTTTCGGGCTTGCTCGAGCTTGATGTACCGCTTATTTTGGATGCCGATGCACTCAACTGCCTTGCTAAGATTGCCATTGATGGTATTGATAGTAACCCCGAGATGTATCGTCGCGAGCAGCCGTTGGTTATGACGCCGCACTATCGTGAGCTTTCGCGTCTGGTTGCCGGTGACGAGGTGAACGACCTTGGTACCGCGATTGCAGCCGCGCAGAAGGTTGTCTGGGCTGCAGGCTCCGACAATCTGGTGGTCATTGCCAAGGGGCCGACGACGGCTATCTGTGGCGTTGAGCGTGTACTGCTGCCGCTCTCGGGTCCGGCTTCTCTGGCAACTGCCGGTTCAGGTGATGTTCTCGCGGGTATTTTGGCCGGCACGCTTGCCACCATGCGCGACGAGATGGATCGTTGGGAGTTGCTGTATTCGTACGCCGTCGCACTTCACAGCTACGCCGGTTTTGCCGCGGCGACGGAGTATGGTGAGAAGAGCGTTATCGCGACCGATCTTATCGACTTGATCGGTCCTGCCATGGAGCTGGCGGCAAAGGATGCGCTCGAAGATCTGGGAATCATGGACGAAGGGTCGGATGACTAATCATGAATAAAGCCGATTTGACGCGCTGGTCCTGGGTCGAGATCGACCGCGGGGCGCTCCGTCGCAACACGAGGGCCTATA
>URNI01000191.1 GCA_900549135.1 uncultured Collinsella sp.
CCCATTCGCCGTTACCCCGATCTGGTGGTGCATCGCGTGCTCAAGCTGCAGCTGGCATACGAGCAGCTGGGCGGGAAAGACGCCTTGGTGCGTACGCCGAGGCTGATCGGAAAAGGCCGAGAGTCGCTTCCGCGCATCCTGCCGCAAATCTGCCGCGCGTGCAGCGATGCCGAGCGTGCGGCCGACGCTGCCAGCCATGCGACGCAAAAAATCAAGATTGCGCAGTACTACGAGGACCGCCTGGGCGAGCGCTATGCCGGAACGGTCTCGTGGGTCAGCAGCATGGGACTATTCGTGCGTCTCGACCTAACGCAGGTTGAGGGGCTGGTTTCCATTAAGAGCTTGGGTAACGAATGGTTTGAGTTTGACGAGGACGCGCTCACGTTGACGGGTGCCGACACGGGGCGTCGTTTTGAGTTGGGGCAGCGCGTGATTATCGAGGTCTCGCGCGTCAACACTACTCGCGGACATTTGGACTTTAAGCTCATTCATTAACCGGTGCGGAGTGAGTATAGGCAAAGCGGAGAGGGCGGTCTTTCGGGGCCGCCCTCTTTGCGTGTCTCTTGATTGCCCTGCCATGAGCTCGGCCGCTTCTTCATATGCTTTTTGGAGATAGGACCTACCAAAACAAACCTGTCCCTTTTTGGCAGGTTTACGAGAGAGCGGGGATGTTGTGGCAACGGTATATGGGTATGCACGGGTGAGTTCGCGCGATCAAAATTTGAATCGCCAGTTGGATGCGCTGAGCGCCTATGGCGTGGAGCCGGCGAATGTTTTTGCCGACCGTGCAAGCGGTAAGGACTTTGATCGCCCTCGGTATCGGGAACTGCTTCATGTCTTGGCTTCCGGTGACGTGTTGGTGGTGCTTTCCATCGATCGGCTGGGTCGAAACTACAGCGAGATACTCGAGGAATGGCGCCGTATAACCAAGGAACTTGGTGCGGCCATCGTTGTGCTGGACATGCCGTTGCTCGATACGCGTGCGAGAGATTGCGGCGGATCGGATGTGACCAGCACACTGATCGCCGATATCGTTTTGCAGCTGTTGAGCTATGTGGCGCAGGTGGAACGAGAGAACATCCACCGTCGTCAGGCGGAGGGAATCGCGGCGGCGCGGGCGCGCGGCGTGCGTTTTGGTCGACCTCGCAAGCCGTGCCCTCCGCAATTTGAACGAGTGCGCGATATCTATGAGGCGGGTAATATTACCCGGAGTCAGGCGGCAAAGCGTTTAGGTGTGTGCGTGGGGACCTTCGATCGCTGGATGCGCGAGACGGAGTAGGGGCGCCGGGGACGCGGACTCAACGGCTACTGTCGCCCACCCCGGCCCACTTGTCCCCGTTTGCATGTGGATGGGTACCAACATCCGTCGTGTCGCCCATACCGTACCATTGGCGTCCATGCGAGACGTTAACCTCAAGATGGAAAACCGCGACCGCCTGTGCGTCGGCGCCGGCTACAATATCGGCATCGGTCGCAGATGGCCATCGATGCGCTGTTTGCCAGACACTTGTCTTTTCTAAGAAGGGAATCCCCATGGCAGTGCTGTTTGTTGAATATCCCAAATGCTCGACGTGTAAAAAGGCCAAGGCCTGGTTGGACGAACATGGGGTTGAGTACGTCGATCGCGATATTGTTACAGACAATCCTTCGGCTGAAGAACTTGCGACCTGGATTGCGCGTTCGGGGCTGCCGGTGCGTCGCTTCTTTAACTCGTCGGGCATGAAGTATCGAGAGCTTGGCCTGAAGGCACGTCTGGATGCAGGGATGTCGGATCAGGAATGCTATGAGCTGTTGGCGACCGACGGCATGCTGGTTAAGCGTCCGTTGCTGGTGGGCGATGACTTTGCGATCCCCGGTTTTAGGGAAGCGACTTGGACCGAGGCGCTGCTGTAGCAACTGCGGAAAGTGCGTCCTGTTTCGAGTGCAGATTCTGAGATGCACTTCCGTCGGCGGGTTCGCTCTGGTCAGTACTCAAGCTGTGCCCACTTATGCGGGTCGTAGATCCTTACCTGTTTGTTGGGCTTGCCGCTCCAGTACTCTTCGTCCATAAAGGGCAGATATGCCTGAATGTCGGGACAGATGAACGGGATTCGCTGTGCTTGCAAACGGTCGCGTTGGCGTTGCTCCAAATGGGTCTCAGAAATCACGACGGGAATACCGGATAGCTCCACGAGGCTTGCCTGAACTCGCTTGAGGTCGGGTAGCGTCGCGTGCCATGCCATTCGCATCATCAAAAATGAGGCGCCGCGATACGTTGCCTGCATGACTGTGATGGCGGGGCGTAGCGTGGGATGAATTTTGTGCCGATCTGGCCAAGGGATGGCAGTTATCTCGAGGCCGAGGGCCTCCCATAGGTAATCAAGCTCTTCGTCCATGGCGCCTCGATATCTACGCGATCAT
>URNI01000192.1 GCA_900549135.1 uncultured Collinsella sp.
TGGGCGGCATGCTGCGCTACGGCATCCCCAGCTATCGTCTGCCGCGCGAGCGCCTGCAGGCCGAGATCGACTGGATCTTGAGCGCCGGTATCGACGTTGAGCTCGACCACTCCGTCAACGGCGAGGAGCTCGCCCGTCTGCGCGACGAGTTCGATGCCGTCTACCTGGCCATCGGTGCCCACAGTGACAAGAAGCTCGGCCTTCCGGGTGAAGAGGCGCCCGGCGTGGAATCGGCCGTCAAGATGCTGCGCGCCATCGGCGATGACGAACTGCCCGACCTGAGCGGCCAGCGCGTGTGCGTCATTGGCGGCGGCAACGTGGCCATGGACGTGGCGCGCTCTGCCGTGCGCTGCGGTGCCGAAAAGGTGAGCATCGTCTACCGCCGTCGCATCTGCGATATGACGGCCCAGGACGCCGAGATCGCCGGTGCCCAGGCCGAGGGCTGCGAGGTGCTGGAGCTGACGGCCCCGCTCGCCATCGAGACGGGCGAGGACGGTCGCGTGAACGGCCTGCGCGTGCAGCCGCAGATTATCGGTGAGCCCCGCCGCGGTCGTCCGGCTCCGCGTGCCGCCGCCACGCCCGAGCGCGTCATCCCCTGCGAGCGCGTTTTCGTCGCCATCGGCCAGGACATCGATTCCAAGCCGTTTGAGGAGATGGGCATTGCCTGCAAGTGGGGCTGCGTTATCACCGATTCGGACGGCGCCGTGCCCAACTTCGATGGCCTCTTTAGCGGCGGCGACTGCCAGACCGGCCCCGCCACCGTCATCCGCGCTATCAATGCCGGCCGCGTGGCGTCGGCAAACATCGACCACTACCTGGGCTTTGACCACAAGATCAAGCTCGACGTGGAGCTGCCGACCGTCCAGTTTAAGGGCAAGCATGAGTGCGGCCGCTGCGAGCTGGGCGAGCGCGAGGCCGGCGAGCGTATTCACGATTGGAATCTGGTCGAGCAGGGTCTCACCGAGCAGGAGGCGCGCCAGGAGGCGAGCCGCTGCCTGCGTTGCGATCACTTTGGCTTTGGTGCGTTCCGCGGAGGGAGGAACCTGGAATGGTAGAGCCCAACAAAACCACCGTCAGCGATAACAGCGAAAACGGAGCGCACAATATGGTCAAGCTCACTATCGACAACTGCGAGGTCGTGGTGCCCGAGCACACCACGATCCTGGATGCGGCCAAGTCCGTCGGCATTCAGATTCCCACCCTGTGCTACCTGCGCGATCTAAACGAGATCGGCGGCTGCCGCGTGTGCGTGGTCGAGGTCGAGGGCTGCGACCAGCTGGTTGCCGCCTGCAACAACTACGTGCTCGACGGCATGGTGGTCCATACCAACAGCCCGAAGGCCCGCGAGGCCCGTCGCACCAACGTGCAGCTGCTGCTGTCCCAGCACGATTCGCAGTGCACGAGCTGCGTGCGCAGCGGCAACTGCAACCTACAGACCATCGCCAACGACCTGGGCATTTTCTATCTGCCATATCAAAGGCATTTGGCGGGCGAGGGCTGGGATTTCGATTTTCCCATCATCCGCGAAAACGACAAGTGCATTAAATGCATGCGCTGCATCAAGGTGTGCGAGAGCGTGCAGGGCCTAGGGATTTGGGACCTGACCAACCGCGCCACGCATACCGCCGTGGGCACCCGCGGGCGTGCGCCGATCGACAAGACCGATTGCGTCGCGTGCGGTCAGTGCATCACGCATTGCCCGACGGGTGCCCTGCGCGAGCGCGACGACACCGAGACCGTGTTCGATGCTCTCGCCGATCCCGGCAAGATCGTGCTGGTGCAGATTGCGCCGGCCGTGCGTAGCGCTTGGGGCGAGGAGCTCGGCATTCCGCGCGAGGAGGCCACCGTCGAGCGTCTGGCGTGCGCGCTGCGTCGCGTAGGCTTTGAATACGTGTTCGATACCGATTTCTCGGCCGACCTCACCATCATGGAGGAGGGCTCCGAGCTGCTCGAGCGCCTGGGCGCCGCTGCCAAGGGTGAGGGCGATAGCCGCGGCTGGCCCATGTTTACGAGCTGCTGCCCGGGCTGGGTGCGCTTTGTGAAGGCGCGCTATCCGGAGTTTGTCGATAGCCTGTCCACGTCCAAGTCGCCGCAGCAGATGTTCGGCGCCATTGCCAAGACGTACTACGCCAAGGTGTTGGGCGTGGAGCCCGAGCGCCTGTTCGTGGTGTCCGTGATGCCGTGCACGGCCAAGAAGGCCGAGTGTGCACTGCCGAGCATGGTGGGCGAGGGCGGTGCGCCCGACGTAGACGTTGCGCTGACGGTGCGCGAGATGGTGCGCATGATCCGCGCGAGCCACGTGAGCGTCGACACGCTTACCGAGGAGCCGCTCGATACGCCGCTGGGCTTTGGCACGGGCGCGGGTGTGATCTTTGGCGCCACGGGCGGCGTGATGGA
>URNI01000193.1 GCA_900549135.1 uncultured Collinsella sp.
GGGCGGCGTTGGTGCCGACGACCGAAGCCGTCTTGGGCTGCTGGCCGGCATCGAGTACGCGCACGAAGGTGCGCGCGGCGTAGAACTGCTTGTAATGGTCGACAACGTCCTCAAGGGTCAAGGTATCGATAGCCTGCGCCGTAAGCGGCATCGTCACCGTAGAGAGCAGGCCGCGCTTGAGCGGTGCCAGATGCGGGGTGAAGACGATGCGGTCGGTCAGGCCAAGAATCTGCTCGATCTCGGGCGTATGACGATGCTTGCCCACGCCATATGCCTCCAGATTCTCGTCTGCACTGCAAAAATGCGTGCGGGCGTTGCAGGACTTACCGGCACCCGTTACACCGCTGATGGCGTCAACGACCACGGGGCCGCTCTGGGCAACCCAGCCCGCGCGCACGGCAGGCGCGGCAGCAAGGCTCGTTGCGGTGGGATAGCAACCGGCGCAGGCAACCAGCACGGACTTGCCGCCAGCATAATCGGATGCGGCGGTCTCCAAGTCCCGACAGAACAGCTCGGGCAGACCAAAGGCGCGGCTCTTGAGTAGCTCGGGGCTCGTGTGCTCGGCGGCATACCAGGCCTCAAAGGTGGCCGGATCGCTCAGGCGATAGTCGGCCGAGAGGTCAATGCAGGAAACTCCCGCGGCAAGCAGGGCGGGCACCTGTGCCATGGCAGCTGTGTGCGGCACGGCCAAAAAGACCGCATCGCAGTTCTTGAGCTCGGGGGCGTCATGCGTCGTGAAAACAAGATCGCTTACGCCGGTGAAGCTCGGGTACACCGCAGACAACGGCTGGCCGGCATCGGCGTTGGACGTAATGGCAGCAAGTTCAAACTCGGGATGACCGAGGACGAGGCGAATGAGCTCGGCTCCGGCATATCCAGCCGCACCGACGATTCCAACCTTTAAAGACATATCTAACTCCTTGTCTGCAGTTTATGCACCAATGCGCATTCCGCAGCCGTCGTTATGAAGTGAGTTGAAACTTTAGCACCAAAAGATGCATATCTACGCAAATCTTTTGCATATTCATGCATTGAAACAGTCCCGACACATTCACTCGAAGGAATTGACAAATAAATGCGGGCCCCATATTGCCCAGTGCGCCTTACGGTGACGTTGCGATGTGGGGCCCGATATAGACGGTTATTTAAATTGTTGGAGCCGTCGGGAGAACTCTTTTAGAGCTCGACAGGTACCCATTCGTCGTGGTTGCAGATGAAAGCCTCCGGCTCCTCCACGCTAAAGAAGACGAGCGTGGGATCGCCTGCGCCCTCGTAGTGCTCGCCTAGGCGCTCCAGGTGCTTCCAGCCTGCCTCGCGCATATCGGGAGCGGCCTGGTCATCCAGGCCCGCATGCCCGCGCAAGATGAGCCAGCCATGGCCCGGCCACCAACTCGTGGCCTCAAAGCGCTGGTTTTGCAGCAGCTCCTGCCACACATCTTTGGTGCGCGCCGTTACAAACCACAGCTTGCCGTCCTGGATCTGCGCAAACGAAAACGGACGCACATGCGGCTGTCCGTCAACGCTCGTCGCCAAATACCATGCCGGCACTGACGTCAGATACTCCAAAACCGTATTCAATCCGTCCATGTGTCCTCCTGGCACTAGCTAATTCAGAACGGGTAGTTAATTTGAGACGCGCTAGAGCTCCAGGCGCTCCTCGCTGCCGTCGATATCACAGAAGCGCGCGGCAATGTTGCGGACCGAAAAGAAAGCAAGGCGGCCGTCGTTGGCACTCTCGTGTTCCTCGCCAATGCCCACCATGTGCTTAAAACCCGCTTGACGCACCTTGTCGCTCGCAACTGCGTCGTCCTCAAGTGCGGCTTCGCCGGTCAATACGATCCAACATTCCCCCGGCTTCCAGCCCGAGAGCTCAAACTTGGGATTCGCGCTCAGCTCCGCCCACACATCTTTGTCGCGCGACGTACAAAACCACAGTTTACCGTCATCGACCATGGCAAACGAAAACGGCCTCACGCGAGGCTGATGCCCGTCGGCTACATCGGTCGTGGCCAGATACCACGCCGGAATGCGCCTGAGATACGAACAGGCGCGCTCAAGCTGAGCCGTGCGGTCGTTGTCGGTCATAGGAACCCCTTTCTTGCGCTCGAATCGCGCCTAAACAAGTTGAAGGTTGATGACGATGACGCAGATGAGCAGCAACGCCGTCACCACCGCCGCCAACGCATCGCCGCGGCCAAACGTAAGTGCATGCAGACGCGTGCGTCCCTGTTCGCCGTGATAGCAACGCGCATCCATGGCGGCCGAAAGCGTCTCGGCATGACGGAACACGCCCGTGAACAGCGGAATGGCCACACTGCCGAGCATACGCACGCCGCCGAGCGGGCCTCCCGTCACGCGCGCACCGCGGCTCGCCT
>URNI01000194.1 GCA_900549135.1 uncultured Collinsella sp.
TCGGCATCCGCGACCTGATTTCGGTCGAGGCGAGCGGCATCTTCTTTGGCAACCTGACGCCCATGATGATGGGCTCTACGCCTGCCCAGATTTACCGCCTGACCAAAGCCGGCCAAAACGTGGGCGAGGCGGGTGCCACGCAGTTCACGCGCTTTATCGTGTACCAATTTGGTTTGGTGGCATGGGGTGCCATTCTGCTGCTCGCCCGTATGCCGTTTTTCGCCGAGCGTTATGGCGACATGACGCTGCTGTGCGTCTTTAGTTTTGGCGGGCACTGCTGCATCCTGCTCGGCATCTTTGCCGTGGCGTTGATGCCCAAGACCGTCACGCGCGTCGCCCATTGCATCATCAATTGGCTCGAGCGCGTCGGCGTCTCGGCTACAAAGATCGAAGGCTGGCGCACCTTTGTCGATGGCGAGATCTACTCGTTTTCCGAGAAATTCAAACTCTCTGCCGGCCATTTTTCTTCCATGCTGCTCACAGTTGTCATCACCATGCTGCAGCTTGCGTTTTTCTACCTGGTTCCGTACTTTTTGATGCTCTCCTTTGGCCACCACGAAGTCGACTTTTTCTCGGTCATGGCCGCGAGCGCCTTTGTCCAGCTGCTGAGCTCCGCCGTTCCGCTGCCCGGTGGCACCGGTGGCGCCGAGGGCGGCTTCGCACTGTTTTTGGGTCACTTTTTTGGCACGGCATCGACTGCAGGCTATCTGCTGTGGCGTCTGATCACCTTTATCGCGCCGACCATTTTGGCCGCCCCGCTGCTGGGCCTTAAGAGCGCTCACAACGAGAGTATTCATGCGCGCTGGGACCGTGTGATGCGAAAGCTCGGGCGTGCGCCTCAGACGCCCTCAACGCCCGTTAAGGCGCATCCTGCGTGCCAGGTTACCGTGGATCCCAATCAGCGTGCTCAAAAGGCTGCTGTGGCCTCTAAGCCGGCTCACAAGACCTACGTTCGTCAGACTGGCGACGGTATCCGCGTTTCCCCGTCGGCGCTTAATAAAAAGAAGAGGTCCTAGGGCTCAGTGGGCGAGTCGTGCGTTCTTGATGACGCTCGTCATTGCGATGTGAGATGTAGGATAATCCTCTTACGTTGATTATCTCCCACATGTAGAGGACTTACAGGTGGGCAGTTGACATGAAGGGGACACGTCTATGGCTACTACCAAACCGCGCCTTGACCGTCGTATCGTCCGCAGCCGCAATGCGATTCTTTCGGCGTTTGAGCGATTGCTCATGGAAAAGCCCCTGGCCGATATTACGGTGAGCGCCATCGCACGCGAGGCAAATGTCGACCGTAAGACCTTCTACGTGCACTTTGGCACGGTTGACGGCTTGCTCGATGCCATTGCCGTCGATGCGGTCGAGATGATCGTCGACTCGGTCGAGAAGACGCTTTCCTCCATGGGTGGCGACACCAACGAGCGTGCGCTCGGAGCGGCGGCGACCTTCTTCAAAACCGTTAACGAGGCACTTTGCAACAACCTGGTACTCAATCGTCAGCTGATCGAAAACATTCCGCTCGACGACTTTATGGCTCGCTTGCGCGTACCGCTCGAGCACGAGATCGCCGAGCGCGGTCTGTTGCCCGAGGGCCTAAAGGATGAGATGTTCGATTACTACCTGGCGTTTTTGCTTTCCGGTATTATCGGCATCTATCGCACGTGGGCATTGTCCGATGGCTCGGTTTCCATTGAGCGTGTCTCGGCGGTCGCCAACGACCTGACTCTTAACGGCCTGTCGAGCCTGGAGTCTCGCTTGGAATAGACCTTCTTTTGGCAACTGCTTTCATCAGCCCCTAAATGACTTGCGGTGAAATAGTGTCTGTTTTTGCTGGCTGAAGACATGGTCAGTCCCTATCTCATCGCAACTTAGGGGATATATGTCATAGATGGTGCGGGCGCCCCAAAATACCTTGGGGCGCCCGCACCTTTGTATTCTATCGATGATGGGGTACTAGCAGTTTGATTTAAGCTTGCGGCCCTGCTTTTCAAACTTGTGCATATCGCTATCGGCCATGCCCTGTGTCATATCGTCATGGCGCTTGGTGTAGAGCGGATCTTTGGGGTCGTTCCAAATGCGCTCTGCCACGGATGACCAAGCTTTTGCGGCGGCACTGGTCTTCTCGCGCAGTTGTTCGGGAGATTCCTTCTCTACCAGGTCGGTGCTCATGGCGCCTGCCTCGGCGACCATTTTGGGCAGTACATCGGGGTTCTCGAGCATAGGGCAAGGCTTGAGGTAGTTGTCGTTAAAAGGCTGGCCTTCGTAATACTTCATAAAGAGGGGAGAGCGAAGTGCGTCGAGCAGGCTTACGTCGTGGATATTGGCATTGGAGTAGTGAATGAAAA
>URNI01000195.1 GCA_900549135.1 uncultured Collinsella sp.
CACAGCATTTCGACAGCGGGTCTTATTGGTGGAGGGCGCCCGGTGCATCCGGGCGAGATCAGCCTTGCCCATGGTGGCGTGCTCTTTTTGGACGAGCTTGCTGAGTTTCCCACCGGTGTGCTGCAGACGCTTCGTCAGCCTATCGAGCGCGGCTATGTCAGGATCGTGCGCGTCGATGGCGCCTTTACGTTTCCCTCGCGCTTTCAACTGCTTGCGGCGAGCAATCCCTGCCCCTGCGGCTTTTTGGGCGATCGCGAGGTTCCGTGTCGCTGTTCGGCATCGATGGTCGAGCGCTACCGGTCCAAGCTGCGCGGTCCCTTGGCCGACCGTATCGACCTGATGATCGACGTGACTCGCCCCGATCCGCAGGTGATTATCGAGGGCGCCGAGGGCATGTCGTCGGCCGAGCTGCGCGACTACGTTGTCCGCGGTAGGGCTTTTCGTGCCTGGCGTGAGTCCCGTATGGACGATGCGGATGCCGAGGCCGAGGACGATGAGTCACGGTCCATTGACGGTGTCGTGTCGACCTTTGCACTCGACGAGGCCGCCGAGAAATGCGTACTCGGCCTGTCTAAGCGCACGCATCTCACGGGGCGCGGCATCGTGCGCCTGGTGCGCATCGCGCGCACGATTGCCGATGTCGCCGAAAGTGAGCGGGTGACGCAGGATCATGTGCTCGAGGCCGCCATGTATCAGGGACGGAGGGATCAGTGATGGGTGAGGAGACTTTTGAGCTGCATCCCGGTGATGCGTTGTATCCAGATACCGTTTTGGAGCTCTCTGATGTACCCCAGACGCTCTATGTGCGTGGCGACCCCGCCGCACTGTCGACTCCCGCGCTCTCCATTATCGGCGCTCGCAAGGCCTCGCCGTACGGCCTTGCCGTGGCAGAGCTTGCCGCGAAAGTTGCGGTCGAGGCAGGGGTGACGGTGGTATCGGGCGGTGCGGTCGGTTGCGACCAGGCCTCGGGTTGGGCCGCGGTCAACGCCGGAGGCAAGCATGTCGTGGTGTTGGGTACGGGCGCCGATGTGGTCTACCCGCGCTCGAGCGCGGGGCTCATCGCGCGCACGATCGATACGGGCGGTGCGGTCGTATCCATCTCGCCTTGGGGTATGGGGCCGCGTAAGTTTGCCTTTCCGCGGCGTAACCGGGTGATCGCAGCACTTTCGCAGGCGCTCTTTGTGTCGGAAGCCGGCATGCCTTCGGGCACGTTCTCGACGGCGGAGGCCGCCATGGACCTGGGACGCGAACTGCTTGCGGTGCCGGGCTCCATTTTGTCGCCCGAGTCGCGCGGGACCAACTACCTCATCGCCAACGGTGCCTGCTGCATTATCGACGAGGAGTCCATCGAGATGGCCATCTCGCGAATCTACGGCACCCTGCGCTATTCGCGTCCCGATGCCCCCGGTATCGCAGATCTGAACCTCATGCAGCAGACCGTGATGCATGCTCTCATCGCCTCGCCGCTCAAGGTCGATGACATCGCCGCACTCGTCTCCCTCGATGCCGTCGGAGTACTCAAGCTCCTGGGCTCGCTCGAGCTTGAGGGCCTCATCGAACGCATGATGGATGGAAGGTATGCGCCCTCCAAGTTTGCCCTTCACGCCCAGACGCCCTTCGGTCACAATGGAAAACGTGTCAATTAGAAAGGTGTTTGCAGATGCTGTTTGATCAGGTGACGGTTATCGGCGGCGGCCTGGCGGGATCGGAATGTGCGATTCAGTTGGCAGATCGCGGGTTTGCCGTAAAGCTGTGCGAGATGCGCCCGCAGGTGAGCTCTCCTGCCCATCATACCGATCACTTGGCGGAGCTCGTCTGCTCCAATTCGTTTAAGTCGACCCGTCCGGACTCTGCGGCGGGCTTGTTAAAGGCCGAGCTCGAGCGTATGGGCTCGGTGCTGCTCGACTGCGCCCATCGCGCCGCCGTTCCCGCTGGCGGCGCCCTGGCGGTCGACCGCGTTACATTCTCCGAGCTCGTCGAGGCCGAGGTTGCCGTCCGCCCCAATATCGAGGTCGTCCACGGTGAGGTCACCCAGATTCCCGAGGGTCATGTGGTTATCGCCGCGGGCCCCTTGTGCTCGCCGGCGTTGAGCGAGGAGGTCATGAAGCTTGTCGGTGGTGACGCCCTGGCGTTCTTTGACGCGGCGGCCCCGATTGTCGATGCCTCTACGCTCGATATGGACGTGCTGTTCTCGCAGTCGCGCTACGAGGAGCAGGGGAGTGGCGACTATCTCAACGCCCCGCTCAACAAGGAAGAGTACGAGGCCTTTATCGAGGCGCTCACCACGGCCGATCGCGTGGTGCTCAAGGACTTTGAGGG
>URNI01000196.1 GCA_900549135.1 uncultured Collinsella sp.
TTTGCTTCTGCCCGGACGAGGAAATCGGTCATGGTGCCGAGCTGTTGGATATCGAGGCCTTCGGCTGCAAGTACGCCTACACGGTAGACGGCGGTCCGGTTGGCGAGCTTGAGTGGGAGTGCTTCAATGCCGCCGAGGCAACTGTTCGCTTTGAGGGCCAGTCCATTCACCCCGGCGACGCCAAGGGCCGCATGGTCAACGCGGGCAACCTGTTCTGCGACTTCAACGCCCTGCTCCCCTACGAGCAGCGCCCGGAATACACCGAGGGCTACGAGGGCTTCTATCACCTTGAGGGCGTCTCGGCAACGGTCGACCATGCCACGGCACGCTATATCGTCCGTGATCACGATGCCGCCAAGTTCCAGCAGAAACTCGAGCTGATGAATGCCGCCGCCTCGATGCTCAACCAGCGACTGGGCGAGGAGCGCGTAACGGTCGAGATTAAGCACCAGTACCGCAACATGGCCGAGATCGTTCGTGACTATCCCGAGCTTATTGATGTTGCCAAGGACGCCTTCCTTGCCTGCGACGTCGAGCCCCAGGTGCTGCCGATTCGCGGCGGCACCGACGGCGCGCAGCTGTCGTTCCGTGGCCTGCCCTGTCCCAACCTTTCCACCGGCGGCTATTGCTACCACGGCGTCAACGAGTTTATCCCGGTCAGCTCACTCGTAAAGATGACTGACGTCCTGCAGGAGCTCGTCGCCCGCTTCGCATAAGGAACTCGCATAATCTAGGTAAGAAAAATCGCCTCGTCCTCAAAACCGAGAACGGGGCGATTTTTGGTGCAAGAAAAGTAGTCGGCATCGCAGGTTGAGCCAACGTCAGCGAGCGCTGCCCAGAGCGAACAAGTTGGCATGAAAAAGGCAGGGCATTGACCTTCTGGTCATGCCCTGCCTTTTGAATGACAAATTGTCGCTCTGGGCAGCGCGCAGCGTCGAGCCGTTACGCGGGCTGGTAAGCCCGCGTAACTCTAGTAGTTGGCTTCGTAGCCGTTGCCGTCGCCGGTAGGCTCTTCGTAGTAGTCCGAATCGCTCGAATCGCTTGAGCCATCGGAATCGTCAGAGCCAACCGATGAGGTTGCGGTACCGTTTGCGTAGTCGTCAGACGTATTGTTGCTCAGGTCGCCGATCGTGGAGCTAGAGCCGTCGGAAAGGCCCATGGTGTTGGGGCCCTTGGGATCCTCACCGGCTTCGACACGGGCCATCATTTCCTTAAGCTCGTCTTCGTAGACAAAGACATAGCTCACACCGTCAATCATAGTGCTGCCGTCGGCATACGAAGGCAGGTTGGCCGAGTAGATGCCATCGACATCCATGCCGCGCATGGCGTTGACCGTAGACACGATATCCTGAACGCTCATATCGGTTACGAGCATGTCGGACAGCGAGTTGACCAGATCAAAGATCTTGGTGGCATCAAAGTTGTTGAGGATCTGGTTGGCGAGGGCGCCAAGCACCTGACGCTGATGGCGCATGCGCGTATAGTCGCCGTCGGCATAGGTGTAGCGGCAACGGGCGTAGGTAAGGGCGGTAGCGCCGTCCATATGCTGCTGGCCGGCAGTAATCTTAATATCCAGGTGCTCGGGATCGTCGACGTCGTCGGTCGCGTTAATGTCGATACCGCCAACCGAATCAATAAGCGACTGCATGCCGTCAAAACTGACCTCGGCATAGTGAGAAATCTGAACGCCGCACAGCTCGTTGACCGCTTGGACCATGGCCTCCGCGCCGCCATACGTATGGCAGGCGTTAATCTTCATGGTCGAGCCTTTATAGACAACCTTGGTATCGCGCGGAATGGAAATAAGTGTTGCCTGCTTTTGCGTAGGGTCAATGCGAGCCAAGATAATCGAGTCGGCACGATACGTATCCTCGCCCGGACGACCGTCGGTACCAAGAAGCAGCACGTAGAACGGATCTTTTGCCTCATCGGTATCGACCAGAATCTGGCGCAGGTTGTTGGTAATGACATTGGAGTCGCCAAGCTTGCCCATGATAGTGGCAAACCACAGACCTGCAGCGGTCGTGGCACTCAGCAACACACCGAGCACGGCGATGAGAGCTACGCGGCGAACCGTGCGCCCGCGACGACGCTGGCGGGCGCGCTCGGAATAGCGAGCGACGTTGTCGCGGCTGTAGATCTTGGCCTGCGCACCAGTCGAGGGTCTTCGGGTGTTATCCGCCAGGGGCTTCTTGTTAAACATAGGCAACCTGCATTAGTAGATGACGGGATCGGGGACGGTGGCATGTTCGACATGCGCGCCTAGCGCCTGCAGCTTTTCGACAAACCGCTCGTAGCCACGTTTGATGTGATGGAT
>URNI01000197.1 GCA_900549135.1 uncultured Collinsella sp.
AGATCACCAGTTCGAATCTGGTACGGGCTACCACAAAATGAACGCCCGGGCCTCGCAAGAGACCCGGGTTTTGTGTATTGACCGTATATACGGCGCCTGCCGTGTTTCGCTCAGATCGAGGAGTAGCCATGGATCTGCCCATCAGCTTGCAAGACATCACGTATGCCGAGAACTATCTGGCGCAGGGCGACCTGGCTACGGCGACGCCGCTGCTGGAGCGTCTGGTGGAGCTCGCCGAGGAGTATATCGATGCCGAGTGCAAGACAGAGGAGAACCGCCAGTACTTTAGCTTCGATAGCAAGTTTGAGCGTCTGGCCTACCGTCGTGTGGAAAAGGATCCGCGCGAGCTGGTGCAGGTCGAGGTGCCGTTTGACCGCCTGTACTCTGATATGGCGTTTGCCTACATTCGTCAGCAGGATTATGTGAGCGCTCGTAATGCCCTGATGCAGGCTGTGCGTTGGGATCCCATGAACTGCAACTATCGCTTGGATTTGGCCGAGCTGTTCCGCGCACTCGAGGACAAGCAGGAATGGGCATCGCTCTCGTTCTCGGTGCTGGAGCGTGCAAGCGATGGCAAGTGCGCCGCCCGCGCTTACGCCAATCTAGGTCAGTACTTTTTGGAGCCCGAGACCGAGAACGTTTCGGCTGCCGTGGGCTGCGCACGTCTGGCGCTGCGCCTGGCGCCCAACGATGCGCATACGACGCGCCTGCTCAACAAGATCCATACCACCTATCCGGATGCCGCTGATGAGAGCGACGACCACGTGATGGGTGAATTGGCCCTGCAAGGCGTGCCGACCTCGCCTTCGGCCGAGATTGCCATCTGCCTGATCATGTGCGCGACCGATGCTGCAAGCGACGGCGACAAGCAGGAGGCGACGCGCCTGACGGTGCGTGCTCGCGACTTGGTGGGCGAGGAGGCCTGCGCGGCGATTATCAAACTGGTGCGCGAGAGCGATGCCGAGCTCAATGCCGAGCGCAAGGCAAAGCGCGAGGCTACGGGCTCAAACGCCGATGGCGCCAAGGAGGCCGGCGATGCCCAGTAAGCGTGAACGCAAGCTCATTTCTAAGAATCGCTCGGCGCATCACGAGTACTTTATCGATGAGACGTTCGAATGCGGTATTGAGCTGAGCGGCACCGAGGTCAAGTCGATTCGCGAGCGCGCCTGTCAGATCACTGACACTTTTGCGCTGATTCGTGGCGGCGAGTGCTGGCTCGTCGGACTGCATATCCACCCTTATAGCCATGGTGGCGTGTGGAATCGCGATCCCGACCGTCGGCGTCGTCTGCTGCTGCACCGCAAGGAGATCGACTTTCTTGACGGCAAACTTCGCAACCGTGGTTATGCGCTGGTTCCGTTGGAGCTCTACTTTAATACGGACGGCCGCGTAAAGCTGCTGCTGGGTCTGGGTCGCGGCAAGAAGCTCTACGACAAGCGCGAGGACATGGCCAAGCGCGACGTTCAGCGCGAAATCGATCGCGCGCTAAAGGAGCGCAATCGCTAGGCGCTCTGTATAAGTTGCGGTGGAATACGGACTGTTTTGCCTGTTTGAGGGGCTATTCAGTCCCTATTTCACCGCAACTGCGGGCGTCTCATCTTTCTTACTGTTCTGACACATATGTCTTAAAGGCGGCGTCCGTTATGGGTGCCGCCTTTTTTGTGGGTACATACATTCATGAGGTTCCAACCCGAGCTAGGGGAGTGATCGTTATGGACAAAACTGCGTTCTTTACCATGCCGAGCGGTCTGTACGTGGTGAGCGCTGCGGCAGACGGGTTGCGCGCCGGCTGCGTCATCAACACTGCGGTGCAGGTGACGTCCATGCCGCCGCGTATTTCGGTTGCCGTGAACAAGGACAATGTCACCTCGGGCGTCATCGCATCGGCCAAAGCGTTCGCGCTGACCGTGATCGATCAGACTGCCGACATGCTCTACATCGGTAACTTTGGGTTCCGCACCAGCAGCGATTATGACAAGTTTGCCAAATACGAGACCCGCGAGACGGCTCTGGGCATGCCCTATGTGCCTGAGCACGCTGCGGCCCTGTTTAGCTGCCGTTTGATCGACACTGTGGATGTGGGCACGCATCTGCTGTTTATTGGCGAGGTCGAGGATGCCGAGCGCCTGAGCGACGAGACGCCGCTGACGTACGACTACTATCACAAGGTGCTAAAGGGCAAGACGCCGCCCAAAGCCTCGTCGTATCAAGGCTAGAAATGTTCTAAAAATACTTGCATTATATTATTGAGAATATATACTAATAAGCAAGTACACCAGCAGTCACGTTCGAGAG
>URNI01000198.1 GCA_900549135.1 uncultured Collinsella sp.
GTGTCGAACATGGTGTAGGCGTTCTCGCCGGCGGACTCGTTGGTCATACGCTGCACGTTGGCGTTGTCCTTGGCCAGGATGGCCGTGATCTGGCCGATCATGTTGGGCACGTTGGCGTGCAGGCAGGCGATGCGGCTCGCGGCGCGCGCCTTGCCCATGCTGCAGGCAGGGTAGTTGACGCTGTGCGCGATGTTGCCGTTTTCCAGGTAATCCTTGAGCTCGCTGATGGCCATGTCGGCGCAGTTGGCCTCGGCCTCGCCGGTGCCGGCGCCCGAGTGCGTGGTGATAAACGTGTTGGGCATCTTGACGGTCTTGGGCGTGGCAAAGTCGCAGCTAAACCAGCTCAGCTTGCCCTCGCGCAGGGCAGCGTCGACGGCGTCCTCGTCAATGATGGTTTCGCGCGCGTAGTTGATGAGCACGGCGTCGGGTGCCAGTAGGTTAATCTGCTCGGTGCTGATCATGCCGATGGTGTCGGCCTTGCTGGGCACGTGCACGGTGAGGTAGTCGCAGCCGCGGCACAGATCCTCGAGCGTGCCCACGCGCTGTACCTCGCGGCTCAGCACCCACGCGTGCTCGACGGAAATGAACGGATCGTAGCCGTAGACGTCCATGCCCAGGTCGACGCAGGCGTTAGCGACCTTGGAGCCCACGTTGCCCAGACCGATGACGCCGATGCGCTTACCCTTGAGCTCGCGACCCACAAAGGCCTTCTTGGCCTTCTCGGCATCGACCTGGATCTCGGGGTCGTCGGCGTTGTCTCGCACCCAGTTCATCGACTGCACCACGCCGCGGCTCGAGAGCACTAGCATGCCCAGGACGAGCTCCTTGACGGCGTTGCTGTTGGCGCCGGGGGAGTTAAAGACGACGACGCCCTTCTTGGCGTACTCCTCAACGGGGATGTTGTTGACGCCTGCGCCGCAGCGGGCGATGGCGCGGATGCCCTCGGGCAGCTCGTAGCCGTGCAGGTCGGTGGAGCGCATCAGGATGGCGTCGGCCTCCTCGGCGGTGCCCACAAACTCGTAGCCCTCGCCAAACTCGACTTTGCCGTCCTTGGTGATGTCGTCGATGGTCTTAATCTTGCGCATGAAAAACTCCTTAGCAGGTTTGGTTTAAACAGGTGGTTTGAAGTGGCTGGTCGGCCCGCGCGTTGCGGGCTAGTTAGATCGCGGGCTCAAACTACGCTGCGTTTCGAAGTCCTTCATGTACGAGGCCAGTGCCTGCACGTCTTCCATGGTTACGGCGTTGTAGACGCTGGCGCGCATGCCGCCTACCAGACGATGGCCCTTGACGTTTTGAATCTGGTGCTCGGCCGCGCCTGCGACAAAGGCCGCGTCGAGTTCGGCGTCGCCGGTGCGGAAGGTGACATTGGCGATGGAGCGGCTGTCGGCCTGCGTGGTGCCATGGAACAGCTCGCTGTGCTCGAGCAGGTCGTAGAGCAGGTTGGCCTTGGCCCAGTTGCGTTCGGCCATGGCGGCGAGTCCGCCGGTCTGCTCCACCCAATGGAACACTTTGCCGCACACGTAGATGCCAAAGGTGTTGGGCGTGTTGAGCATGGAGCCCTTGGCGGCCTGGGTCTTAAGGTCCAGGTACTGCGGCGTCTGCGCAAAGGCGGGGCCATCTGTGATGAGGTCGTCGCGCACGATGACCACGGTCACGCCCGCGGCGCCGGCGTTTTTCTGAGCGCCGGCGTAGATGAGCCCGTAGCGTTCGACGTCGAGCGGCTGCGACAAAAAGCAGCTCGAGACATCGGCGACCAGCGGTACGTCGCCGCAGTTGGGCAGCTCGTGGTACATGGTGCCAAAGATGGTGTTGTTCTGGCAGATGTAGACGTAGTCGAGCCCGTCGCCTGCGGCCTCGGTGGCAATGCGCGCGTTGATGTCGGCCATGGTGGGTATGCGGTCGAAATTGGTGTTCTCGGAGCTCGCGAGCAGCACGGCCTCGCCGTACTTGGCGGCCTCCTTGTAGGCCTTGTTGGCAAAGTTGCCGGTCACGACGTAGCCGGCGCGGCCGCGGCGCATGAGGTTCATGGGGATGCCCGCAAACTGCAGCGTGGCGCCGCCCTGCAAAAACAGGACACGGTAGTTGTCGGGGATGCTCAGCAGGCGGCGCAGGGTTGCCTCGGCGTCGTCGATGATCTGCTGGTACATGCTAGATCGATGGCTCATCTCGAGCACGGACATGCCGCAACCGCGGTAGTCCATCATCTCGTCGGCGATCTCGGCGAGCACGCTTGTAGGCAGTGCGGCCGGGCCAGCTGAGAAGTTGTGCACACGTGCCATCTTCTAGT
>URNI01000199.1 GCA_900549135.1 uncultured Collinsella sp.
CACAAGAAAGCGCCCTGGGCCGTTATGGGCTCAGGGCGCTCAATTTTAATGGCTGGGACGGAGGGATTCGAACCCCCAACAGCCGGCACCAAAAACCGGAGTTCTACCGTTGAACTACGTCCCAATGTGTGGTGTTGCCCAAAAGCAACTCGTTTAGTTTACCTAATCTGCGAGGGCATCGCAAACGCCATCGAGCAGGCGTACGGCGAGTGTCTGCGCGTCGCTGGCCGTGAAGGTGCCGTTGTAGCGCGTCATGCCCGTGAGCTCAATGCGAATGCGAGCCGGCTTCTGCTGCGCGGCGACATTGGCGGTGCGGATGCGCTGGGCCAGGTTGTGGCACTCGGCGAGGGCGATCGTGGCGCGCGGCGCTGCATCTGCGGGCAGCTCATCGCTTGCGATCTCGAGCACCAGGTCAACGTCGGTTGGGACCTCGGAGTCGCAGAGCATCATGCCGCTGTTGTCGGTCGTTGCCGTGGCGATATTCCACATGCGCGACGCAACGCTGCGTGCGATGGGGTCCTCGCCGATAACGGCAATCTGGAAGCGCTCGAGCACGTTGGCGGCGCGAGCAAAACCGATACGGGACTCGGCTTCGGTGACCGAGGGCTTGCCCTCCCACACATGGTGCAGGCGGTTGATGTAGGCGTAGGTGTCCTGGAAGGCCATGCCGTCGGCAAACAGACCGACATTTTCCTGGAACTGCTGCAGGGCGGCCTCGGTATGCGGACCAAAGTAGCCGTCGTCTTCGCCACAGGCAAAGCCCAAAACGTTGAGAGCGCGCTGCAGGGCCTGCACATCGGCGCCATGGAAATTGGGCATGCGCAGATAGAGAGTGCGGTCGCCCAGCTTATACGAAGCGTCTACAAGGGCGCTCCAGCAGGGGATATCGACGGCATGACCGGCAGCAAGGCCGCTGTCGAGCCTGAAGGTGCTGACGGCCTGCTCAGTGGTGGCTCCAAAGTAGTTGTCGGTGACTTCGGCGGCATCAATCGTGTAGCCGAGCTGCAGGAGACGAGACTGCACGTCTTCGACGGCTGCTCCTTGCATGCCCGTTGTAATAGGTTCCATGAACGAACCCCTTTCGGCGTACCATTCGTACTATTTGAGCGTCTGTCGGATAGACAACGCAAAGGGATGCATAAACATGCACTCAACAGTGTAGCAAGTTGTACCCAAATACGCTGCTGACAGGTTTTATAACCCCGCTAGTTAAGGCGCTCCACAAAGAAATCTGCCATGGAGAGGAACAGCTCGCGTGCGTGCGGATCAAGCTCAACGTTCTCGATGGCCGCTTTGGCCTTAGCGGTCAGGTCGAGCGCGTAAGTGTGGGCGTAATCGATGGAGCCGGTCTCCTGGAAGATCTCCACGGCGCGTGCGAGCTGCGCGGGATCATCGGTGCCCGAGGAAAGAATCGCCTCGACCTCGTCGTGGTGGCGCTCATCAGAGAGGGCGTGTACGGCGACAAGCGTGCGCTTGCCCTCGGTGATGTCGGTGCGGAAGTCCTTGTTGGCGGCTTCCTTAGTGCCGACAAGGTTGAGCAGGTCGTCCTGAATCTGAAAGGCAAGGCCCGTGTGCAGGCCAAAGGCGCGCAGCGCTTCGATTTGCTCATCGCTGCCGCCGCCGATAATGGCTCCGGCGGCAAGCGGCGTGGCTCCGCTGTAAAACGCGGTCTTGTGCGTCGCCATGTCCAGGTAGTCATCAACCGAGATATCAAAGCGCCCGTCACGGACCCAACCCAGGTCGAGCGCTTGACCCTCGATGGTGCGGACGATCATCTCGGTAAGCTCGTGGAGCACACGCAGCTTCACGTCGGACTCCAGCGTGGGGTCGTCGAGAACCGTCTTAGTGACCATTGTGAGCGCTAGGTCGCCGCAGTTGATGGCAAGCCCCGTGCCCTCGGTAAGGTGCATGCAGGGCTTGCCGCGGCGCAGTTGGCCGTTGTCGGCGATGTCGTCATGGATAAGCGCTCCCGATTGAAAGTGCTCGATAGCTGCCGCCGCGCTGCGGGCGCTCTCAAAGCTGCCACCTACCGCGGTGGCGGCGAGCATGCAGATGAGCGGGCGGTGGCGTTTGCCGGCATTGGCCGTAAATGCCGAGAGCGGGGCATACAGGTAACGCTCGATATCGGCGGAAGTCGCCTGTCCGTCAAAGAACGTGGCCAGATAGTCGTTAATCTGGTCAAAGTGCTGGGCTAAAAAGCTGGTAAACGGACTGGACACGGGTTCTCGCATTCTTTCT
>URNI01000200.1 GCA_900549135.1 uncultured Collinsella sp.
TTGCCCTGTTCTTCCAGTTGGGATAGTGGTCTTTCATGTCTCTTGCTGATGTCTTTAGCCTGCTCGTTTTGGGTCAGGGCAAATCCGGTCTCGATGTCGCCCGCTGGGCGCTGGCACATCCCGAGCGCGTAAGTGCCGTTACCGTGTATGGCGGTGGCACCTCTGAGCCCAATGACGCCACGCGTGCGCTCGAGGCTGCTGGTGCGTCGTTTGTCTATGGGACCGAACAGGTCGAGGGCGCCTATGACGTATGCGTGACGTGCCCGGGCATCTCGGAGTTCTCGGGCTTCTTTAAGGCTGGGCGCGAGCATGCCGCCCAGATTATGGGTGAGCCCGAGTTTGCCTATCGCCTGTCGCCCGATAACTGGATTGCCATCACGGGCACCAACGGCAAGACGACCACCACGTCGCTGACTGATTATCTGCTTAAGGCTGCCGGCGAGGCCAGCGTTGCTGTCGGCAACATCGGCGAGCCGCCGGTCAACGAGATTGACGGCCGAGCCCACAACGAGTGGTTTGTGGCTGAGCTCTCGAGCTATCAGATTGCTACGACAACCGAGCTCCACCCCCGCGTGGCGGTGCTGCTCAACATCACTCCCGACCACTTGGGCTGGCATAAGAGCCATAAGAACTATGCGCTTGCCAAGATCAAACTGTTTGACAATATGGTCGATGACGATCTGGTGGTTGTCGACGTCGAAGACGCCGGCATTCACGAGTTCGATGAGTACATCTACACGCCGAGTCGTCGCATCTGCAAGGTTGCCTTTGACGAGCCTGAGGGCGAGGATGCCGCCTTTGTGCGCGATGGCAAGATGATCGTGCGTCTGAAGGGTGTCGAGACCCCGCTCATCGCTACATCCGAGCTCAAGATCTCGGGCCATCACAATGTTATCAATGCCCTGTGCGCTGCCACGGCTGCCTTGGCGGTCGGTGCCGATGTCGATGGTGTCTGCCGCGGTCTTGCCTCGTTCCAGCCGCTCGAGCACCGCGTGGAGCCGTGTGGCGAGATTGACGGCGTGCGCTACGTCAACGATTCCAAGGCGACCAACACCGATGCGGTCGAGAAGGCGCTGACGGCATTTCCCGATGACGACGTGATCTTGCTGCTCGGCGGCCACGATAAGGGCACGCCGCTCACGGACTTCGCGCGCGTCGTTATGGACAACGTGCGCTCGGTCGTCTGCTTTGGCGATGCGCGCGAGCGCTTCACCGCCGCTATGGACGAGGCTGATGTCGATGGCGATGTGGATATCGCCCAGGCGGATGACCTGCGCGACGCCGTGGACGTTGCCCGTTCGCTTTCGAGCCGTGGTGACGTGATCTTACTTTCTCCTGCCTGCTCTTCGTTCGATGAGTTCTCGGGCTATGAGGAGCGCGGCCGCGTGTTTAAGGACTACGTGGCTCAGCTTGCCGCTACAGCGAAATCACAAATGGAATAGGGGTTGCCGGTGAGAGAGGAGAGCCCCCGACAGAATATGAGGAGGCCCGACTCGGACCGTGCTTCCTCGCAACACAGCACGCCGCGCGCCGGTCGTGGCACGCAGGGCATCGGCGAACGCTATATCGCTGGCGTCCCCGCGCGCATCATGCGACCCCGCCTGGTCTTTTTGACCTGTCTGTTCTCGCTGGTCTGTTTTGGCCTGCTTATGGTGTACTCGGCTTCTTCAGTCGAGGCACTTCACGAGAACGGCTCCGCGACCTACTTTTTGTTTCGGCAGTTTATGTTCACTGTCGTCGGTGTTGCTGCCCTCGAGTTCATCGCGCGCGTTGCACCTGATAGCTGGTTTGGCGAAGGGGCGCTTAAACTTGCTCTGATCGCTATGATGATCTTGCTGCTTGCGGTGTTCCTTGTCGGTAGCGGGAGCCGTGGCGCTACGCGTTGGCTGAGCATTGCCGGCATTCAGTTTCAACCATCGGAGTTTCTCAAGCCGTTTGCCATTGCCTATTCGGCCATCATGCTCGACCGCGTGTTTTCGCCCGGTGGCAACATCAATGAGTTCCTTAAGAACATGGGTCTCTATTTGGGCCCTTCGATTTTCTTGATTTTTATTCAGCCTGACTTTGGCACCATCCTGATTATTCTGTTGACGATCATGTGCATGGCGCTCTTTGCCGGCCTTGACCCAAAATTCATTATCGGTGCGATTCTGGCTGGCGCCGTCATCATCGTGATCGCTCTTGTCGTCGAGCCGTACCGTATGGTGCGCATTCAGGTTCTCTTGAACCCTT
>URNI01000201.1 GCA_900549135.1 uncultured Collinsella sp.
CCACCGAGACGGTCCGCAGCGCCGAGTCCATGCGTCGCGCACGCCTTGCCGTCAAACGTCAACGCTCGATGGCACTCACGATGGTGATTGTTGCCCTGGTAGCAATCGTGGTCATACTCGTCCTCGCATCTGCCGGCATGCTTTAGCCGGCGGCGATGCCAAGGTCAGCTCATAGACCCTATACAAAAAACGGTGACGAACGCAGCTCTCGATAAAGCCGCACCCGTCACCGCTTCACGCATCGCATACAGGCGACACTAGGAAATCAAAAGCTCAAAGGAATCCGTGATGCGCGTTCCCATGGCAACGGCGCCGTCTCCCGATTCGACTGTGGTATTCAGGTAATACTTGCCGTTCTTCTTTTTAGGAACACCCGAGACCGTAAGGTCGCAGCCGTCCTCCTCGACGGGAAGCGAAAACTCAAAACCCTTGTTTCTAACAAACGTACCGGTGACGTCCGTGTAGGTGCGATAGTCGTCACCATCGGATTGGGCGACGGTTTTTTCGGCGTTGTAGGTATCGTGGGCATGCAGCGTGGCCGAGATGTCTGCAACCACTTCGCCGGAATCGCTGATGCTCTTAAACACAATCACAAGGTCGTTTTTGCTCGCGCCGTAGCAAGTATGGCCCCAAGAGTTGCCCGTCTCCTTAAGTGCTCCGCGCCACGTGGTGTTGGCAAAGCTCGTGGGCTTATCGATGTTGAGCCTCGCTGTGCTACCAGAGGTCGTAGTGGTCGACGAGGTCGCATTGCCCGTCGTGGAAGAGCCCTCGGCATCGGAGCTGGCGTCCTCGCCGTTCTTGCTTGCGGTCTTGAGCTCCGCCTTAGCATCCTTAAGGTCGGACTTTGTCTGATCGAGCTCGTCTTGCGTTTTTGTGAGTTCGTCCTTGGAAGATTCAAGCTGCTTCTTGAGCTTTTGAATCTGCTCCGTATTTTGCGGATGAGCCAAACCATATGAGTAGCCCGCCCAGCCGGTTCCCGCGCACAAGGCGGCAACGACAATAACGCCGGCGGCGATGGCGGGCGCATACGACTTGCCCAGGCGCTTGCGTGCCAGCTTGTACTCGGCCTTGGCCGTCTTGAGGCTCTCGCGGTCCTGCTCGAGCTGCTCTTCCTCACTGAGCGGCGTAGAACCAAAATCGGCATGGCAGGCAGGCTCAGTTTCCACGTCCTCGATCGTAGTGCCAAAGTCTGACAAGGGATCGACTACACGCGTGGCGTCCGAATCGGATTCGGGCACAGCGGGCTCAAACGCGCCGGGTGCCGCCACCGGCTGCTCGTCTGCTTTCGAGGCAGCATCCGCCTTAGGCAACTCCACCGTTGCCGCCGTAGCGGCCTCGCCGTCGCGCCAAGAAAAGGCAGGGCTCTGTGACACGGTCTGGGGCGTAGTATAGGGATCTTCGGAAACGGGCGCGGTCAACGAGGGCGCGGCAAGAGGCGATCCACACTCAGAGCAAAAACTAGCGTCATCGGGTAACAATGCACCGCAATAAGGGCATTCCATAGGGCACGACCTCTCAAAATGTGTCGTTTGCAGCCATCCTGCAACTTGGCGTATCTGCCCTATAATGTCTCAATAGTTATGCAAAGCGTTGCGCAACATTTTTCGAGTCGGTACGCTTTGAGCGTAGCCATTTCCTATCATGTTTGCAGTACGCCATTAAAGTTATCTGGGGAGGCAGCCATGGCGGCGGAAACACCGTGCTCGGTCCTCTACAACGACATCCGATCGTTCGGCGGTCTCAAGCATCTCGAGATTGCGCGAATGCTCATTAACGGCAATTCGTATGCAGGCAGTACCCTGCTCGACAAATGCTCTACCAACCGCTCGTACCTCACTCGCTACATCGTCCACCGCGAGCCCGATCAGTGTGCGCCAGGTATCTACAATGACCTTACCGTCTCCACGCTTAACCTTGCCGCCGCCATTAGCAGCAAGCTCGGCGGAGGCGATCGCGCCTATCAGGAAATATCCGAGCATTACAGCGGCCCGGCGGCCCAAGGCATGATGTCGGTTCTCGCCGATTATGACCTCGATGACCGCCTCTACGCCAATGCCTTGGGGCGTATCAACAGCTCCGATGACCACAGCCCCCGCGAAAAAAGCACGCTCTTCTTGATGCTCTTTGTGGCAACGGGCGCACTTGCCGACCCCGTTCAAGGCGTGGCCACCGTCGAGCGCTTTTGCAACAGCAAGACGGGCGGGCACTTTGGCACCACCGAAACTACCG
>URNI01000202.1 GCA_900549135.1 uncultured Collinsella sp.
GCTTGGCAACGGTACCGTGGTGTGGCGGGTTGCCGATCTCCTCGGTCGAGGTCGCGGCGGAATCAATGACAAACTCGCCCGCGCGCCCGGCGCGGTGCACTAGCTCGGTAAACACCGACTCGGCCATCGTCGAGCGGCAGATGTTGCCGTGGCAGACAAATAGAACGCGGTGGACGGGCTTGGGGCTATTCATGACCAGCTCTCTCCAAACGAAGCCAAGTACGACGCGTTATCGAACGGCGTCCCTAGGCCCTGACGATGCCAGCGAGCGCGACAAATTCATGCTGGGTACCTCGACGATGCGCCAGAACGCAACGGAGACGAGCATGCTTGCGGGCAGCGAGATCGCGGCAATCGCGAGCGGGTCGACAATCCCGAGCCTGGGCAGCAGGGCAGCGAGCGCACCGATGACAATGGCGTGGGTAAGGTAGAGGCTGTACGACACCTTTCCCAAAAAGATCATGGGGGCCGCAGAAAGCGCACGGCGCGTGAACCCGTCGGCGATTGCGACGACAACCACCACCAGGCAGGCCGCGTTCATGGCGGTGTACTCCAACGCCTCGAGGACCCCACCGGGATGCCACACGAGCGAGAGCTCGATAACACCAACGGAGGCCACAAGCAGCGCCAGCTCGGCCAGGATTGAAAGCTTGACGGCCTTGATTTTGTCGAATTGCCGGGCCACCATGACGCCAAGCCAGAACATCAGGCAAAGGCGCAGCGGAAAGTAGCCCGTCCAGTGCGAGACAAGCACCGCAATAAAGGTCGCAACAACCGCCAGACCCGTCCGGCGAATCCTTGATATGCACCAGATGGCCAGCGGAAGCGTCAGGCTAAACCAGAGCTCCCAGCTCATGGACCAGACGGGAGAGTCAACGCGGACAAGCTGCGCGCCAAAGAGGTTGTTGACGCCATCGGACACGTTGAACAGCACGTCGAACTGCATGAGGATGTCATGAACCGCAGTGGGAAGGCCCGCGTCGTAGGCGACGGCAAGCGCGGAGCGCGACGTGGACCCCAGGCGCCAGGCCACGTAGCCCGCAGGAAGGGCCAGTGCAATCGCCGCAAACAGCGGCACGCAAAGGCGGACGACCCTTCTTGGGTAATAGCCAAGCCAGTCGTACCCGCCGTTTCCCATGTGCTTAAAGGGAACAAGAGACAGCACTATGCCAGACAGGATGAAGAACACCATAACCGACGCGGTGCCAGGGAAGAGGCTCGGACCTCCCGCGCCAAACGGCTTGACCATGATGTCGACGTGATACAGGAACACCATCAGCGCCCCGAGCCCTCGCAGGCCGTCAAGCGACAAGACGCGCTTCTCGTGACCAGGCATCATCACTCCTTCCTTCGTGCATTCGAGCAGAGCGTCCCATTATATGCCCTCATGGATTTAGCGTACATTTTGACGAGAAAGACCCCCAAATCGGGCGGATTCGGGGGTCTGGCTCATGTGCATGTTAACGGCGGCGTGCAGATTGCCTACGGCAACATGGCATCTAACTACGCAACTCAGATGCGCGAGCTGCTGGGCATGGAGTAAACGCCCCACATATCTATAAAATCCGGTATAAAAGGCGGCGGCAGACAATGAACTGCCGCCGCCTTTGAGTTACCCCATGCGCATTTCGCGTACTTTAAATACACGAAATCGTAGAAAATCGTGTATCTGAAATACACGAAATTGCGCTGCTGGAGCTTCCGGGCGGATAAACATTACTCCTATGGGACGGTTTTCACCGGTTGCTCGCCGCCCTGGGCTGTGTTCGTCCCTATGCCCGCATCGAGGGCTGTGCTGATTGACGGCGACGCTCCCAGCGGGCGAGCTTAATCGTTACCAGCGTGAGCGCCCAGGCCACAAGCGAGAACGCGGCGCCCACGGCGCCCACGTACGCAATGCCAATGCTGCTTACCACGGCTCCGCCTACCGCGGTGCCAAACGAAATGCCGACGTTAAACGCCATGGGCTCAACCGAACTTGCAAGTACCATCGACTTGGGATGGCGGCTGCGCGCCACGTCCATAAAGTGTGTGATGCACGAGACCGAGAATAGGTACATGAGCATTGCCAGGCTAAAGACAAAGATGAGCGCGATCGGCATGGCGGCGCCCACGGCAAACAGCCCAAGTAGTGCTGCCGCCTGCAGCACAAACGTCACAAGCAGCGCCTTCATGCCAAAGCGCGCATCGATCCATCCGCCCAGGATGTTCGAGATCA
>URNI01000203.1 GCA_900549135.1 uncultured Collinsella sp.
CGTGGCCGGCAACGCGTGGCCCACCGAGAGCATGACATGTGCCATCTGGTCAAACGGCACCAAGCTCTTAATGCCTGCGAGGGCGAGTTGTGCCGAGCTAAAGGCCGCTGCCACGCCAATGGCGTTGCGGTTTTGGCAGGGCACCTCCACGAGGCCACCGACGGGGTCACAAACGAGGCCCAGCAGGTTACTCAGCGCGATGGAACTGGCGTCGAGCGCCTGCTCGGGCGTGCCGCCGAGCATCTGCACCAACGCGGCGGCTGCCATGGCAGCGGCGCTTCCCACCTCCGCTTGGCAGCCGCCCTCGGCGCCGGCAACACAGGCGCTTGTGGTGAGGTTGAGGCCGATTGCGGCTGCGCAGTAGAGCGCGTCCATGACCTGCTCGTCGTCGAGCTGCAGGCGATCGGCGAGCGCCAGCACGCAGCCGGGCACAACACCCGCGGAGCCTGCCGTGGGGGCGGCGACAATCACGCCCATGGTAGCGGAGCGCTCGAGCACGGCCATGGCGCGGGCAACGGCGTCGGTCTGGACGGCGCCCATCAGGCTTGCACTCAAATCGTTGCGGCTGGTGGCATCGACGAGTTTGGCCTCGCCGCCGATTAGCCCACCGAGCGAGCGCTGCGGATTGGCGAGGGGGGCCGTGGTCTCCTCGCGCATGACGTCGAGCACGCGGCGCATGGCGGCGACGGCGTGCGCCTCGCCGGTCAGGCGCGCCTCGCGCACGGCCATGACGGCGCCGATGCTGAACCCCATTTCCTCGCACGCATCGAGCAGCTGCTCGCCGTCGTCGAAGATTTCCTTGGCCGAGACGCCGGGAGAGAGCGACGAGGCAGAACCGGGGAGCTCGATAAAGGTCGCGTAATCGACATTGTCGAGCTTGCGCAGCATGGGGACGACGGTGTCGTCGGGCGCGCCGTCGGTCTCAAAGACGGAGTAGGCCTGGCCGCCCACTTCGGTGCGGTAGGTGCGGCAGAAGGCGATGTTTACGTGGGCGTAGGCGAGCAGGTTGGTGAGCGCGGCGAGCACGCCGGGGACGTCCTTGTGCGCCACGAAGAGCGTGGAATACATGCCCGAGATGTCGACGCCGACGCCGTTGATGCGGCTGATGCGCATCTTGCCTCCGCCCAGGCTTTCGCCGCGGACTTGTGCCGTGGCGCCCGTGTCATCGACCATGTCGATGTCGACGGTGTTGGGGTGGATGGAGGCGTCGTCGCCCTTGATGTCAAAGTGATATTCGAGGCCCTGCTCGCGCGCGAGGTCGAAGGCCTGCTTGATGTTCTCGTCATCGGTGTCGAGGCCCAGTATGCCCGCGACGAGCGCACGGTCTGTGCCGTGGCCGCGGTAGGTGTGGGCGAAGGAGTTCCACAGGCCAAAGGTGACTTTGGTGATGCGGCCTTCCAGCAGGCTGGCGGCAACTTGGGCGCAGCGCAGGGCGCCGGCGGTGTGCGATGAGCTGGGGCCGACCATGACGGGGCCCAAGATCTCGAATGCCGAGGTCGTAGCTAGTGTTTGCGGCTTGCCTGCCATGGATGCTCCTTATCTATCCCGTCGTCCCGAGGGGCGGGGCATACTCTGTCCCACCGTTCAGAGGGCTTTAGTATTTGGTCGCCTGCTCGGACAGTCCTGCTCCACGGAGGCCACATTAAGTGGCCTCCGGCTCGTGCGGAACTCGCGATCGACCAAATACTAAAGCCCTCGGAACTTAGGATACATGGTTGGAGTCGCTCTGCTGCAAAATTTATCGGCCTGTGATTTATTCCATGTCCCAGGTAGGCTCATCTTCACCACCTTTAAATAAAAAAGAAGTACCGGTTGGGGCCGGTACTTCTTTTGGTGCGTTGTTATTTGGCTGTAGCTTTTCGAGCTAGCTTACAGGCCGCAGGCTGCTTTGAGTTCTTCGACTCGGTCGGTTTTCTCCCAGGTGAAGTCGGGGTCTTCGCGGCCGAAGTGACCGTAGGCTGCCGTCTTTTCGTAGATGGGGCGACGCAGGTCTAGGTCGCGGATGATTGCACCCGGGCGCAGGTCGAAGGTCTTCTCTACGGCCTCAACGATCGTGTCCTCGGCAACCTTGGCGGTTCCGAAGGTGTCGACCATGATTGAAAGGGGCTTGGAAACGCCGATGGCGTAGGCAAGCTCGACTTCGCAGCGGTCGGCCAGGCCGGCGGCGACCACGTTCTTGGCAACCCAGCG
>URNI01000204.1 GCA_900549135.1 uncultured Collinsella sp.
TTGCGCTCTTTTGGATCGCTATTATTGCAGCCGGTACACGTGGAACCTATTTTTGCGTGGTAGGTTTCTGCATTTGCCTGGTGCTTTCCTCCTACCTGCATCGTGAATCCCGCCAGAAAAGCGCGATCCTTTCTACAGCTATGACATTTGTCCTGTGTTTCAACATCTTTGTTTACGCGCCGCAGGGGTTTGGTACATGGCGGATGACCAACTTTTTGCAAGGCTTATCCAAAGGTGAACTTGTTACAACAAAAGAGGATCCTGAAGTTTCCGATAAAATTGATGATCTGGTAAAAGCGTGCCAGGGTTCCGAGGTCGACGGCGCCGCAACGCCCGCCGACCCCGTGCGCGTGCTCGTTGTTTCTGCCCGGGCACCCCAGCTGTTCGGTGAGCTCGCCTCTCGTCTGGCGGCTCGTCATATTGCTGCCGAGACAGTTGAGTTCACGGCGTTTTCCCAATCCATTGCGGGCAGGCAGCTTGCGGCGCTTGCCGACCTGATCGAGCGCATGAAGGCCGCCGATGAGGGTGCGGCGTCAAAGACCGAGTGGTGGCCCGCGCCGGAGCTTACCGACTGGATCTACAGTCCGCTTTCGGGCGCTGATGCCGTCAATGCCCGTACCTTCGATAAGAATATGCGTCTCTCGCGCAGCAAGACTACCGCGGGCGTTAAGAGCCTGCTGCAGAGCGTTCAGGGCCAGGTGAGGGGCGCGCGCAAGGCGGCGAGCGACGAAAACTGGTTTAAGAACGTACCGTGTGTGGTCTCGGACGTGTTCCAGGCGCTGTGGCGTGACAAGCCCGTGACGGCGCTCAAGGCCATGCTTGCCGTTGCCGAGGCGTTGCCCGATCGCTTGCTGGGCAGCTTGGATGGCCAAGCCCGTCGCCAGGCGGAGGTGGCCCTGCTGCGCCATGTCATCGACATCCTTATGAATGGCGCCCGCGCGCTCGACGTGTCGCAGGCCGCGACCGTGCCCGTGCTCGATGGCATTCGCACCAAGGTGGACAAGCGTAGCACCGCCTACGATTACGAGACCCACGAGGTTGACCGTGCGCCACGTGCCCAGGCTCGCTTTGCTTCGCTTGCCGATGCGGCGGCTCTGCGCCCCGGCAGCTACGATGCCGTGCTGTTTGCCGATGTCGATCTGGACAGCTATCCGCTCTCGCACGAGGAGGGGCCGCTGGCCACGCTGGCGGCGAGCCTTGGTCGCGAGGGCGTGACGCTTGAGCCCGCGGCCTTGCTGCGCGTGCGCTTTGGCCACGCGATGCAGGCGGCACGCGGCCCGGTTGCGCTTGCCCGCGTGACGCACGATCGCCAAGCGCGCGAGTGCTACCCGGCTGCCGTGTGGACCGAGTTGCGGGCGCATGCCGAGGCCGCTGAAGCTGCTAGGGAAGCTGACGCCGACAAGGCCGCTGACGACGCTAAGACCACTGGTGACGCTAAGGCCGCTGACGCCGACAAGGCGAAGTGCGTGGGTGAGGGCGATATCGTAAGGGACTTCGATCCCGCGGCAGGCGAAGGTCTCAAGCGCGAGCGCGTGACCTGTGAAGCCCCTCAGCATTTGAGTGCCGAGGCCGTGCCGTATTTGGTCCTGCGCCGTCGTGACGGCGAGGGCGAGGACGCGCCGCTTGTGCCGCGCCTGACGTCCGCCTCGCAGATCGAGGCCTATTCCACCTGCCCGCTGTGCTGGTTTGTCTCGTATCGCGTCAAGCCCCAGTCTATCGACGCGGATTTTGGCAACATGGAGAAGGGCAACTTCGTCCACGACGTGCTGGAACACCTGCATGCCCGTCTGCCCCAAGAGGGCATGGAGCGCGTGACGCCCGAGAACTTGCCGCGCGCACAGGAGCTGCTGCGCGAGGTCTTTGCCGAGACCTTGGCCGAGCATGCGGGCAAGCGCGGTACCGAGGGCCCGCTGGTGCCGCTCTCCCCGGTGGAGGAGCGTCAGGTGGCCGAGATCTTGCCGCAGCTGGAAGGCGTGCTCGCCTACGAATCCGAGGCGCTTGCCCCCTTTGCCCCGCGCTACCTTGAGTTCGCCTTTAATGAGCTTAAGGTCGAGTATGCCGGTTGGCCGCTCGGCGGGCGTATCGACCGCGTTGACGTGGATGCCGAGAATCGCGCCGTGGTGATTGACTACAAGCATCGTTCGGGTGTCGAGGAGTTTAAACTCGCCGACC
>URNI01000205.1 GCA_900549135.1 uncultured Collinsella sp.
ACATGACTGACGGCTTTGCCCTCATGCTTTTCCAAGATTTCGGTTTGGGTTATTGGCTCTTGGAGGGCGGAGCATGAAAAACCGTACGGTTTTGCTTTATATGACGTTCGTTTTTTTGTCGAACTTCAGCACCATTTTGTATTTTCTGACGGTTTACCTTGAATTCGTCGGATTCTCGATGGTAGCGATTTCTAGCATGATGATTGCATACCAAGTGAGTAAGTTCATTCTTGAGGTTCCTACTGGTTATATTGCTGACAGGTTTGGACGAAAGACAAGCGGTCTCGTTGGCGTCGTGGGAATGCTTGGATACTACGCCGCCCTACTTTTCGCCCGTTCTCCTCTGCTTTTAATCGGCGCGTTTGCTCTCAAAGGATTTGCAGTTGCATGTGTGAGCGGATCCATAGAAGCGATCTACATTGACAGCGTCTCTCAGGACCAGCTCGTAAGACTTAATGTCGTTGAGCGATTTGTTTTCTATGCCTCTTATACCATCTCCGCTTGCGTGGGCGGTTTCATTTCGTCTGTCGGTGCATATCTCATTGGCCTTTCGGCAGATATCATCGCAATGGTGTTGACGTTGGTTGTCGTTGCCTGCATTCCTGAGATGCGAAGAGGGGACACTGCAGCGACACCTAAGCGTGGAATTAGCCCGAAGATGATCGGTGCCGCTATTGCGCGTAACGGCATTCTTCTTTCAGCGTTCATCATGGACTGTTCTCAGGCATTTGCTTTTGTTGCCCTGGAAGACTTTTTCTCACTGTTGCTTGCGGGTCGCGGAATGAATGCCGTCGCTTCGGGTGTGATCATTGCGGTCCAGCTCCTTGCCTCGGCCTCCATGGGGCTTATTGTGCCCAGTGTGATTGCTCATGTCGACAAGGGCCGTTTTGCGCGTATTTGCGGCATCATTCGCTTAGTATTGACAGCTTTGTTTTTGATTCCCCTTACTCCGGCTAATTTGCTGCCCGTGTTCTATGTGCTGCAGACGGTTGCGTACTCGTTGTTTGCCCCAATCAAATACTCGATTTTTCAAAATGCTGCCGATTCTTCGATGCGCTGTTCACTGATTTCGGTTCAAAGCCAGATGGTGGCGGTGGGTGCCATCCTTTTCTATCTGTTCAATGCTGCGTTGAGCAGCATCGCGGGCATTCGAGTCATATTGCTTGTAGCGCTCGGGATATCTTCTTTGGTGTATATCCCCGCGCTCTTTCGTCTTACAAGTCAAAGGCCATGAGTATTTGGGCACCGATAACTTATATATCAACGCAATAAACCCGAGCGCGAGGGCGTTTGGGTTTATTATTGAAGCGTATGTAACCTGGCGGCGCCACACCGCCTGTTAGTAGGGAGACACATGAACGTTCTGGTCGTCAACGCAGGATCTTCGACGCTTAAGTATCAGGTCATCGATACCAAGTCCCACAAGGTGTCCGCAAAGGGCTCCTGCGAGCGCGTCTGCTTTACCGGCGGTACCTTCACCCACGCTGCCAACGGTTCCAAGAAGGTGACCGAGAACATCGAGTTCCCCGACCACAAGGTCGCCATCGAGGTCGTTCTGAAGGACCTCGAGGCCAACGGCGTCAAGATCGAGGGCATCGGCCACCGTATCGTTCAGGGCGGTTGGTACTTCGGCGATTCCTCCCTCGTCGACGAGGACGTCCTCGCCAAAATTCGCGAGGTCGCCCCGCTCGCGCCGCTGCACAACAACCCCGAGGCCAATGTTATCGAGTACTGCCTGGAGCAGTATCCCGATCTGCCCAACGTTACGGTCTACGACACCGCTTTCCACTTCAACATGCCCGAGGTCGCCAAGACCTACGCCCTGCCCAAGGATGTTTGCGACAAGCTGCACATCCGTAAGTACGGCGCCCACGGCACCAGCTATCGCTACATCTCCGAGAAGGTTGCCGAGATGACCAACGGCGAGGCCCGCAAGGTCGTTGTGTGCCACATCGGCTCCGGTGCCTCCCTGTGCGCCATCGAGGACGGCAAGTGCATGGATACCACCATGGGCCTCACCCCGCTCGACGGCGTCATGATGGGCACCCGCTGCGGCTCCATCGACCCGGCTACCGTGTGCTACCTGCAGCGCGAGGGCGGCTACA
>URNI01000206.1 GCA_900549135.1 uncultured Collinsella sp.
TGATTCGCTCTAGATACGAAGGGATGATTTCGATGTTCTGTTCGCAGTGTGGCGCTCCTATGGGCGATAACGACAAGTTCTGCGGCGTGTGCGGTGCTCCTAATGCTGGTGCTGTAGCTTCCGCCCCTCAGGGTCAGCCTCAGCCTCAGCAGTTTGTCCCTCAACCTGCCATGAACGTACCCAAAGGCTGCACGGCTCAGGCGTTTGAGGATATGACCAAGACTCCGGGCGTGCTGCAGCGCGTGTGCCAGATTGCCTTTTTGCCGGCGCTTATCTGTGTCGTGTCGGTGCTCGTGCTGTTTATTCCCGTTATCGGCGGTATTGCAGCCGCTATCGGCTTTTTGGCCGCTTACGTGGCGAGCGTGTGCGGTTCGGGCTTTGGAATCGAGTGGGGTCGCGATCTGTCGCTTAAGATTGATGACGGTATGGATCGTCCGTTGATGCGTTCCACATCGTTTGGCCTTGGAGTCTTTTCGAGCGTTATTTCGGTCGTGCTCGAGGTTATCGCTGCCATTCCCGTTATCGGTGTAGTGCTTTCTCTGGTGGAGAGCGTGGTAATTGGCGCCGCGGGCTCGTATTCGTATTACGGCTCTTATGCGCTCGAGGCTGCGCTGTTTGGCTCGCTTGGTCTGCTTGTCCTGGCTATGATTGCCACGGCGGTCCTGGGGGTCTTCTTTAAGATGTTCGCCGACATTGCCGTGATGCACTTTGCGGTGACCGGTCGCGTCGAGAGCGCGTTTTCGCTCGATAAGGTCTGGGCGGCCTTTAAGAACAATAAGACCAAGCTGTTTTGCGCTTCGTGGCTTCCCGAGTTTTTGACGGGCCTGGTCGCCAACGTTGTCACATGGATCTTGACAGCCATCTTTGGCGCCATTGCCTCTGTCGGTATGTATAGCTACTACTATCGTCCTACGGGTATTGAGGCGATTGTTGCCGGCGGCGGCATCACACTCGTGCTGTTCCTGGTGCTGATCGCTTTCGTTACCGTATTTCTTACGGTCTTTGGCAAGATGCTCAAGTACCGTGCCGTTGGCTATTGGGTGGCACGTTATGCAAGCGAGTGGGCTGACGAGGACAAGGACGATGTCCTGACTTTTGTATTGCCCTTCGAGAAGAAGTCCGCTCCCTCGGGTTACAGTGCTCCGGATGCTTCGCCGGCACCTGCACCCGCTCCCGCGACCGAGCCTGAGCCGGCGCCCGAGTCTGAGACGGCATCTGAGCCCGAGCCTGCGCCTGAGCCTGAGCCGGCACCTGCACCTGAGTCGGCGTCCGAGCCAAGCTCCGACGAGGAACCTCAGGACGAGTAGCCATGCCGTCTGCCATTTGGGGACGGGGTAGAAATAGTAGAAATAGCGCTTGACAGATGAGCGGGGGCGGACGTTTCGACGCGTCCGCCCCCGCTTTGCTTTAGCCAGGCTGTTATGGATGGGTGTGACGACTACTCGTCGTGTTTCTCCTCGCGGCGAGCGGCAGCGCGGGCTTCGTGGATGCCTTTGATTGCGGCATGGCGAGCCGTGCGGGCGTCGTGGATGGCGCCACGAGCCTCGGCGGTCGTCGCCTTGGCAGAGCGCAACTTGGCGGCCAGATCGGGGTTGGTTTCGGCGACCGCGGTGATCGCGGGGCCGTCGAGCTCCTCTTGCGTGGGCTCGGCCAAAAAGTCGATAGCATACTGGGCGGCCACCATGGAGCCCTTTGCCAGCACGGTCTCGTCGATCTTGTAAAAGCAGGAATGCTGGGCGTACGTGGCGCCAATCTTGGGGTTACGCGTACCTACAAAGGCGAGCACGCCCGGCACGCGGCGCAGGTACTCCGAAAAATCCTCGCCCGAGAGCGTGCCACGGTAATGGCCTTGACCGGTGGGGCCCAGGCACTTGATTACGGCCTGACGGCAGCGCTCGCTCGAAGCTGCGTCGTTTTCGACCTTGTAGTTGGCGATGGTGTAGTCGGTGAGCTCTGCCTCGGCGCCCAGAGCTGCTGCGGTATGCTCCACGATGCGTCGCATAAGCTCCGGCATTTCCTCGTGGGTCGAATCGCCGTAGGTGCGCACCGTGCCGGCGAGGTAGGCCGTGCCGGCGATAAC
>URNI01000207.1 GCA_900549135.1 uncultured Collinsella sp.
CTCGATATCGACACCGGCTTTAACGAGAGCGACCTGTAACGGCGTTTTCGCACGCCATTTCTTGCCCCCTCGCGCTACACTCATCCTGTAAACCGAACGGCACGAGGGGGATACATGCTGCGCATCGCAACCATCGGCACATCCATGATTACCGACGACTTTATCCAGGTCGTCAACGCCAACGACCAAGCCGCGTTTGTGGGTACGCTCTCACGCGATGCAGATCGCGGCGCCGCCTTCACCGCTAAGCACGGCGGCGAACGCAACTTCACCGCACTCGACGAGCTCGCGTCCGCCGACGACGTCGATGCCGTCTACATCGGCAGCCCCAACGCACTCCATCACGAGCAGGCGCTCGCCTGCATCGCCGGCGGTAAGCACGTTATCGTCGAAAAGCCCTTCTGCGCCACCGAGGCGCAAGCGCTCGAGGTCTTCCGGGCTGCCGAGGCAGCTGGCGTCGTGGCGCTCGAGGCCATGCGCCCGCTTCACGATCCCGCTTTCCACGCCATTGAGGACGCTCTGGGCGAAATTGCGCCCATTCGCCGCGCCTCGCTGCGCTTTGGCAAGTATTCCTCACGCTACAACGAAATCCTCGCGGGGCGCGCCACCAATATCTTCGACTGCCATATGGCCTCGGGCTCCCTCATGGACATTGGCGTCTACGCCGTCGAGCCCATGATCGAGATTTTCGGCATGCCCTCTGGTCTCACCAGCATGACCACGCTGCTCGACCCCTCAACGCAAGAGCTCACCCATGGCCCCATCGACGGGTGCGGTTCCATTCTCGCCAGCTATGGCGGTGGCCGTATCTCCGTCGAGCTCGCACACTCCAAAATTACGAATGACCTGCTGCCCTCGCAGATCGAAGGCGAGCGTGGCACTATCCAGATTGACCATCTGTCAACGCCCCGCAACGTCCGCATCGACTATCGCGGCGACGTCGTACGCGGCTCGGCGACCGAGGCGCCGCGCGAACAGGGCGACAACGGCCGCGTGCTCGACCTGCCCAAATCGAGCAACACCATGGAATACGAACTCACAGACTTTATCACCGCCATCGGTGGCATCGATAACGTCCAAGAAGAGATTTGGGAAACACCGGCCGGACGTCATGAGCTTGGCCACTATCGCGATGTCACGCTCGTCTCGCTGCGCATCATGGATGCCGTGCGTCAGCAGGCCGGCATTACCTTCCCCGCCGATTCAGTCAAGCAGGCCTAGCGATGGGCTTTTTTGACAAGTTCTTCTCCAGCATCAATCGAGATCCTCAAAAACCGTCTGGCGTTGAGCTCGAGCTGCGACGCAGGCTAACCGTGCTAGCAAGCGACACAGCAACTCAAAACGCTCCCCAGCGCTATTTTCTACGGTGGGAGGGCCAAGTCCAGGGCGTCGGCTTTCGCTTTACCAACACCAATCTCGCACAGGCGCACGCACTCACCGGCTGGGTACGCAATATGGAAGACGGTTCGGTCGAAATGGAGGTACAAGGCGCGCCCGCGAATATCCTGTCTCACCTCGAAGCGCTCCATGCCTCCTATGAGCGAATGGGTATACGTTTTCGCCTCGAGGACGCACAAACCCGCGCCCCACTTACCAGCGAAGACGGTTTCAACCCACGTTATTAGTATTGTGTGCTAAATACGGTATCATTTACCTACCTACATTGGCAGAAAAGAGGCGAGGCGCATGGCCGTGCAAAGAAGAAACACTAAGCAGCGGAAGCTAGTTCTTGATGCCGTGCGCCAAAGCTGCAACCATCCCACCGCCGATGAGATCTACAACGCCGTGCGCGAACGGGACGACAAAATCAGCCGCGGCACGGTCTACCGCAATCTCAATCTCTTGGCCGATGCCGGGGAGATTCTCTCGATCAAGACGCCGGGCGGCAGCCGCTTCGATCGCACCATCGAGCCGCATGCGCATATCATCTGCACCTCGTGCAGCCGCGTCATCGATGTGCCGCTCCCCTTTGACGCCCAGCTCGACGCAAAGGCGTCCGAACAAATCGGCTGGAACGTCACCTCGCACTACACCATCTTCGAGGGTCTCTGCCCCAACTGTAGGTAGATTTTGGGAC
>URNI01000208.1 GCA_900549135.1 uncultured Collinsella sp.
GCATGAGTTTGGGAATGCAGCACGTGCTGGGAATCTGGTAGAGAAGTAGCTTATTTGCGTGCTGCGTGCTGGCGAGCGCATCCTCGCGGTGGAGCGATAGGAGCTCTTGCGGGTATGGCTTGTCCGCAGGTTGATAGGTCCCGAAGAGCTCTTATCGCCCCGCCAGGATGGCGATGCGGGGCAATTCATATATTCGCAAGAAGACACCGCAGGCCCTATAGTGTTTGGTGAACATTATCGTTCAATTTTGAAACACTTGAGATGTCGGGGCCCAGATGGGACCGCGGCTGGAGACGGGGCGAACCATGGACAGCGATGCCAAGCTGCAGATTCTGATTGAGGCGTTGTCCGCAGCCGGAGTATCGGTGCTGGCAATCGACGAGCGCGGTGGTGTTGTGATCTCGACTATGAGTGACGCTGCGCTCGAGCAGGATATCGCCGCTTTTGTTTCCGATCGTCTCGCTCGCGTGGGCGATGGAGCGCGCCTGGTGATGGGACGCGAGGGCGTGCGGTTGAGCTTGACGGTGCGACCGACGGCCGAGGAGCACGGAGCGCTTTGGGTGGTCGTGGCGCATGAGGTGCGCGCCGCCGCGGCGCATGCGGGCGTCGAGTGGCTCAATGCCGACGAAGTCGAGGCTCGCTACGAGTCGAGCACGTACGGTATCGTCGAAGACGCGGCTGCGGTCGCTGTCCCCGTACGGGAGAGTTACGCACGCGGGGTGCCCCTTATGCTCGAGGGTGAACTGGGCGCGGGGCAGGATCAGATTGCAAAGCGCCTGTACCTGGATGGACCCTATGCCGATCAGCCCTTTGTGTCCGTTGCACTCGATGAGCTAACAGATCGCGGCTGGCGCCATCTGCTCAAAAGTTCCGAATCGCCGCTATTCCAAACGGGGCTGACGCTTTGCGTGGGCGGCTGGCATGCCGTTGGGCCCCAGCGCCTGCGCGAGCTCGTGTCCGCAATGGTCGACACGGCGCTCGCAACTCGTTGCCATGTGGTGTTGACGGCAAACGATATGCCGGGTGGTGGCGAAAGCGACCAGGCTGCCTTTGTGACCGAACGTCTGGCCTGCGCCGTGAGTGTGGCGCCGGCGATTGCCGAGCAGGGCGGCGTGTCGCATAAAATTACGGGCTATTTGAAGTATCTGGCAGATATGTTTGAAACGGATGCCCCATGGCTGTCCGCCGCTGCGGCAGAGACGCTCGATGCGTACCGTTGGCCCCGCAATTACCTGCAGCTGCGCGAAGTATCGGAACGACTCTATATATTAGTGGGGGCGGGTACGGTGGAGCGTGCCGTGGCGAAAGAGGTACTTGCCCAGGAGGACGTTATCAAGACCGCGACCTTTGGTGCCCCGACACTCGAAAGCGATTTGTATATCTTGCGTCCCCTGGCCGATACCGAGCGCGATATCGCGCGGTTGGTCCTGCAGCATCTTCACGGCAACCGGACTCGTGCGGCAGAGGTACTCGGTATAAGTCGCACGACTTTATGGCGCCTGCTGAAGGACAACGACCGCTGAGCGAGGCGCCGTGACCACGAGCGGCGCGTGTGATACAGTCCAAAGCAGTACTGTTTCGATTGTGTTACGACGTGCGGGGGAGTATGGCGGAGACTTCAAAAACGAACCGAACAAAACGAAGTGCGGCGCCGGTCAACCGACGTACGACTTCGCGGACGTGGGGTAAAAGTGCCTCGGGGTTCGACGGCTCGTTCAAGCGCACAAAATATGGCTATCCTTCGGCAAGCGCTCGCTTGGCCATGCAGGCCGAGTCCTCGTTGCGGGGGCGAAGGCGTGTGGTGGGTTCAAAGCTCAAGCACGATGGCACGCTTGGCTATATTAGCCGCGGTGCTGCCCGCCGTAGCGGCCTCAATCCTGCAGGCTGGCATCGTTACGTGCCGATCGTGGTCGTTGCCGCGATAATCGTCATCGCGCTCGCGGCGCTTGGCTATGCCGGCGGTGGCGCCAACTTGGACGCAGTGTTTAAATCGCCCGAGCTCGCGCATGCAGGCATAGAAGTTGTCGAGGGCGCTCAGGCCCAGACGGGCGTCGCGCCCCAGCGCGGTATC
>URNI01000209.1 GCA_900549135.1 uncultured Collinsella sp.
TCACCGGCGTGCTCCTGGATGTAGGCGACAGTAGAGCGACGCACGTCAGTCGCGATGGTATGCAGGCTCTGCGCGCCTTCGGAATTGTCCTGGATGTTTCGCAGCACCGCTACATACGGCATGCCAAGTACGTTAGCGAGATGACGCACCAGCACCTTGTCGCCGGCAAGGTCGCGATAGGCGACGACAGCAAGCGAGGGACGGTTCTGCACCAGCGCGACGCCGTTGCGGTCCAAGATGCGGCCACGCACGGCGGGCGTGGTAACGGTACGGGTCTGATTGCTCTGTGCCTGCTTGTCATAGTAGTCCGACGAGACCATCTGCATGCCCCACAGCTTAACGGCGAGCGCGGCAAACATCGCGCCCACACCCGTGGTGAGGATGGAAAAGCGCCCCTTAAAGGCGGTAGCGGCCGTATTGCCCTCGCCCTCGGTGGCGCGCGGGGCCGTTCCGTGCTGCGTGTCGTAGGTAAAGCGGGAGTCGCCGCGGCGCATAATGACCAGCGCGACCACAATGGCCACGACCAACACGATACCGGCGATAACAACCGTCATCTGGGAAGACATCTACGGGCCTCCCCTATTTGAGCTTACGGGTCTTGGGCTTAAAGCGCATACCCGCCTGATGGCCACCGCGTGCGGAGAATCCGTAACCGGACTGCGGCGCGACGCCAGACATCAAAAACGGGACGGCGACCAAGCCCGTCAGAATCGAGGACGGCAGGGCGTGCCCAAAAATCGCCACGACAAAACTCGACTCCAGGCCCATAAACAGCAAGATAATGCTGTAGATCACGTTAATGGCAAGCGCGAAGGCGCCCACCGTGATGCCGCGAGCGCTCGGGGTGTCGCCCGTCTGACCGGCGGCACTGTGCACCAGGGCAAAGCTACCCACTGTCAGCAACAGCGACATAACGCCCACCGGCACGGCTGCCGACAGGTCATAGAACAGGCCACTGCAAAAACCGCAGATGACGGCACGCGTGGGATCGCCCGAGAATACACTCAGGCACACCAGGATAATCATAAAGTTGACGCGACCGCCCGCGATAGAAATCTGCGGCGCCAAGCCCGCCTGCAATAGGACGCAGGCGATGGCAGCAATCGCAAAAGCGCGGGAGCCAGTCCCCTGTTCGTGTAGATCCATGGACATGCCTCCCTATTCGCTCGAACCGGAATCATCGGACGCATCGGAGCCATCGTCCGAGCTATCGTCTTTGGACTTGGTGGCCGCATCACGCGAGGTGCCCTGCGGCGTGCTGTTGGCGCTGCTCACATCCTCGTCCGAAGCCGACTGCTCATCGGTCAGCGACGTAATGACCAGCACTTCCTCGTTGTTTTCGGCCGTTGTCTGGGCGCGCACAACGATGGTGTAGTACACATCGTTGGCAGACTTCTCCACCGAGGATACCGTACCGAGCGGCAGGCCCTTGGGGAACACGCCACCGATACCCGAGGTCACGATAATGTCGCCCACCTTCACGTCGGAGTCGACACTCACGTGCTCCAGGCGCAGGGTACCGTCGGGCTGCCCCTGCAGCATGCCCTGAGCGCGCGTATCCTGCACCATGGCGGACACGCCCGAGTTCTCATCACCGATCAGGCGGACGGTGGAAGTCTTAGCCGAAACCTCGATAATCTGACCGATGACACCGGCAGAACTTGTCACGGGCATGTTGATGGTAAGGCCATCGGCCGAGCCCTTGTCGATGGTGACTGTCGAGGTCCAGGCATCACCCGAAGCGCCGACAATGCGAGCCGCGGTGGACTTGAGGTTGTAGGTCGACTGAAGACCGACCAGGCTCTCGAGTCGCTCGGCGGTCTTTTGAGCCTCGGAGAGCTCGGCTACCTTAGACGTCAGGACCTCGTTTTGTTTCTTGAGCTCGTCGAGGGTGTCTTGCGAAGCCGTGAGGTTTGAGAACACGTTTCCGATTGCGTTGAAGGGAGCGGCCACAGCCGAGCCCACAAAGCGAACCGGCGAGGTAATCGTCGTCACGCCCGAACGCACGGCGTGAATCGGACCGGCCTCGCCTTCGCGAATATAAAACGTGAGGAGCAGCACCGAAATCACG
>URNI01000210.1 GCA_900549135.1 uncultured Collinsella sp.
AAAGCTCCGCCGCCGTCGGCGGGCACGTTGCCCCCAACCTGGGCGTCGTTGAGCTTACGGTTGCGCTCCATCGCGTGTTTAACTCCCCTATCGACAAGATTGTCTTTGACGTTTCGCACCAGACCTACGCCCACAAGGCGCTGACTGGGCGCGCGTACACTTATATCGATCCGGAGCGTTATGGTGAGGCTTCCGGCTTTGCCAATCCCGACGAGTCCGAGCATGACCTGTTCGCCATGGGCCACACCTCCACATCGGTGAGCCTGGGCTGCGGCTTGGCACACGCCCGCGATCTGGCGGGCGACAGCTACAACGTCATCACCATCATTGGCGACGGCTCGCTTTCGGGCGGCTTGGCATTTGAGGGCTTCAATAATGCCGCCGAACTCGACAGCAACCTGATCATCATCGTCAACGATAACGACCAGTCCATTGCTGAGAACCATGGCGGCCTGTATCGCAATCTGGCCGAGCTGCGCGCCAGCAACGGCGCCTGTGAGCGCAACATTTTCCGCGCGATGGGGCTCAACTACCGCTATCTGGACGCCGGTAACGATGTGTTGGCCCTCGTCGACGCGCTGCAGGAGCTGCGCGATATCGATCACCCCATCGTGCTGCACGTCTCCACCGCCAAGGGCAAGGGCTTTGAGCCGGCCCAGAGCGACCCCGAGCGCTGGCACCATGTGGGTCCGTTTGATATGGCGACTGGCCGCAAGCTCTGCCCGGGCCATCCGAGCGAGCCCGCACCGCGCACCTATGCCGACATTACGGGCGAGGCGCTCAGCACCGCCATCGAGCGCGATCCGCAGGTCGTGGGCATCACGGCCGCCACGCCCTACATCATGGGCTTTACACCCGAGCTTCGCGTTGCCGCCGGCAAACAGTTCGTCGATGTGGGCATTGCCGAGGAGCACGCCGTGACCTTTGCCACCGCGCTTGCGCGCTCGGGCGCCAAGCCAGTCTTTGGTGTGTACGGTACGTTTTTGCAGCGCGCCTACGACGAGCTGTGGCACGACCTGTGCCTCAACGACGCCCCCGCAACCATTTTGGTGTTTGGTGCGTCAATCTTTGGCACCACGTCCGAGACGCACCTTTCGTTCTTTGATATTTCCATGCTGGGCGGTCTTCCCAACATGCACTACTTGGCGCCGGCCTGCATGGAGGAATATCTGTCCATGCTGAGCTGGTCGCTCGGCCACCGCGAGCATCCCGTGGCAATCCGCGTACCGGGCATCGGCCTGGTAAGCCGCCCCGACCTTGCGCCCGCCGAAGACACCGACTACAGCGCCGTTCGCTACAACGTGGTGCGTCAGGGCCGCGACGTTGCCGTGCTCGCGCTTGGCGATTTCTTTGAGCTGGGCGAGCGCGTGGCAAACCGCTTGGCCGCCGAGTACGGTATCGAGGCCACGCTCGTCAACCCTCGCTTTGCAGCCGAGCTCGACCGCGAGTTCCTCGACAGCCTTGCCGCCGAGCATCGCGTTATCGTCACCCTCGAGGACGGCATCTTGGACGGCGGCTGGGGCGAGCGCGTCGCGTGCTATCTGGCATGCACGCCGTTGCGCACGCGCACCTTTGGCATCGCCAAGGGCTTCCCCGACCGCTACGAGCCCAACGAACTGCTCGCTCAGAACGGCATGACGGTCGAGAACATGGCCGCCGAAGCCGTAAGGCTACTCAACGAGTAAAAAACCTCCGCAAGGGAAACACCCCTGCGGAGGTTTTTGTTTTCACAGCTCAATTATCTCAATCTGTAACATCTAGGGCCCGAATTCCCGTCTAACTGTTACAGATTGAGACATTCGAATTCTCCTGAAGAGAAAATCTCGATCTGTAACAGTTACTCAGCAAAAATGGCTGCAGATGTTACAGATTGAGACAGAACACTAAGGCATGCCGCCGCATCGGCCAGAACCACCACAAAGGTGCCTGTCCCTTTTTGGTAGGTAGAATTACCCATAAGGCAAGTATGTTTCTGAGTTATTTCGTGTTGACCCATTTGAGCGCGATAGGGTATAACTCTACTCAACCGCTAGGGATTTTATTGAGAAAG
>URNI01000211.1 GCA_900549135.1 uncultured Collinsella sp.
GGCGTGGCCGCCATAAAGGGGGCGCTGCCGCACAGTCCCTCGTAGATCACGCAGGCAAGGGCGAAGACATCGGCGCGCTCGTCGACCGTGCCGGTCTCGATATCGAGCTGCTCGGGCGGCATGTAGCCGATGGTGCCGCCGCGCGAGCCGCCAAAGCCACCGGCGGACGACAGTCGCGCCATGCCAAAGTCGGTGAGCTTTACATTACCCGAATGGTCGATAAGCACATTGGCGGGCTTTATGTCCATATGAAGCACGCCGTTTGCATGGGCAAAGGTGAGTGCCTGACCCAGCGCGTCGGCAATGGCAGCGGCCTCGTCAAAGGTGAGCGAGTGGCCGTCCACGCGATGCAAAAACTCGGCCAACGACATGCCGTCGACATATTCCATGACCAGGTAGGCATAGGCGGTGTCGTGCGTAAAGTCGATAACCTGCACGATATTGGGATGTTGAAGCATGGCGGCGGTATGCGCTTCGCGCAGTACATCCATGATGTCGCTGGCGGGCATGCCGGCACCGTTGATAAGGGGGATGCGCTTAATGGCGACGCGGCGGCGCAGGTGCGTGTCGCGGCAGATCTCGATGGAGCCAAAACCGCCGGTCGCAAGTGTCTCGAGCGGCTGGTACCGCTTGAGCAGCTCGCGAGAGCTGGTGCCCTCCAAGGGAACGTCCGGCGAGAACCGGGCGGTATGTTGCGAGAAAAGCGGCATGGCCAACCCTCGTGCGTTTAAAGTTCGTTTGCGAGCGGCGGGCACGGGCGCGGCCCGTTCCGGCGTTCGCGGTGGCATAGATGCTGCTAGTGTAGCACGCTCGGGTGGGCGACATTCAATTTAAGCTCCGTCTGGGGTCTGGACCCTGCGTCCGGCCTAGCGCTTCTTCTTGTTCTTCTTCTGCTTGCGCCGCTTGCCCTTGGTCTCCTGGGGCTTGTCGCCCTGCTTGGCCTCGGCGGCGGCCTTCTCGGCCTTCATTTTCTTCTTCTTGGTCTCGATGCGGAGTTTTTTGTTGATGCGGGCCTTGAGGAAGGGACCGAACTGCTCGGCATCGCCACGGACGAAGGTGTCCTTGGGGATCGTCACGCCCTGGTCGGCGAACATGGCCACAAAGATGCGCTCGCCGTCGAGTACGTGGTCGAGTTTTTCAAACGGGAAGAACTGTGACTTGCCGCTCTTGCCCCAAACCATCAGGCCGTCCTCGTTGGCGGCGACGCGGCGATAGCGGCCACCCATGGACTCGTCGGCCTCGACGGCGTCGATAAAGTCGCGGGCTAGCGTGTGGTGCAGGTTCTTGCTCCACCAGGCCAAAAAGGCGCCGAACACGATCAGCACGACGCCGAACTTGATCCAGCTGCCGCCGGCCACCAGCATGCCGATGCCGATGAGCGCGGCAATCGCGGCGGCGACGTACAGGGAGCCACGGCGCCTGGGCGAGGCGACCAGGCGGGCGAAGTCGGTGACCAGGTCGTTTTCGTACTGGTACTCGTTGAGGTACAGGATGCCGTCGTCGGCTGCGGCCTGCTCCTCGAGCGCGACCTCGACCTGGTCGGCTGCTTCGGAGGGAACGAGGTTGCTCTCTGCGTCTGCCATGCTCTTTAGACTCCTATCGCGGCGGGCTCGCCGTACGGGTTATTATGAATGCAGTATGCCGTGCGACCGCATGGCCGTCGCGGCAACAAGTCTCAGTATACCCGGGGGAGCACCCATGGAATCGTTGTACCGAAAGTATCGCCCGCTCACCTTCGACTCCGTGGTGGGCCAGCAGCATATCGTCTCGACGCTCGAACACGCCATCACCGAGGGGCGCCTGTCCCACGCGTACCTATTCTGCGGACCGCGCGGCACGGGCAAGACCACTATGGCGCGCATTCTGGCCAAGGCGCTGCTGTGCCGCAATGCCGAGGCGGCGCGCGTCGAGGGTGCAAGCGGCTGCATGCCCGACGGTACTTGCGAGGAGTGCGAGCTCATCGCCGAGGGCAACCACCCGGATGTCTACGAGCTCGATGCCGCAAGCCG